>NZ_QSNX01000010.1:0-226272 GCF_009498575.1 Rahnella sp. RcJ3
CAGATATCAAGTGAGTAGCGGGAAAGTGTGTCCATTCCGGTCCCTGGTTGGCATGTGAAAAGCATCCTGCTTTTCGGGGTGTGAGGAAACTGTATTCACATGGTGAAATTGTGGGAATTTTGTATCAGGATCCGGAGAATGCGAATGTGATGATGCACAGAAATACTAAACATAATTAATGTATCCATAAGTTTTTTTGTTGTTTTCATATCATCAATGGCGATTGCCTCATCAACGATCATACTTACAGTAACCTAATCATTTCTGCCCTCTTTTCACTCAACTTGAAAGCGCGCTGCACCCGAACAGGGCAGACCGGCCCCTTTTCACCTGATTTTCAGCCCGTTTTGCACGCTGGCACACTTTATGCCTGATCTTCATTGTTATTGAACGATTCAATTGCAGCCTGTCCAGTTTGTGAGGTGATGATGATCAAGATTGACCTTTCCGATTCACCCTTTTTTGATGAAATGTTGATGGCTGAAGGCAAACACCGCAGCCATTATCAGGCCTACTGGCAGTGGTTGCAGCAAGCCGATCAACAGGCAGTCCAGCGCAAAAAAGAGGAAGCTGCGCTGTTGTTTCACCGGGTGGGGATTACCTTTAATGTTTATGGCGAAGATGATGGCGCGGAACGGCTGATCCCGTTTGACAGCGTGCCACGCATTATTCCGGCCAGCGAATGGCAGATGCTTGATCGCGGGATCCGTCAGCGGGTTCAGGCGCTTAATGCTTTTCTGCATGATATTTATCATGACCAGAAGATCCTCAAGGCAGGGATCGTGCCCGCCGAACAAGTGCTGGCCAACGATCAGTATCAGCCCTGCATGCAGGGCATCGATCTTCATCGTGATACCTACGCCCACATTGCCGGAACCGACATGGTGCGGGGAGGCGATGGCGAATACTACGTGCTGGAAGACAACCTGCGCACGCCGTCCGGTGTGTCTTACATGATGGAAAACCGCAAAATGATGATGCGGTTATATCCCGAATTGTTTGCCGAGCAGCGTATCGCGCCGGTTTCCCGCTACCCTTCCCACTTACTGCAAACCCTGCGCGAAAGCACCACCGTCAACGATCCGACCGTCGTGGTACTGACGCCGGGCCGCTTTAACAGTGCCTATTTCGAGCACAGTTTCCTCGCACAACAAATGGGCGTTGAACTGGTAGAAAGTGTCGATCTGTTCGTGAAAGACGGCGCGGTGTTTATGCGCACCACCGCCGGACCGTGCAAGATTGACGTGATCTACCGGCGTATCGACGACGCCTTCCTCGATCCGCTGGCGTTCCGCGCCGATTCCATGCTCGGGGTTCCCGGCCTGCTGTCGGTGTATCGATCCGGTGGTGTGGTGCTGGCGAATGCGATCGGTACCGGCGTGGCGGATGATAAATCGATCTACCCGTATGTACCGGAGATGATCCGTTACTACCTGGCGGAGGATCCGATCCTCAATAACGTGCCGACGTGGCAATGCCGCAAGGAAAGCGATCTGTCTTTCGTGCTGGCAAACCTGGAAAAAATGGTGGTGAAAGAGGTTCATGGCGCAGGCGGTTACGGCATGCTGATTGGGCCGACGGCCAGCAAGGCAGAAATTGAACGCTTCCGCGAATTACTGCGCATCCGCCCGGAAAACTACATCGCGCAGGAAACGCTGGCGCTTTCCACCTGCCCGACCTTTGTCGGTAACGGGCTGGCACCGCGTCATATCGACCTGCGGCCCTTTGCGCTGACCGGCGCCGAAATTCGTCTGGTGCCGGGCGGATTAACCCGCGTAGCGCTGGAAGAAGGCTCGCTGGTAGTGAATTCATCTCAGGGCGGCGGGACCAAAGATACCTGGGTGCTGGAAGAAAATCCGACGGAGGATGACGCATGCTAAGCAGAACAGCCAGCGAACTGTACTGGATGGCGCGTTATCTGGAACGCGCCGAGAATATTGCACGCCTGCTGGACGTGACCAATAAGCTGTCGATGATGTCGATCCGTGACGTCAACGCACGCGATGAAAACAATGATTTACTGGTACCGCTGACCATGACCGGTACGCGGACACTGTTCAACGAGCACTATCCGCAGGAGTCGATGGGTAATCTGCTCAACTTCTTCGCTCTGGACAGCTTCAACCACAGCAGCATTTTCAGTTGCCTGCAGATGGCCTGGAACAATGCGCATGCGGTGCGCGGCAGTCTTTCTTCTGAAGTCTGGGAAAGCATCAATGCCACCTGGATAGAGATGAAACTGATCCGCCGTCAGGGCGTCGGTTCTGCTGGTGCAGACGCTTTCTTCGACTGGGTCAAGGAGCGCTCACATCTGTTCCGCGGTGCGATGTTCGGCACATTACTGCGCAGTGATGCACTGAACTTTATTCGCCTCGGCACCATGCTTGAGCGTGCGGACAGCACCGCCCGCCTGCTGGATGCCAAAAATCAGTTACTGAATGCCGATGAAGA
The DNA here is from genome assembly GCF_009498575.1 of Rahnella sp. RcJ3. Lineage (NCBI taxonomy): Bacteria > Pseudomonadati > Pseudomonadota > Gammaproteobacteria > Enterobacterales > Yersiniaceae > Rahnella > Rahnella sp. RcJ3. Next base: position 2,452 of record NZ_QSNX01000010.1, read on the forward strand.
TCCGGTGCGCGAATACTACCGGATGGACACGCTGCTGCGTGCGGTCAGCGCCCGCGAAGCGTTCCACACGCTTTATAAGCAGCAACTTAGCCAGAAACGTATTGCCGAGCTGCTGATACTGCGCCGCGAGTTACCGCGTTCTCTGCTTTCCTGTGTCGAAATCATGGCCGAACAGCTGGAGGAAATCGGCGGCAGCGCAGGCAATTTGCCACGCCGCCGTGTCCATACCCTTCATGCTCAGCTTCGCTTCACCGAAATGGACGAGATTGTTGAGATGGGTCTCAGCCCCTGGTTGATGCAGTTTCTGGATCAGACCAATGCCATCGCTGAGAGCATTCATCAAACCTATCTGGAGGCCCAATAATGAAACTGAATGTCACACATCAGACGCATTACAGCTATGCGCAACAAGTTAAACACAGCACGCAATATCTGCGCCTCACACCGCAGGATTCCAGCCATCAGAAGATTTTGTCGTGGGATCTGACCTTGCCGGAATATGCCACCCGCACGCTGGATGCCTATGGCAATGTGCTGCATGTCCTGACGCTCGATCAACCCCATCAGGCGATCACCATTGAAGCCAACGGCGTGGTCGAGATTGAAGACAATACGGAAGACGATAATTGCGGGCATCTCTCGCCGCTGGTGTTTTTGCGCACCAGCCCGCTGACCCTGGCCGATGGCGCGATCCGCGATTTCGCCAGCCGTTATTACCGGCCGCAGGCACAGCATGAAAGTCTGTGCAGCCTGATGGGCGAACTGCTGCTGAAAATGCCTTACAACCCCGGCAGCACCACGGTGAAAGACAGCGCCTCACAAGCCTTTTCAGCACAAACCGGCGTATGTCAGGATCACACACACGTTTTCCTGGCCTGCTGCCGCAGCCTGGGCATCCCGGCGCGTTACGTCAGCGGCTATCTTTACTCGGAAGACTCGGCGCATGTGGCCATGCATGCGTGGGCGGAAGCCTGGCTGGATGACCGCTGGCAGAGCTTCGATGTCACCAATAACACCTGTAAACCGAATCAGCATTTGAAACTGGCTATCGGCATAGATTATCTTGATGCATGCCCGGTCCGCGGTATCCGGTTAGGGGGAGGAAGCGAAGACATGCGCACTGTCGCGGCCGTTGCCATACTCGACGTTCCGCAATGATCCTGAATACCTGAGGAAACCTTTTTATGACTTACTGTGTGGCCATGCGCTTGTCCTCTGGCCTGGTGTTTGTTTCAGATTCACGCACCAATGCCGGAGTGGACCATATTTCCACCTTCCGTAAACTGCATGTTTTTCATCAAAGCGATGAACGCGTGCTGGTGATCCAGAGTGCCGGAAATCTGGCGACCACACAGAGCATTATCAGTCTGCTGCATCGTCGCTGCGCAGACGATGAGCGGGAAAACCTGCTGAACGTGAAGTCGCTTTACGATGCCGCCAGCCTGCTGGGTGAAACGGTGCGTGAAGTGATTGCACGGGACAGCGGCGCAAATCAGGGGGGCAATACAGATTTCAGCTGCAATCTGTTGCTCGGCGGACAGATTAAAGGTGAGAGCCAGCGGCTGTTCCACATTTATCCGCAGGGGAATTTCATCGAAGCCACGCACGACACGCCATATTTCCAGATTGGTGAGAGTAAGTACGGTAAGCCGATTATCGATCGCGTACTGAGCTACGACACCGCGCTGGATCAGGCGATGCAATGTGCGCTGATTTCGATGGACTCCACACTGCGCAGTAATCTTTCCGTCGGCCTGCCGCTGGATGTGATGACCTATCCGACAGACAGCTTCAGCGCCGCGCAACAGCACCGGATCACCGAAACACACCCGTATTTCGACATGATCCGCAAAGGCTGGGGCGAAGGCCTGCTGAGCATTTTTGCGCAGTTGCCGCCGCTGAAATTAGACGAGTAATAATCCGCCACATCAGGTCTGGGGAAAATGGACAACCTCAGACCTGCCCCGTATTATCAATATCCCGTCCTTAATACGGATATTTGAGGTGCATATATTGTGGCAGTCACTATTTATGATATTGCCCGTCTGGCAAAAGTGTCCAAATCTACCGTTTCCAGAGTTATTACCAACCAAACCAATATTTCGCCAGATGCCCGTGAGCGCGTGCTGGATGCTATCCGCACGCTGAATTATCAGCCAAGCAAACTGGCGCGGGCGCTGACATCCAAAGGTTTTGATGCGATTTTAGTGATATCCACCCGTTCGACCAAAACAACCGCCGGGAACCCTTTCTTCTCCGAAATATTGCAATCCATTGCGCTGAGAGCGGAAGAAGAGGGTTTTGACGTTATTTTGCAGACGTCCAAAAATAGCGAAGAAGATCTGCAAAAGTGTGTCGCTAAAATAACGGAAAAAATGGTGAAAGGCGTGATAATGCTCAGTTCACCCGCCGATGAATATATTCTGGAACAGTTAGATAATTATCAGGTTCCTGTGGTGGTGATTGGCAATATTGAAGGAACATATCAGCACGTCTTTTCCGTCGATACCGATAATTTTCAGGACAGTTACCGGCTGACAGAACATCTTATTTCGCTCGGTCACCAGGATATTGCCTGCCTGCACGCGCCGCTGGATTATCACGTTTCCATTGACCGCCTTGCCGGTTATAAACGCGCCATGCAGGATGCCGGTCTGACTGCGCAACCGGGCCTGATGATTAACGGCGGTTATACCACCGAAAGCGCTTATCTGGCGGCGACGACATTGCTGCAAAAGGCGCATCCGCCGACGGCCGTTTTCGCCACGGATGCCGTGAAAGTCATGAGCATTTACCGCGCGGCCCATGAACAGAAAAAGATCATTCCCGATGAAATTTCCATCACCGGTTACAGCAGCGACAATATTTCGCCGATCCTGTCTCCGGGGCTGACCGGCATTGAAATTCCTATCCGCGAATTAGGCTGGCAGGGTTGCGGTGTGCTGTTCGATAAAATTTTCGATCGTCCCGGCGCGCATTCCCGCACGCTGGTGCCGACACAGCTGGTGGTGAATCATTCCGCCATAGAAATCACTGCCGGAAAATAAGAAAACCCAACCGGAAAACAGCTTCCGGTTGGGTGATGAGAGGCATCAGAAAGAATAGGTGACACCGACACCGGTATAATGGAATTTGGTCTTCGCATTGGCGCTGGCATCGGTATTATCGTGCAACTGCAATTCGTAGGCATATTCCAGTGAGATGGCAAAACCGTTGGGTAAAGGCTGATTGATTAACAACCCGAATCGCGTATCGGTTTCTCCTTCGCGTTCTCCGCGATCATCATTGTAATAATAGGTATCCAGCGTCCGGCGGGCATAAGGCGTCAGCACAGTTTTCCCGCTGGAGAAAAGATCGAAGCTCACCGGCAAATAGATACGCGCTTCCTGTTTAGCGAATTCCCCGCGCTGGCTGTCACCGGTATTCCATCCGCGATCTAAATAATAACTGACCTGCATCGCGATATCGTCGGTGAAACTGTATTTCAAACCGGTTTCACCTTCAAACTCTTTATTCAGATAGCCGTTATCGTCCATACTGTTATAATAATTATACAACGCCATCCAGCCGTTATATTTCAACGCAGGACTAAGCGACACCGACCAGTCTGGCTGAATGGTATAACGCTGGGTATTATAAGAATTGCCCTCTTTCTTTTTATCTTCATTATATTGCCACTGATAGTTCCTGAAACCGAGCATCAGCCCCAGCGCATAATCTGCGTTATCCACAAACTGATAATGCATATCGAATTCGACCTGATTAAACCAGTCACTTCGGGTATCTTCGGAGTAATCGACGTTATGGTCTTCCTGATAAAATGCGCCGTAGAAGTTCCACTTTCCTTTGCTGAAGTTAACAAATACCGTCGGTTCATAAGCGCCGTCTTTATCGCCCTGACCTTCTGTGTTCTCTGTTTCCTGCATGGCGCCGATCTGCACCTTCCAGGGTTCAGCAGGTAACGCAACGTTACCGATCGGTACCGGTGTCAGCATTGCCGGTGAATTATGATCTTCATTTTTATTTACGCTTTCGCTCTCAGCGGAAAAAGCCGACGAGCAGACTGTGCCGCATAATAATGCGGCAGCCACTTTCATTTTCATTATAATAATTCCTTTTACAGTAGGGGCAGATGGATATTAAAACAACGGATAACCTCTTTTAAAATTCGTGTTATTTATACACGTTAGTGAAATAACTTATTAATGCGCGGTAATGACTTCCTCAGTTTCACAATCAAAGAAATGACATTTATTCATATCAAAGCACAGGGATAATAATTGTCCGGCCTGATAATCAGTATTAGCGTTTGAACGGCAGACAAATTCATGACCGCCAATCGAGCAATACAACATAAATTCTGCTCCGGTCAGTTCAGCCACCGTAATTCGCGCGTCAAAATGTGCGTTCTGCTGCTCTGCACCGGCGATATCTTCAGGACGGATCCCGAGTACCAGCGGTTTACGTTGATAACCCCGTGCATTCAATATCGTCAGTTTGTCTTCAGGCACCGGAATATGCAGGCTTTCCGTCACGAAAAAGTTGCCATCCAGCGCACCACGGATAAAGTTCATCGCAGGTGATCCAATAAAACCGGCCACAAACATATTTTGTGGATGGTTATAGACCGTTTTAGGCGCGCCAACCTGCTGGATAATGCCGTCTTTCATCACCACAATCCGCGTCGCCATGGTCATAGCTTCGGTCTGATCATGGGTGACATAAATCATCGTCGTATTGAGTTTATGGTGCAGCTTGCTGATTTCGGCCCGCATCTGTACCCGCAGTTTGGCATCGAGGTTCGACAGCGGTTCGTCCATCAGAAAGACTTTGGCATCACGCACAATCGCGCGCCCGAGCGCGACGCGCTGACGCTGGCCGCCGGATAACGCCCCCGGACGTCGCGCCAGATACTCATTCAGCCCGAGGATCTGGGCCGCATACTCCACGCGCTGACTGATTTCCTCCGGCGCAATCTTTCTCAGTTTCAGGCCAAACGCCATGTTGTCGTACACGGACATATGCGGGTAAAGCGCATAGTTCTGAAATACCATCGCTATCTCGCGATCTTTCGGTGCGACGTCGTTCATGCGCACGCCGTCGATCAGCAGGTCGCCGGAAGAAATTTCCTCCAGCCCGGCGATCATACGCAGGGTGGTAGATTTTCCGCAGCCAGATGGCCCGACAAACACGATAAATTCTTTATCCGCGATCTCCAGATTGAAATCCTTCACCACGTGAACCTGTTTGTCATAAATTTTCTGAATGTGTTGCAGTGAAATCTGAGCCATAATTTTTCCTTAAATATCAGCCTGATGATGCAACCATAGTTGCCTGATAACCGCCCACGACAGCCCGTCGGTAGAATCCAGACGGTGATTTGCCCCTTCCAGCGTGGCGCCAATGCCAATCGAGAAAATGCCTCCGGCACGTAATGCATCAATCCCCGCCTGCGCATCCTCTATCCCTGCGGCATGCTGCGGCGCGATATTCAGCGCCTCGCAAACGTTGAGGAAAATTTCCGGATGCGGTTTGGAATGCGTGATCCGGCGGGCGTCCGCGACATAATCGAAAGCCTGCTCCAGTCCTAACGCCATGAGCACCTGCGGGGCATTTTGTGAAACGGAAGCCAGACCGGTGAGCACACTCTGTTCACGCAACGTGTGCAGCAATTCACTGATCCCCGGCAAAATGTCCGCCGTGGTCAGCCCGGCGAGTAATCCGACATAATCGTCATTTTTCTCCGCCGCCATTGCGTCACATTCTGCCTGCGTAAAAGTTCCGGTTTTTCCGCCCACAGCGAGGATCTTCAACAGCGATTCCTGACGACTGACGCCCTTCAGTTGCTCATTAAACGCAGCATCGATGGGGATCCCGATACGCTGCGCCAGTCGTTGCCAGGCCATAAAATGCAGGTGCGCGGTATCGACCACCACACCATCGAGGTCAAAAATAACGGCACGCGGCAGGGGTTCAGTTTTCATCATGAGATCCTTTCAGAATGAGGCTTTCCGTAAATGTGTGAGAGATGCCGTTGATCCAGACCTTCAGCGGCTGAGCATCCGTTTTGCTGAGGGTAAATTGCCGGGGTTCGATAGACACCGTCAGGCGTGTTCCACGCCAGCAAAGGGGAAACTGTAACCGCGTCCAGCCCTGCGGCAGCGAGGGCCGGAAATGCAGTTCGCCTGACTGATAATCCAGCCCCGCAAACCCCATCAGCGCCCCCGTCCAGATAGCGGCCGTGGCGGCCGCATGAATACCGTCGTCCGAAGAGTGAGGTTCTTCGCCCAAATCGATGCGGCACGCCTCGCGGTAAAACTGCAATGCCTGTGCGACCTGCCCGGTCCGGGCGGCAACAATCGCATGCACCGATTTACTCAGCGAAGAGTCGTGAATCGTACGCGGTTCATAAAAACTGAGACTGGCAGCCTGACATTGTGGCGTGAACTGTGCGGGCAGCAGTTGCATGAGCATGACCACATCGGCCTGTTTCAGAATCTGCATCTCGTTGATTTCCGCACGGGAATAATCCAGCAAAATGGCCTGTGTGCCCTGCCGGGATTTATAGGCTGTCAGGTCGCATTGCGGTTTGCTGAGGAAGGAATCATCCTGCGCGATCACACCCTGCACATCGGGCTGCGGCAGATACAGGTGCGTCAGAAAATCTTCCGCCTGCGCAAAGAATGCGGCGTCCTCATGATTAAATTCATGCAGATACCGGCAGGCCTCCCGGACGTTGTACTGCGCCATATAATTGGTAAACGCATTATTATCAACATGTTCGGTGTATTCATCCGGCCCGATGACGTTGAGAATTGCCAGCCGGTCGTCACGCCATTCAGCGCGGCTCATCCAGAACCGCGCGGTTTCTTTCAGCAGCGCCAGTCCCATTTGTTGCATAAATTCCGTGTCGAGCGTGGCCTGGAAATAGCCCACCGTGGCATAGGCGATATCTGCCACCAGATGATGTTCTGCCAGCGCCGATGCCACCCGTTGCCGCTGACCGGTACGGATATTGATCGCGGCAAATTCAGGCGTTTCCTCTTCGCCGCTGAACGCGCTTTCCCACGGAAACAGTGCGCCCTGATAACCGTTCTGCCGGGCTTTGTCCTGCGCCTGCGCCAGATGCAGATAGCGGTATTCCAGCAGTTTTCGCGCCTGTTCAGACGCATTCAGCAGGGCAAAAGGCAGGATAAATATTTCGGTATCCCAGAAAACATGCCCTTTATAGCCTTCGCCGGTCAGCCCTTTCGCCGCCACACTGGCGCGCGCGTCATGCGCCGGGATCATCAGCTTCAGGTGATACAGCGCAAAATCCAGCGCACGTTGATCCTGGGGATCATCTGACGCCACACAGACCCGTGATGCCTGCCAGTAATGCTGCCAGTGGCGGGTATTTTCCATCAGCAGGTGTCCGTAACCTTGCTGCGCGTGTGCCAGCAGGGCCTTCAGGCAGCGTGCTGCGAAGGTGTTTTCTGGCAGGAAATCTGCGTCGAGCGACGTGGCAATCCAGCTGAATTTCTCCAGCGTCACCGCTTCACCGGCAGATAACGGCAGGCTGATATGTTGCAGTAACTGGCGGTTTTTCGACGAAAAACTGCTGCTGGCGCGGGCAGGAAACAGGCACTGGCTGGTGATGACCGCCTGCTGCTGGCCGTCTGTGGTCTGATAACCGCCTTGTAAAACGTTTTGATCGAAAACCCGCACTGAACATTCATTCAGATGCTGTCTGCCGCTGTTGGTGAGCGTTGCATCAATGCCGGTGCTCACGCACAAATGTGCATTCGCATCCAGCGCGGTAACAGTTAAACGGCTCGCCACCAGCGCCAGCGGAGAAAGCGCCACAAAACGACGGGTTTCGATTTTGAAACGCTGACCGGCGGGCGACTGCCAGACCAGTTCGCGATACAGCTCACCGTTCATGGTGCGCAGTTCACGCTGATAGGACAGCAGCGTGCCGGAAAGCAGCGATAAACTTTCGCCGTCCAGCTCAATGCGCATACCAATAATATCCGGCAGATTCACCAGTTCGGTGACTTCGGTCGTATTCGCACGGTGATAAAAACCCGCGACAAACATGCCCCGCTGTTGATCGGTATAGGCTTCTTCGTGACAGCCACGGATACCAATCCGGCCATTGCCGCAGGTATGCAGGCTGCCGTACTTATTCAGGCGATGTGGTGAAAACGGTGCTTCGGGCAGGATCTGAGGCTGAATCATAGATACACGCTCTCCCCCGACTCTGCCGACTGATAGACAGCCGCCACCAGTTGCTGGATCCGGTATCCCTGTTCCGCGTCTGCCAGACTCACCGTTTCCCCGCGAACCGCCGCTACAAACGCCTGAACGCTGCGCACATGGCGCTGATCGTCGGCAACCTCCCGGTGGAATAACCTCACCAGTTCACCCTTTTCATCGGTATACACCTGGGCAGGAAACAGTGTGGCACCGGCCTTATCACCGCAAAACTCAACATTCATCACCGATTGCGGCTGAATATTCAGCGCAAACGCCGTTTCCAGACGCAGCAACCCGCCGTTGCAGAACTCAATCGCGGCAAATACTGAATCTTCCACGCTGTATTTCTGCGGATCCCAGCTTCCGAACTGCCCTTCACTTTTGCGGTTACCGATTTTCTGAAACATCTGCGCGGTGACTTTGCGCACCGCCGGAAAGCCGAGCACGTACATGGCGGCATCCAGCATATGAATGCCGATGTCGATCAGCGGTCCGCCGCCGGACTGCGTTTTATCCGTGAAATTGCCCCAGCCGGGCACGCCGCAGCGGCGCAGGGCACGCGCGGTGGTGACATAAACCTCACCCAGTTCTCCCGCTGCGACTTTCTGGCGTAAAATGCGCGCATCTTCGGCGAAACGGTGATGAAAGTCATAGGCCAGAAGCCGGCCAGCCTGTTCCGCCGCCTGCCACATTTCCAGCGCCTGCGCGGCGGTCATGGCAGGCGGTTTTTCACAGAACACATGACAGCCGTGCTGCAATGCCGTGATCACTTGCTGATGATGGAAAAGGTTGGGCGTACAGATGCTGACGATGTCGGGCCGTTCAGCCTCCAGCATCTCTTCCAGTGAGGTAAAAGCACGGGCGATACCGTTGCGCCCGGCAAATGCCTGAGCGCGCGCCGTATCGCAATCCACCACCGCGACCAGTTCAAGCCCCGGAAGCTGGCGGTAACAGGCCACATGGACCTTTTCCGCCACCTGACCCGCCCCCACCAGCGCCACTTTCAGCGTTCCTGCCGGTTTCGTTATAAATTCCATTTCGCGGCCTGTCAGTCAGAGTAAATTGCGAAGATAGGTCAGTGAATCCTGATAAGCCTGGGTCGGATTTTCTGCCCGCACGCGGCATTCGTAGACGATATAGCCGTCGTAGCCATCTTCTTTCAGTTGCTGAAATGCGCGGCCAAAATCAATGCTTCCGCTGCCCGGCTGGTAACGATGATTGTCAGCAATATGTACATGGCCGAGCAGATCGCGTTGCTGATGGAACGCAGCGCTGAGGCAATCCTCCTCAATACTCATATGGTAAAAATCACCGATAATTTTGACGTGCTCAAGCGCGCCCTCTTCGATATAACGGCGTGCCTCCGCCAGCGTGTTTATCATGTGATCCTGATAACGGTTCAGCGGCTCCAGATACACCGTGGTGCCGGTGCGTCTGGCGACATTTTCCAGCTCCCGCAAGGATGCGCTGACCGCCAGACGGTCGCCCGCCTGACTGCGCGGTGAGGTCATCGGCGGCAGACGGTAGGTAAACATTCCCCAGGCGGCGGGCACGATAATCCCTTTACCGCCGACCTGCGAAAGGGCTTCCAGAATCGCAGTGATTTGCTGCAATCCGTTCAGACGGCGCTCTTCGATGAAATCACCGATCCAACCCTCATAGCCGCCGCAGGCGGTAATCACTGGCAGGCCGGTTTGGGCGATAGCGGCTTTCACTTCGTCGAGATGATTTACCAGCAATTTGCCGTCAATTTCAAAACCGTCGAAACCCATTGCCTTGATAAATTTGAATTTCTCCAGAATATTTTCCGGGAAGAATGCCTGATTTTGTGTACCGATTTTCATGTCTAAGTCCTTTTAGAAAGTGATGCCGAGCTTGATGCTCTGATCAGGATGTTGATCGACGTATTTCATGTAGCTCTCCGCGCTGTTGCTGAACGTGACCACCGGATCGATCAGGTCTTCGCAGTTCAGGTAGCCGTTCATCAGCAGTTCCCAGCAGGAGTCTTCGATGCGTTTACGGCTCCAGCGGGGATAATCGGGATTGGGTTCGCTGCATGCGCGGGAAAAGACGATTTTGGCATTGTTAAAGTGGGCTTCCCGCCCGAGGTTAAAGCCTTCGGCAAAGGGTTTGGCAAAGGCGACATAAGAAATTGTGCCGCCGTAAGCGATACCCCGCAGCGCCGCCTGCAATGCCTGGGCATTGCCGCTGGTTTCGATGATGACGTCCGCACCCTGTTTGCCGGTGAGTTTTTTGATCTCCAGCCCGATGTCAGTACCGATCGGGTTAAACACGGCATCCGCGCCGTTTTTCAGCGCAATTTCCCCGCGTTTTTCCAGCGGATCGACGCCAATCACGATGCTGGCACCGGCCTTTTTCGCCAGTTGCACAGCGATTTGACCGATCGCCCCCAGCCCGACAATCACCACGAAATCGCCGACACGGACATTGCCGTCACGCACACCACTCATGGCGAACTGCGCCGGGTCATAACAGACGGCGTTTTTCCATGAGGCACCGGCGGGCATTTTGCGCAATTTGTAATTGTTCACGGCGTTGACGATCACCGTTTCGCTCAGCGGTCCGTAAGTACAGACATCATCGCCCAGCGCGTAATCCGTCACCTCGCAGCCCTTTTCGCAAACGGTGCCCACCACCATGTTGCCGAGCTGGAATTCGCCGAACACGATACCGCGCGGCGCATCCGCCGGACGGGGGACAAACATGCCCCATTCAGCCGAAAACTCCTCGTCAATAAACGGGCTGACGCCGCGAAAATCTACCACTTCGGTACCGTGTTTCGGTGCGCCAAATTTCACGCGAATTTTGACTTCATATGCCGCGACCGGGCGGTCCTCATAATCCATCAGTTCAGCCACACGCGGCTGGGTTGCGACCAGTTTTTTCATCGGATATTCCTTCATCTTTAATCAGTCAATATGCGTTTTAACGTCAGCCTTTTACGCCGCCGTCAGTAAGATTGCCTTTGATAAACCGCTCCGAAAGCGCGTACATCAGGACAACCGGCAGCGCGGTCACCAGCGAGGCAGCCATCATTCTTCCCCAGACATAATCCGGTGTGCTGAACAACGTGTTCAGGCCGACAGGCAGGGTGAAATTGGCAGAGCTGGAGAGGAAAATGGAGGCGAAGAGATAGTCATTCCACGCCACCATAAAGCAGTACACAAACACCGAAATGATGCCGGAGATCGCCAGCGGCACGGTGATGTAGAAAATGATTTGCAGCCGGTTAAGCCCGTCCATCATCGCCGCTTCTTCAATGTCGTGAGGAATGGTGTCGAAGTAACTTTTCAGCATAAACACGGCCGTCGGCAAGGTCTGAACCACCATGGTGATCACCAGCGCGGTAGTGGTGTCATACAGGCCCAGCGCCGAAATAATCTTGAACAGCGGCACCACCAGCAAAATGCCGGAAAACATGTAGACGGTATAAAAGCTGGCGTTGATGGTGACGCGCCCTTTAAAACGCAGCCGTGACAACGCATAAGCGCCCAGGATGCCGAAAAACACAGCGATCACGGACGCCAGTACCGACACGGTCAGGCTGTTTTTGAAGTAACTGAGGAACGGGAAAATCTGCGGATTGAAAATATCCACGTAATGATGGAAATCCCACTCCTGCGGAAACAGCGTCGGATGGCGGGAAATCGCCTCTTTACTGCTTTTGAACGAGGTCATCAGCATGATGAAAAAAGGAAATAACATCGCGCCAAGGAAAATCAGCAGGCTGGCATAAAAGCCCGCTTTGCGCAGGATCTTGCGGTTAGTTGCTGCCATTGATATTCACCCGTTTTCTGGCAAGAAGGATCACGATAAAGATCAGGGCAAACAGCACCATGGATATGGCGGCGGCTTTACCTAAATCGTTAAAGGCGAAGGCGGTTTTATAGAGATACACACCCAGAATATTGACCTTGTTGGTCAGCAGGTAGACGTCGGCAAACATGTAGAACATCCAGATCGCGCGCAGCGTGACCACCGTTGCCAGTACCGGCATGATGGCGGGCAGCGTGACGATGCGGAATTTCTGCCAGGCATTGGCGCCATCCATGCCTGCGGCTTCGTACAGGGATTTATCGACGGTCTGCAAAATCGCCAGAAACGAAATAAAGGCGTAGGGGAAGTAACGCCAGATGGCGAACAACACCACCAGCACGAAGCTGCTGACCGGATTGTCGAACCACAGCGGGGCATCGCTGAACAAATGCAGCATGTCAGCACCGATCACATTCACAATGCCGTAGCCGTTGTTGAACATGTATTTCCAGGCAAATACCAGCGAAATGGAAGGCGTGACATAGGACAAAATCACCAGCGAACGCGCCGTTTTGCGAAAGCGGAACTCACGGTTAAAAAACAACGCGACGCCCAGCCCCAGCCCGGTACTGCCCGCGACGACCAGTGCGGTGTACCAGAACGTCACCCACAACGAGTGATAAAAGCCCGGATCGCTGAGAATGCTGATGTAGTTATCCAGCCCGACAAACCGGTTATCAAGACGCGGATTCAGCGGGATTTGCAGAAAGCTGATCTGGATATTCGACAACATCGGATACGCCACCAGCAGCCCCAGCAAAAAGATGCTGGGGGCGAGCAGAAGCAGCGCAAAACGACCGTCAGAATGGTTAAATTTACGTGATTTCATGATCTTCCCTGACAATTCAGGCTCCTCCGTTTAGCGTTTTTGCATCAGTGCTTCGATACGCTTTTGCCCTTCCGCCAGTGACTGCTGCGGATCCTTCTTCCCGACGGTCACGCCATTGAGCATTTCGCTGAGCACGGCAGAGCCTGTGATATCGCCCATTGCTGCGAAGTTTTTCTCCCCGACGGAACCGAACACCTGCACGTTGGCAAACTCGTTCACCAGCATTTGCGGCAGCGTGCCAAATGCCTTGATCACCGGATTGTTTTGCCAGGTGGCATTACCGGTCACGCCTTGGGTCACCGGCAATGCGGCACCCGGCGACATCAGCACCCAGGCTGTCGCGTTATCCGGTTTTTCGAGGAAGCTCACCCACCGTTCGGCGGCCTCACGTTCAGGCGTATCCAGCCCGTTGGAGATGGTCAGTGAGGTGATGGTGCCGTAAACGGCTTTGGATTTTTCAGTCGGCACGGCAAAACCAAGGTCACCGGCTTTGCCTTCGCTGTACACCGCAGGAAGAATATAAGTGGAGTAAATCGCCATCGGCACCGTGCCGTTCATAAAGGCGTCTTTGATTTCCATGACGTCATTGGAACCAGGCATCGAGAAGGTGGCGAGCTGACGGTAATAATCCAGCGCCTGCTGCATTTCCGGCGTGTTAACCGTGATTTGCCCCTGAGCATTAAATACGTTGGCATCGTTGGAAAGCGCAAACTGCGAGAAAGCCTGTTCGGTCAAAACACTTTCGGCGGTCGGTAACGCAATGCCATATTTTTTCCGCGCGGGCTGATTAAATGCCGTGGCAATGCGGGTGACATCCTGCCAGTTTTGCGGCGCAGAGAATCCGGCGTCAGCCAGTTGTGATTTGTTGTACCAGATCCCCTGTATCCAGCCATGGATCGGTACGCCGGTGTAATTCTCGCCTTCTTCCGTGCGCACGATGCGCAATACGCCGGGATAAAACTGATCAGCACCTATGCCGTCGATCACCTGCCTGATGGCATCGCGGTCGATCAGCTGTTCCTGATCCATCACTTTGGCGTAATCGTGACTGACTTCAATCACGGCTGGCAGTGCGCCGGTACGGGCCAGCGTAATCACTTTGGTGTTGTAGGCATCTTCTTCCACCGGCACCGGTTTAATGGTGATCTGCGGATTTTCCTGTTCAAATTTCGCAATCAGCTGATTAATGACCACCTGACGTTCCTGCTCGACCGAAGAATGCATAAACTCAATGGTGACCTGTCTCTCTTTGGCGTCCTCACAGGCCGATAAACATAATGCGGATAATAATAACGGAGTTATAAGGATATATTTTCTTTTCATTTTTATATTCATGAACATCTCCTTTGCTAATTTATAGCCAGCCGAAATCACTGGTCTGTGAAATATCACACCCTTTAAATACAAAAAAAATAACGGAACATCTTAATTAATGGCGTAACCAGATATACTGATAAGGCTTTAATGTTATTTCCCCGTCACATTTCAGTGAATGATTATAAGGTAAGACCTGATAATCCCCCGAAGGGAGCGTTACCTGAATATTGTTAGCGGAAAGGTTAAACAGACACACTATTTCCTGGTTTCCCTGCCCCCGGATAAAGGCAAACACACTTTCATGACATTCTATGACCCGCATCGGCGCGGAAGGATGAAATGCCGCCTGTTCAGTTCGGCAGATAATTAATTTCTTCAGTTCACCAAATACCCGCGCACGTAATGAATCAGGTTCAGATAATATCTGTCCAATTTCCGTGACATCATATTTCTGCCGGTTAATTGCCCGGTTATGCCCGGTGTTCTCAACCCCCTGAATATCGTTACGCGAACCCAGAATACTTTGGATATACACCGCAGGAACACCGGGGAATGCCAGCAAAATAGCGTGCGCCAGCATGAAGCGTTGCAGACGGATATCGTCGTCGTCCGACTGCCGGTTCAGCGCATCCATATAGGTGACGTTGATTTCATACGGGCTGGTGCTGCCATCCGGATTATTTTTATACGACACCCTCGCGCCTTCCTGTTGCAGCGCATCCACCAGCCTGAGGATCTCTGATTCCGGCAGTAATCCGCGCAACGGGTTCAGGCCAATGCCATCATGCGAAGCAAGAAAATTAAAGAAGGTGGTGGCGGGTGTGCAGGCATCCAGACCGGCGGCCCAGCGTTTCAGCGTTTCCCCGTTTTCACTGTGAATGGCATGCAGAACCAGCGGCGGCAGCGGGAACTGATAGACCATCTGCGCCTCATCAAACCCGTTACCAAAGTAACTGATGTTGTCCTGATGCGGCACATTGGTTTCGGTAATAATCACAGTACCGGGTGAAACATACTCCACCACGGCGCGGAATAGCTTCACCAGTAAATGTGTTTTGGGCAGATGAATACAGGAGGTGCCGGGTTCCTTCCACATGTAGCCCACAGCATCAAGACGCACATATTCAGCGCCTTCCGACAGGTATTTCAGTAACACGTCCAGCATGTCGCGCAGTACGTCAGGATGCGCAAAATTCAGGTCGATCTGATCCGCGCTGAAGGTGGTCCAGACATGACGGGTTTCGCCATTTTCAAAGCGGAAAGGCGTTAACAGCGGCGATCTGCGGGGACGGGTCACGGCAGATAAATCACTATTTTCGTTCAGGCTAATAAAATAGTTTTCATATTTCGAATTGCCCGCCAGATATTGTTTAAACCATTCACTGCTCGCGGAAATATGATTACAGACATAATCAAACATCAGTCGTGAAGACTGGCCAAGCTTACGGATATCTTTCCAGTCCCCCGCCAGTGGATTGACCTGCTGATAATCAATCACCGAGAAACCATCATCCGACGAATAAGGATAAAAAGGCAGAAGGTGAACAATATTAAAAACATCCGCCAGATGCTGCTGATAAAAACTATCAAATACTGAAAGTGTTTTTTCTGCTTTGTTCGTGAACTGATCTGCATAGGTGATCAATACCACATCTTTTTCATCCCATCCCTGTTTGGCCGTATAGGTAATCTGATTTCTGGCAACCTCAATGCGTGTAATCAGATCATCTAAGAATACCGCTGACAATTTCCCTGCATATATCTGTTTCAGTAATCCCTGAATAGCGTCCATGATTTTCCTTTTTCCCTTTCCCTTTTTGTGGGACCGCTCCCACGGAATCGGAAATTACTCCTGCGTCCGGAGGTTGTCAACGAGGCAAACAGGCGGAAGGAATCAATAGAGGGGGAAACGCGGAATTATTATTGCAATCTGTGAGCAGATTCAAAATAAGCGGGGTACGCGAATGAAGGACAAAAAAGCAGGGACTATCCCTGCTCATCCATCTTCTGCACTAGCTTCTTCTCGACCTCAAACGGATCGATGCCACGCAATTGCAGGCGGCGGAAGCGAATGATATTAAAACCGTTCATGACCAGAAAACTGCCTTCGATAAGTGAACCGCCAATCGAGCCAAGCCAGATGTTGTGTGCCACCCAGCAGCAGGTTGAGCACCACATAATGCACCGGGTTGTCAGCCCGCTGGTGCGGAACAGCGCCCAGGTACTGACAACTGTCGCGCCGACCGGTAAGAGTTCCATCCAGTGATGGGCGCGGCTTAGCCCCAGCACCAGGGTCAGGACGATGAAAATTACCATAATCAACTGGTTACGGGTACGCAGGGAAATCAGTGTGCGCAGAGAATTCAGTAAGGCGCTCATGCCAGCGGGCGCGGCACCCATCATCAGAAAATGCACGCCGATAATGGCGCTGTAGGCAGAAAGCTGTTGTTTGAAACGGCGGTCGCTGCGGTTGAAAAACATCGTGATGCCGACCATGAAGGCCACAACACCAACTGACTGGGCAAACCAGTAATACGTCATTTGTCAGGAGTCTCATACGTGGGGGTCTTGCGCTGCAAAAGCAAACGGCGTTCCATAACTGAAACGCCGTTTCATCCTAACGATAAACCTGACCGGTTACAATGTGACACCGCTTTTAAAAATGGCTAATTCGCGGAAATCATTGAGTTCGTTTTTGGCTTTGCGGCCATCGGCGATCGCCACGATCAGATCCACAAATTCACCCAGTAACTGATCCATACTGACATCGTGGATCAGGCGTCCGGCATCGAAATCGATCCAGTGCGGTTTTTTCGTGGCCAGTTCACTGTTGGTTGCCAGTTTCACCGTCGGCACAAAACCGCCGTAAGGCGTGCCGCGTCCGGTACTGAACAGCACCATATGACAGCCCGCACCTGCCAGCGCACTGGTGGCGACGGCGTCGTTACCCGGCGCACTCAGCAGGTTCAGCCCCGGCGTAGTCAGGCGTTCGCCGTATTTCAGCACGTCCATTACCGGGCTTTGGCCAGCTTTTTGTGTACAGCCCAGCGATTTTTCTTCCAGCGTAGTGATGCCACCGGCTTTGTTACCCGGAGACGGGTTCTCGTAAATCGGCTGATTATGTTCGATGAAGTACTGTTTGAAATCATTCACCATGTGAACGGTTTTTTCAAACGTACTTTCATCGCGACAACGGCTCATCAGAATACGTTCTGCGCCAAACATTTCAGGCACTTCGGTCAGCACGGAAGTGCCGCCGTTGGCGATCACGTAGTCGGAGAAACGCCCCAGCAGCGGGTTAGCGGTGATACCCGATAAACCATCAGAGCCACCACATTCCAGACCGAATTTCAGTTCGCTGAGTTTACCGGCAACGCGTTTATCGTCACGCATTACAGCATACAGTTCGCGCAGGCGTTCCAGACCGGCTTCCACTTCGTCGTCGAACTTTTGCAGCGTCATGAAACGCACGCGCTCTTCGTCCACTTCGCCCAGCGTTTCACGGAACACGTCCACCTGATTGTTTTCACAACCAAGGCCGATCACCAGCACCGCACCCGCATTCGGATGGCGTACCATATTTTGCAGCATAGTACGGGTGTTCACATGGTCGTCACCCAGTTGCGAACAACCGAACGGATGCGTGAACAGGTAAACGCCGTCGGTACCCTCCGCGTCATTGGTTTCTTTCAGGAAACGTGTCTGGATCTGGCGGGCTATCCCGTTGACGCAACCAACGGTCGGGATCAACCACAGCTCGTTACGGATCCCCACCTGACCATTTTTACGACGGAAGATCTGCACATCGCGATCCGCCATCTGTTCCGGCAGGCTGGCGAAATCCGGCTGATACTGGTATTCGTCCAGATCACTCAGGTTAGTTTTGCCGTTTTGCGAATGAATATGCACACCCGGCTCAATCGCCGTCAGCGCATGCCCGATCGGCAGGCCGTATTTAACAATGTTCTCCCCCGCCGCAATCTGGCGAAGGGCAAACTTGTGGCCACGGGCAACCGGCTGAGCCAACACGACGGTGTGACCGCCTGCTTCGACCTGCTCGCCCGCGTCGATATCGCGCAACGCGACGGCGACGTTATCAGCGGTATGAATTTGAATGATACTTTGCATAGTTGCTCTCTTAGCTGTAAGCCGCCAACGCGTCACGCATGCCAAGGTCTTCAATCGACTGCAATTGTTCGGTCACTTTTGCAGTCAGACCCGGCACGGTATTCAGGTCACGTCCCCAGTGTTCTTCATCTGCCAGCACGGTTTCGACCAGCCCGGCCAACGGCAGGCTGCCATTACGCACGTTACCCCACAATTCGGAGAAACGGCTCAACCAGTGTGCATCGTCCTGCAGCGGATAAATTTCACCGTTACGTTCACCACGGTAAAACGCCAGCAAGGCTGCCAGTGCAAAGGTCAGGCGCGGAGGCAGAAGCTGATTCTTTTCCTGGCTCGCCAGCAGTTGCGGCAGAATGCGGGTGCGGTATTTGGTCATGCCGTTCAGGGCAATCGACAGCAGCTGATGCTGAATGAACGGGTTGCGGAAACGGCTGAGTACCGCCTGGGCAAAGGACGTCAGTTCATCCTGTGGCAAATCCAGCATCGGCGAGATTTCCTCAGCGATCGCCAGTTCGACAAAGCGGCTGATTTGCGCATCATTCATGGATTCGCCAACGGTGTTCAGCCCTGACAGGAAGGCCACCGGCACCAGCGCGGTGTGTGCGCCGTTAAGGATCGCCACTTTGCGTTCTTTATACGGTTTGATGTCGTCAACCAGACGGATATTCAGCGGCAGCTTGTCCAGACGCAGTTCCTGCGCGAGACTTTTTGGCCCCTGAATGACGAATAAATAGAAGTGTTCGGCACTGTCGAAGAAGCTGTCCTGATAACCCAGTTCTTCCTGCAGGCTGTCGACTTCACTGCGCGGATAACCGGTAACGATGCGGTCAACCAGCGTTGAGCAGAAGGTGTTGCTGTTTTTCAGCCACTGGATGAATGCCGCTGGCAATGCCCAAAGTTGTGCGTAACGCAGCACCAGTTCCTGCAACGCTTCACCGTTGTAGTCGATCAGTTCGCATGGCAGCAGAACCCAGCCTTTATCGGCCGCGCCGGAGAAATGGTTGAAACGCTCGAACAGCAACCGGGTCAGTTTAGCCGGGAAGCTGGCCGGAGGCGTATCGTCCGGACGGTCGCTTTCGACATAGCTGATACCGGCTTCGGTCGTGTTAGAAAACACGAAGCGGATATTCGGGTCACGGGCCAGCGCCAGGTATTCATCAAACTGGTGATAGATATTAATTTCGCGGTTAACGGAGCGGATGATCCGGGTATCACGCACCGTTTCCCCCTGCTCGTTCAGACCGCTGATGATGGTGGTGTACAGACCATCCTGCGTGCTGAGTGAAGGCGGAAAGTCAGTGTCAATCGGACGAACAACCACGATCCCGGCATCCAGATCGGTATGTTCATTCAGCAGGTCGATTTGCCAGTCGACAAACGCCCGCAGGAAATTACCTTCACCGAATTGAATAATTTTGTCCGGATGTTGACGGCCAGGGAAGTCACGGCGATTTAACCTTTGCATCTCACATTCACCTTAATTTGCTCAGACTCCGGTCTTTGAGGGCGGGAAAATTGCCCTATGGCCGTCGTTATCTGTTGGGATAGTTGTTTGTTATTTCAATGTTTATTTCAGGAGCGCAGGAACCTGCGCTCCGTCGTGCTACTCAGTTCAAGCCGATCAGTTCAGTTCAATCTGGAAATACTGTTTCGCGTTATCGAAGCAGATGTTTTTCACCATGCTGCCCAGCAGTTCGATGTCTGCCGGTGCTTCGCCCTCTTCCACCCAGCGACCAATCATCTGGCACAGAATGCGACGGAAATATTCATGACGCGTATAGGACAGGAAACTGCGGCTGTCAGTCAGCATGCCGACGAAACGGCTGAGTAAGCCGAGGTTGGCGAGCTGTGTCATCTGACGTTGCATGCCGTCTTTCTGGTCGTTAAACCACCAGCCGGAACCGAACTGCATTTTGCCCGGCATCCCTTCACCCTGGAAATTACCGACCATGGTGCCGATCACTTCGTTATCACGCGGGTTCAGGCAGTACAGAATGGTTTTTGGCAGGCCACCGGCCAGACCTTGCGCGCCCAGCAATTTGGACAGCGGCTCGGCCAGTGGCTGGTCGTTAATGGAGTCGAAACCAACGTCTGCGCCAATCAGCTGGAACATACGGGTGTTGTTATTACGCAGCGCGCCAATGTGATACTGCTGTACCCATTCACGACGTTGATATTCAGAAGCCAGATACAGCAGAACGCCGGTTTTGAACTGAGCAATTTCTTGCGCAGTTGGCGTTTCACCGCTCAGACGACGGGACAGAATGCCGTCCAGAGTCGCATCATCCGCTTCGCCGTAAACCACTACATCCAGCGCGTGGTCTGACACTTTGCAGCCGTGCGCCGCAAAGTGATCCATACGTTTTTTCAGGGCATCACGCAGATCGCTGAAACGGGTAATGGAGACATCCGCCGCGGCTTCGAGTTTCTTCATGTAATCGACGAAGGTTGCCGCTTCAATGTTGAAGGCTTTATCCGGGCGCCAGCTTGGCAGCACTTTGACATCAAAGCCGGAGTCTTGTGCCACCGCTTTATGATGTTCCAGAGAATCAATCGGGTCATCGGTAGTGCCGACCATTTTCACGTTCATCTGTTTCATGATGCCGCGGGCAGAGAATGCATCCTGCGCCAGCAATTCATTACCGCGCTCCCAGATTTCGCCCGCGGTAGACGGGGAAAGCAGTTTACCGGTGATGCCAAACGGACGGCGCAGCTCAAGGTGCGTCCAGTGGTACAGCGGGTTACCGATCGTGTGGGGAACCGTTGCAGCCCAGGCGTCAAATTTCTCGCGGTCGCTGGCATCGCCGGTACACATCCGCTCAGGCACACCGTTGGTACGCATTGCGCGCCATTTGTAGTGATCGCCTTTCAGCCAAATGTCATACAGGTTTTTGAATTTATAGTCCTGCGCAATCAGCTCAGGTGGCAAATGGCAGTGGTAGTCAAAAATTGGCTCATCTTTCGCGTAGTCGTGATACAGGCGACGTGCGAATTCTGTGTCGAGAAGGAAGTCTTCCGTTAAAAACTGCGCCATCTTAGGTTCCTCATCATGAATTCTGTAGAGTTGTCACTCAATGGTGCGAAGTTATCACACCAATTTAAGCTATCGTCCAGTACTTTTTAATGCACCAAAGCCATTAAAATGACTGATTTCATTCCAAAAAAACAAACTAATTCTCTGTAAAATAATGACTTTAGCGTCATCAGCTGCTGGTGCTTATTATCCTCACAATTAGAGTGTCATTTTGTGATGTCACTCAAACTTTAAATCTGTATGACAAGTTATTTCGTACCAAATGTGACAAAACCTAAAAAGTGCGCGCCGGCTTGCGGACATTCAACCGGGCTTCGGCCTCATTATCTCTCTTCCCACGCCAGCAGGGCTTATGTAATCCATTTGCCCTTCAGGCGGCCTGCATCGGTCAATTTTTACCAGATAACAGTGTTCATTAACTGCTCACGATAAATGTGATCATTTCGTAAAGTTGTCACACCAATTACGTTTCATTTTTCAGGCTGTCATTGTTAAGCATTGACAGAAAAGTGTGAACCTGATCAATCAAAATACAGTTTTCATTGTAAAATCAAGTAAATAACCGTGAAGTTAAAAAAGTTAAGTAACCACACAATATAAATGTGGTTTTGTGATGTCATTCAAATTTTAAATCTGTATGACAAGTTATCTTTGCATCGCCCGGACAAGAGCGTCAGAGATTACCTGCCACGTCCTTTCGCTGTTGTCCGGGCAAAACACTTCCCGGGTGCAGTCAGCCCCATGGCGAAGCAGTAATTCTGGTGTTCAGGACGTTCATCGGACCCTTACGCACAGATAACAATAACGCAGTGCGTAATAACACGGGCAGCTCCCAGTGAAATCATCTGGCGGCAACGTTCCCGAAAACACTTTAAGGAAAGCCAGAACCCCCACGCTTGTTCAGGTGGTGCGAAATACGCCCTGACAGCCTGATGTTGTCATCGCCGGATTATTTACTGGGAGAGAGTTAAATGGGTAAGATTAAAGGGTTACGCTGGTACATGATCGCACTCGTCACCTGCGGCACTGTATTAGGTTATTTGACACGTAACGCCATTGCGGCTGCAGCGCCAACGCTGATGAGCCAGTTAAACATCACCACACAGCAATATTCCTATATTATCGCCGCCTATTCCGCCTGCTACACCCTGATGCAGCCGGTCGCCGGTTACGTTCTCGACGTCATGGGCACCAAAGTCGGTTACGCGATGTTCGCTATTATGTGGGCCATCTTCTGTATGGCGACGGCGCTGGCAAGTAGCTGGGGTGGCCTGGCCATCGCCCGCGGTGCAGTCGGTATGGCAGAAGCGGCCATGATCCCTGCCGGCCTCAAAGCCAGCAGCGAATGGTTCCCGGCAAAAGAACGTTCTATTGCCGTCGGTTACTTCAACGTGGGTTCATCTATTGGCGGCATGATTGCGCCGCCGCTGGTCGTCTGGTGCATCGTGATGCATAGCTGGCAACTGGCCTTCATCATTACCGGCGTACTGAGCCTGATCTGGGCACTGAGCTGGCTGGTGTTCTATAAGCACCCTAAAGATCAGAAGAAACTCAGCGCAGAAGAACGCACCTACATTCTGGAAGGTCAGGAAGCACAGCATCAGACCAACAACGGCAAGAAAATGTCTGCCTGGCAGATCCTGCGTAACCGTCAGTTCTGGGGCATCGCGCTGCCACGTTTCCTGGCTGAACCCGCCTGGGGAACATTCAACGCCTGGATCCCGCTGTTCATGTTCAAAGTGTATGGTTTCAATCTGAAAGAAATCGCGATGTTTGCCTGGATGCCGATGCTGTTTGCCGACCTCGGCTGTATCCTGGGCGGCTATCTGCCACCGTTATTCCAGAAGTACTTCAAAGTTAATCTGATCGTTTCCCGTAAAATGGTTGTCACCATGGGGGCGGTTCTGATGATTGGCCCTGGCATGATCGGTTTGTTCACCAGCCCTTACGCCGCTATTGCTTTGTTATGTGTCGGTGGTTTTGCTCACCAGTCACTGTCCGGAGCGCTGATCACTCTGTCATCTGATGTGTTCGGTCGTAACGAAGTGGCTACCGCCAACGGTCTGACCGGTATGGCGGCCTGGATGGCAAGTACCATGTTTGCACTGGTGGTCGGGGCGCTGGCCGATACCATCGGTTTCAGCCCGCTGTTCGCCGCCCTTGCCGTGTTCGATCTGCTCGGCGCCATCATTATCTGGACAGTCCTGCAGAACCGTTCTGCAGTAGAACCTGTCCCGGCTCCGCTGAAAACCGCAAAAGCCTAAACGTCTGTTCGTCAGCCCGGTAACTCTCTTTACCGGGCTTTGCATTTTTCTGACATTTCTCCCATGCCTTTCTGTCCGATGCACGGTGCATCAAACTTTCGTAAAACGTATACTGGCACTTGTATAATAAGTTCACAGGTCTGTCCGACACTCATTTCTTACAGGTTTCACTACTTTAAAGAGCACTCATATGGAATCCACAGACACCAGACGCCTATATCAACAACTGGCTGCCACGCTCAAGGAACGCATCGAAACAGGCTTGTATCCGGTTGGCGAAAAGCTGCCCGCTGAACGTCTGATTTCAGATGAAATGGATGTCAGTCGCACGGTCGTGCGTGAAGCGATTATCATGCTGGAAGTTGAAGGTTATGTGGAAGTCCGTAAAGGGTCGGGAATTCATGTGATGTCAAATCAGCAGCGCCACCTTGTTGTGCCCGATTGTGGCAGCGAGTTTGGCACTGCCGGTCCGTTTGAGCTGTTACAGGCACGTCAGCTGATTGAAAGTAACATCGCTGAATTCGCCGCCACACAAGTCACCAAGCAGGACATCATGCGTCTGATGGAAATTCAGGAGCATGCCCGCCAGGAAGACCGCTTCCGCGATTCAGAATGGGATTTAAAATTCCATGTGCAGGTCGCACAGGCCACGCAAAACAGTGCGCTGGCGACCATCGTTGAGAAGATGTGGAGCCAGCGCTTGCATAACCCTTACTGGCGCAAACTGCATGAGCACATTGATGAGAAGTCCATTGAGAGCTGGTGTGAAGAACACGATCTGATTTTAAAAGCGCTGATCCGCCGTGATCCCCACGCCGCCAAACTGGCAATGTGGCAGCATCTGGAAAACACCAAACAAATGCTTTTCCGCGCGACCAGCGATGATTTCGAGTTTAACGTAGACCGTTATCTTTATTCAGAAAACCCGGTAGTTCATCTCGACCCGCCGGTACTCAATTCTAAATAAATTCCCCTTAAGGCAGGTTTATTCTCCCAACCTGCCTTTTTCGTGCCTCTGCTTTGCCCCCGCCAATCCTGTCAGGCACTGTCGAGTAGTGTCAGCCAATGTAAAACCCTTTTCCATAACGTGCTTCAGACTTAAATGATCAGTCTCAACGCGCTATATTTACCTGTCTGAGTTATTGTTATTTTGTTACAGTTAGACCACTTTTTTTACCCGTCCATGCCGAGTGAAACAGGCCCGGAGACGCGTAAATCCCCGAAAAACTCATGACCAGAAAGCCCGCCAGGGAAGAGGCGACCTTATCAGCAAAACAGGCAGCGTCGAGACAAATTCTCCGCTGATGTCTTTCGCTGACCCACTGAAAATGATGGAGTTTTACAACACCGATGGAAATTATCAGTTCGCTTATCGATGCCCTCTGGCAACAAGATTATAAAACCCTGGCTAATCCCCAATTAGTCTGGGCGTTGTATCTGATTTTATTCATGATTATTTTTCTGGAAAACGGTTTGTTGCCTGCGGCTTTTTTGCCGGGCGACAGCCTGCTGATCCTTGTTGGCGTTTTGATCGCCAAAGATGCCATGAATTTCCCTTTAACCATTTTCCTGCTGACCACCGCAGCCAGCCTCGGTTGCTGGCTGAGTTACGCCCAGGGAAAATGGCTGGGCAACACCCGGATAGTACAAAGCTGGCTGGCGCATTTACCCGTGCATTATCATGAACGTGCACACGCGCTTTTCCATAAGCACGGTCTTTCCGCCTTGTTAGTCGGCCGTTTTCTGGCCTTTGTCCGCACCCTGCTGCCAACAATTGCCGGACTTTCAGGCCTGAACAATAGCCGTTTCCAGTTTTTCAACTGGGTGAGCGGATTGTTGTGGATCCTGATCCTGACCTCGCTGGGGTATTTTCTCGGTAAAACCCCGCTGTTCCTGAAATATGAAGATCAGGTGATGAACTGCCTGATGCTGCTCCCTGTTTTGCTGCTGGTCGGCGGCCTGATCGGTTCGATTGTCGTGCTGTGGCGCAAAAAACACGCTGACCGTCAAAATAAAGGCAAGAACGCATAATGAACCGAAGATTACTCAAACGTTCATTTATCTGGCCTCTGCTGCTCATGCTGCTGGCGGCGGCGACTATGATCGGGCTGGCGGTATCCCGTCTTCCGGCACCGACCAGTGCGCTGCAAATCCGTCCTGCCAGAGCGGGCGTCGCGTTACCCGATGGTTTTTATGTCTATCAGGGGCTGAGCCAGCGCGGTATTCACATCAAAAGCATTACGCCGCTCAATGATGCTTTGGTGGTACAACTCGACACCGCCTCACAACGCAAACTGGCGGAGACCGTATTGCAGGACATTTTGCCTGCCGGATTCGTTATCCAGTACTACGAACCTCA
Source organism: Rahnella sp. RcJ3 (assembly GCF_009498575.1). NCBI lineage: Bacteria > Pseudomonadati > Pseudomonadota > Gammaproteobacteria > Enterobacterales > Yersiniaceae > Rahnella > Rahnella sp. RcJ3. Next base: position 28,455 of record NZ_QSNX01000010.1, read on the forward strand.
ACATGCCACGACCTGGGGGTCGAAACTGGATCGTGAGCGTCTTAAGTTCGGATAAGACCATGCGCAGGATTTGTCTCATATCACCACATATTCAGCGGTAATATAATTTAGACGCTAGCATTCATAAAACTCATCAACAAATGGAATTAAGTGCACATTCGCTTAAACGTCAAAAGGAAAACCGATGATGAAAATCACTTTATCTGCCCTCACTCTTGTTCCTGCATTGCTGTTTACCACTGCCGCTTTTGCCGCACCTCAGCCGGAAAGTTGCGTGACTAAACAACAGGAAATCCAGAAACAGATCGACGAAGCGCGGGCGCATAAAAACCAGAACCGCGTTGACGGTCTGGAGAAAGCGTTACGTGAAAATAAAGCGCACTGTACCGATGCAGGTCTGAAAGCAGAAAATCAGAAACGTGTTGAAGAGAAACGTGAAAAAGTTGCCGAACGTGAGCAAGAGTTGAAAGAGGTTCAGGCTAATGGCGACCACGAAAAAATCATCAAGAAACAGCAAAAACTGGAAGAAGCGAAGTCTGAACTGAAAGAGGCTGAAGGCCATTAATCGCTTTTCAGACTGACAGATTTTGCCTCACGCCATAGCGGGTTTACAGCGATCTTGCCTTTTGAAACAGACAATTCGCATTTGCGATAACCCGAATATCCGCTATGTTAAAAGTTCGAATCAGTTAACGTATGGAGTGACTTACACATGGCTAGTAATACATCAGAACAACTGCGCGCTGAACTCAAGTCATTGGCAGATACTCTGGAAGAAGTTCTCCAGACCTCTACCGATAAGCCGAAAGCTGAACTCGATAAACTGCGTGGTAAAGCAGAATCCCTGCTCAAAGATACCCGCGAGCGTCTGAGTGATACAGGTGACAAGATTGCCTATCAGACCAAAGAAATCGCCGGTAAAGCTGACGATTACGTGCATGAAAAACCCTGGACGGGCGTCGGTATTGGTGCCGCGGTCGGTGTTGTGATTGGCGTTCTGTTAGCCCGCCGCTGATTATGGCTGAATCGATCAAACCTTCGCCACAAGGGCCGGGTAAGGGCCTGTTTGACATCGTTTCCCGCATTGCCACCGTGGTGGTGAGCATTGTGGAAACGCGTGTCCGGCTGGCTGTGGTTGAGCTGGAAGAGGAAAAGGCCAATATTTTCCAATTACTGCTTATGGCCGGTATTACCCTGATCTTTACTGCCTTTGGTCTTATGAGTTTGCTGGTTGTTTTATTCTGGGCCATTGACCCGGCCTATCGTCTTACGGCGATAGCAACAACGACCGGCGTGTTGCTGCTTCTGGCGGTGATCCTTGGCGCGATGACACTGGCGAAAGCCAAACGATCAACACTGCTTAGCCTCACCCGAAAGCAACTGGACGTCGATCGCGCCCTGCTGGAAAAGGATGACGAGCTATGAGCATTCCGAACCGTGCTATCGAAAAAGTCAGGTTGCTGCGCAAAATTGAGCGTCAGCGTGGCGAGCTTTCTCAGGCCGGTTCTGACTGGCTGGATGCCACCGCGAAAGTGGATCACTACTGGGTAAAACTGGTGGATATGCGTAAATATCTGGTCGTAGGCTCAAGCCTGCTGGCTGTTTACGGTATCCGTCATCCCAGTGCAGTGGTTCGCTGGTCCCGGCGCGCTTTCGGTATCTGGGGAACGGTACGTCTGTTTCGCAAGACCATCGGCAACAAATAGCGTGATACCCATCCTGCAAAAAGGGCTGATTGAAAAACAATCAGCCCTTTTCTTTTTGAATAACAATACGGTGGCTGTTCAATTTATTTGAACCATTCAGACAGATTTACTTGCTAACATAACTTATTCATCCGACTTATTATCTCGTCATCAACTGATGCGGTAACGGCAGGAAATATTTTCCGACCGGACCGGTAACACTTTTAGCTCAATTTGGGCGCACCACTTTCGGAGTCGAAGATGAACAAGTTACACGACACAGCTTTACTGGTTGCACGTATTCTGATGCCTATTCTGTTTATTGTTGCAGGTTGGGGCAAAATTAACGGTTACACCGCGACTGCGGGTTACATGGCTTCCATGGGCGTACCAAGCTTCTTCCTGCCACTGACTATCTTGTTAGAGTTTGGCGGCGGTCTGGCAATCTTGTTCGGCTTCTTTACCCGTACCACCGCGCTGATCACCGCCATCTTCACTATCCTGACGGCGCTGATCTTCCACACTGATTTTGCACAGGGCGTGAACCAGATGATGTTCATGAAAAACCTGTCTATCGCGGGTGGATTCTTCGTCCTGTTTGCTTCCGGCCCTGGCGCATTCAGCATCGACCGCCTGATCAAGAAAAACTGGTAATTGCCCCGGCACCAGGGAGCAGCAACCACGCTATAATTAAATAAGACAATAAGTCAGACCTGCAGGGCGATGTGATTTATCACCTCGCCCTTTTTTATTACTTATCTGTAAATCTCCCCTAAATCATTCGGGTTGCATCACGGCGGCTCGAAGGATGAGGGGGAAGGAGGAAAAATGGGACAACTAGTGAATGGCGTTTGGCAGGACACCTGGTACGACACCAAGTCGACCGGCGGTCATTTCAAACGTTCAGCAGCGCAGTTTCGTAACTGGATAACGCCTGATGGGACGCCGGGCGAACACGGCGTTGGCGGCTTTACCGCAGAACGCGACCGTTATCATCTGTATGTTTCGCTGGCCTGCCCGTGGGCGCACCGCACCTTACTGATGCGTACGCTGAAAGGGCTGGAAGACATTATCCCGGTGTCTGTCGTGCACCCGCTGATGCTGGAACACGGCTGGACGTTCGGCACCGATTTCCCGGCCGCGACCGGTGATGATTTGTATCATCTGAATTACGCCTATGAAATCTATCTGCGCGCGCAGAACGATTACACCGGCCGCGTCACCGTGCCAATCCTGTGGGATAAAAAGCAGCAGACCATCGTCAGCAATGAATCCGCCGATATCATCCGCATGTTCAACAGCGCGTTTGATGCCGTGGGTGCCAAAGCCGGGGATTATTATCCCGAGGCGTTGCGTTCAGAGATTGATGAGATTAATGAGTGGGTGTATCCGCAAATCAATAATGGGGTGTATAAGGCGGGTTTTGCGACATCTCAGGAAGCCTACGATGAAGCGGTTGACGGTGTTTTTGCGGCACTGGAACGTGCCGAGGAATTACTGGGCAAACATCGCTATCTGACCGGCAATCAGCTGACCGAGGCGGATCTGCGTTTGTGGACCACGCTGGTGCGTTTTGATCCCGTCTATGTCACACACTTTAAATGCGATCGCTACCGCATCAGCGACTACCCGAATCTGTACGGTTTCCTGCGCGATATCTACCAGATGCCGGGGATTCGCGACACGGTGAATTTCGCGCACATCCGTAATCACTATTTCCGCAGCCACGCGACCATCAATCCTTACGGGATTATTTCCACCGGACCGGCGCAGGATTTAGACTCTGAGCACGGCCGCGATAGCCGTTTTTGATTTCGTTCGGCTCCTTCCCCTTTCACACGGGGAAGGACACATTACTTCACGTCCCGCGTAGCCAGCAGCTTAGGGATTTCACGCAGGAACCAGGCTTTTGCCTCGCCCATGCTGTCACGGCGCCACGCCATAATAATGTCGATTTCACGGTTATATTCCGCGCTCACCACCCGCAATCGCCCTTCCTCGATATCTTTCTCGACCATCGGATAAGGCATCGTCGCCACGCCCAATCCCGCCAGCAAGGCTTTACGCTTCTCTTCGATGGTACTGACCGTCAGACGCTGCTGTTTATCCAGCAACTGAACGGTTAATACCGGGCGCTCACGGGCGGTATCCGCCACGGCAATCCCGCGGTATTTAACCCGGCTAACGTCAGACAGCGGCTCCGCTTCAAGATGGATCGGGTGATCCGGCGCAGCCACGTATATGCTGGCCAGCTTATACAGCTTGCGGCTGTTAATTTCGGTGGAAGATCGGAAGTGCATATCCGGCGCGATCACAATATCCGCCCGGCCTTGCTCGAGACGTTCCCACGCACCGGCCAGCACTTCGGTTAACAGAGACACCTGCGTATTGGCTTTCAGCGCCAGCTTTTCAATCAGCGGGAACAACTGCGCAGCGGGCGATAACGCTTCACACACGATGGTGATGTGCGTTTCCCAACCGCGGGCCAGTGCTTCGGCATCCACTGTCAGTTTATCTGCGGCTTCCAGCAATACTCGTCCACGTTCGAGCAACATCCGGCCAACATTGGTGAATTTTGTCCGATGACCTGAACGGTCAAATAACACCACATCCAGCTCTTCTTCAAGTTTCTGCATGGTGTAGCTCAATGCCGACGGGACGCGGCCCAGCTCATCAGCGGCAGCGGCGAAACTCCCCCTGCGGTCAATCGCATCCATGACCCGTAATGCTTCCAGTGTGAGTGCGCGATCCTTAGCCATTCTCTTCTCTTTCAGGAAATTTGAATATAGCGACCAGATTAACTGGCTAACAATCACACGTCCAGACGCTTACCATTTATACATCGAAATTTTTAAGAGAGGCGACCGCCATGATTACCAGCAGAACGGCAAAAGAGTGCGGTACCGCTGACTTTGGCTGGCTCCAGGCACGGTATACATTTTCCTTCGGCCATTACTTTGATCCCAAGCTGATGGGCTACGCTTCCCTGCGCGTCCTGAATCAGGAAGTGCTGTCACCCGGCGCCAGTTTCCAGCCGCGCACGTATCCGCGCGTGGATGTGCTGAATCTGGTGTTGCAGGGTTCGGCGGAATACCGCGACAGCGAAGGCAACAGCATGCAGGTCAGCGCCGGTGAAGCTGCGTTGCTGTCGACGCAGGCGAATGTCAGTTACAGCGAACTGAACACCAGCACCACCCAGCCCCTGACGCGGATGCAACTGTGGCTGGATGCCTGCCCTGAACACGAGAATCCGTTAACGCAGAAAATGGTACTGCCGGAGGCGACGCATTTCCTGCTGGCCTCACCGGACGGGGAAAAGGGAAGCCTGCAACTGCGGCAAAATGTGTGGATCCATCAACTGACACTGGCGGCGGGTGAAGCAATAACATTGCCGGTTCGCGGACCACGCGCCTATTTGCAATCAATTCACGGGCAGATTGATGCGCAGGGTTCGGTCAGCCGCGAGCTACAAAAACTAGCCTGTGGCGATGGCGCGTTTATCCATCAGGAAAACAGCCTGACGGTTTCTGCCATTACACCGTTACGCGCACTATTAATTGATATGCCGGTATGAATTTTGAGGAATACGAAGAAAATAAAACGCCGCGCAGGGCAACCTGTCCGGCATTTTTTAAATGCTCGAATGACATTATTCCATAAAAAGAGTTACGGAAATACGTAATAAATGAGCTATCTGACAGCAGCCATTACCCGACAGGCTCACTCGAAAAAATGGATAGAGAAAAGGAATAAAAAACCTTCTATCCAATTGATAACACTGTACAAAAAACACCTTTTCCTCATGTGAAAGCCAACCCGGAATGATCACTAAAATTTATATTTAGAAGTCAGGCAATGACTATATATATAATATTCATCAAAATGATCTTATTATTAACACCCCCTAATAGTTCATATGAATAACATTTAATTCGTTTGATCCGATTTATTATCTATACGCATTCTTTTTTTTGCTCTATGATTTCCGGCGCTGGTTAATGGGATTGATTTTTTATAAAGGGAATGGCCATGAACTACTGCCTTTAAAACGTTAGTAACAACATTAAGACGTTAGTCTATATATTTCTTATTTATAAGAATCTTGCTCTATTCCAGCGGGATCGTATTACTACGTGATTTATAAAATTTATTTCAAGCCTAAGGATTAAGGTATGAAAAATGCAATTACTGCATTAAAGCGTAAAGCAAATCAGTATCAGGAACTTAAAAAACAGCGTGGTGTTACCTTACTGGAGATCATCATCGTTCTGGGCATTATCGGTATTATTGCAGCGGGTGTAGTTGTGTTGGCAAACCGTGCCTTCACAGCACAGGATATCAGTGAATTAGCCGATAATACTAACTCAGTCCGTGTGGGGACAACAGAAGCTTATAAAGACAGCGCTGAATATCCGGCTACTGCGTCTGCAGCGTCACTGACTAAATCGGATATCGGTAGTGCAACCGATACAACAGGCTCAATCATTTCGACTCTGGTTAAAATGGGTAAAATTTCCGTTGGAGAAGCTTTCAATGGTATATCAAACGACCCGTTCGAATTGGGTGGTGTTAAGTACGCGACTGCTGATACGAAGATGAAAGGTTTCTACCTTGTTATTAATGGTCTTGATACAGAAGATTGTCGTAATATTGCATCTCAAATTGGCGGGCAATGGGACTATGTTGCTTCCGCGCAAGTTGCTGCAGGTGGAGATTTAGCATCGGCGCCAACGTCATTATCAGGCACAGCTACAGCGCCGATTCTTAAGACGCTGACTGAAGACAAATTAACTCCAGAAACCATTGTTGGCACTGGTTTTTGTGATAGCTCCGTCGGTTCAGACAACGCGCTGGTGTTAGGCAGTAAATAAGTAAAGCGTTAAAACTATCCTTTATTAAAACAGGAGCCTGCCGCGATTATTGTTGCAGGCTCATTTTCGATGACGTTGAAATGATGAGAATGTGTATGCCAGGGGTAAGAAACAGTAAAGGGTTTACCTTATTGGAAATGATTATCGTCATGGGCATTATGGGTGTCGTATTCACCTCATTCTCCCTGTATAAGAAAAAACAAATCGAATCAGTTGCAAGGGAAAATCTGACCAATATACTTGCAGGTGAAATTCATGGCTTTTTACAGTTTGTAAATAAAGATAACATTCAACTAACCACCGATGTCGATGCGGATGGTGAATTAGATTTTATCGTTAACCCTCTCTATAACCCTGACATTTTAACTTCCGATGAAAAAGGAAAAGCTTACGCCACGCGTTTTAATAATAAGCCAAATGAAGAACCGAGTGATAAGAATGATTACATTAAATGGGACAATACTCAGGCACGAGGTTATTTCACCAGTCACCGCTGCTACAGCTCAACTAATCAGAAAGTTGCAGATGACGAATTCAATACGGAGGACTTACCCTGTAAGCAACCTCCGGACAGTCAGGATAAATATCTGGTGCTCGAACGTGTCGATCTGATCGGCCCGGATAACTCGCGGGCGATTGATCAGGTCGATTTTTTCATCAGTTTTCATCCAGGACGTAATGGAAAAAGTGATGTTGATAAATTTTCCATCGAAAATTATGCCACCGCCTTTAGCAAGGCATTTTCCCATTACGATCTGACGTTCATTCAGGCCGACTATCTCTATCGTAACGATGAAAAAAATACACAAGCCACAAACTTTGGTACCGGCTGGAAGTTGTTAAAAACAAATAATGCCAAGGCCACGGATAGTGCTATTCCGTTTGGAAGCATGGCTTCGTATCTGGACGATATGAATCAAAATATCGCGCAGTTGGGTGTCCGTTTCAGTTTCAAGGCGGGCGTGGGGAAAAACGTCAAGCCGGACGGCTCAGTCGGTGTAAATAAACTGTGCTGGAATTATAAAGAAAATATGATGACTCACTGTCTTGAAGTTGAAAACGGCTCAGGACGCAATCAGGATGAGGGTGTGATGCATCTGACGGCTAAAAATGCGAATAATCAGATTGTCACAGGTACATTGATGGCCAATGTCATTTTCGAAGGTGAGGCATTTGACCCGGAAAAAGGGAATGTCGTCGCATTAATGACCAGTCCAGTGGTTTCCTACCAATCCTTTGGCAATAAAAAGGACACCGGTACCAATGATGTCATTGTTAATGACCCGGAGAATTACAATAAAAAAGTCACTGATGAACCAGGCCACATCAAGCTTCCCGTACAAACTTGCCCTCTGGCTCCGCCCGCTCCCGCTGACCCGCAGAAAGTGCCGCGACAGCTTTACCCAAGAATGGCTGCCGCCATTTCTTCTATAGCGGCTGATGTGGGTAAGCTGGAAACATCAGAAGGCGAAGATGAAGACGGTGGAGACTTCACCGACTTTTCCAATAGTGAAAATAACCGGAGAACCACTACAGGTGTATTAGATCATTTAAGTGGCGTCGCCGTGCAAGTGAATCTTATTAAAGATGATGCCAACGGCGATTACTGGGTGATCAGTGCAACCAGCGGTGTTTTTGACAATGTGACGGGGCAAGGTGTTAGCGTTATTAATCCGAGTTCACTTTCCGTTGTACTGACCTCATGGTGTAGTTCAATAAAGCAACCTGAACTGGATGCTCATGTACCCATGCCACCGGATTAATTCAACATTGATATATGATTTAAAAATAGGTTTTTAACAATTTTCAGGATGAAGGAAAATGAAATTTAAAATAGCGGGATGCATAACGATTTTATTCATAGCCCTTGGACAATGTGCGTACGCGACAGTGAATGCAGATGGCAGTTTATCACATTCATCTTCGGTTCCCCCTGTAAGTAAACCGGCTGACGCACCGCGAAATCCTTTCTCTGGTGGGGATAGTATCTCTGTTCTGACTCCGGCAACGGTGAGTGTCACGCTGACACTGAACAGTGGTGAACTGTTAAGTCAGGGAATTAAAACATGGGCAGAACAGGCGGGTTATAAACTGCTCTGGCAAAGCAAAAATGATTACTTAATTTATAGTCATATTTCCCTCGTGGGAAACAATGACGATGAAGTTCTGGCAGAGTTAGGAAAGCTATTTTCTTCTGAAAACTACGGGTTGATTATTAAAAATTATCAGAAGAATCACGTATTACTTATTGATGATATGTAACGGAATTATTTCGGGATAGGGATATGAAAACCAAAATTGGATTAATGATAGCGTTTCTTCTCTTGCAAGGTTGCGCAGAAAGTTTCAACAAACAATTTTCACGTAGCAATGTGAAAGACGCTATACCTGGCGCGACGTCTGCGGATGAAATGAAGGTTAAGCCCTATGTGAAATATGACACGGCTTATTTAGGCACGAAAGTAGACTACAGTTCTACGCGTCAGATTTTACTGGCTAAAAAAGTCACCATAAATTCTTATGAACCTACAGACCTGAATACCGTTCTGGATGTATTGCTGGCGCAAACCGGGGTTAGCCACAGAATGAATTTGGCTATTCCTGGCCAGAAAGGAACTGATGCCGGCAAAGTCAGCATCGAGCCGCACAGCATCAATTTCACCGGAACCTTTGAAGAGTTCATGCGTTACATTTCCGCGCTGTACGATGTAAAAGCCAATCTGGATGAGAATAATATTCTTAAAATCGATGCTTATAGTGTCTATGCTATTAAGCTTGATTTTTATGGTGAGAACAATAAGTTCGAGGCCAGTCTGGACTTATCTAATGATGCAGTCAGTAACGGCGGACTGGAAGGAAAGTCTGAAACCAAATTCGAATCATCATTCTGGGATGATGTCGAAGACATGGCAGAGAAGTATGTTTCAAGCGGCATGTACAGTATTTTTAAAGATGCCTCCATTGTTACGCTTACCGGGCGTCCGTCAGAGTATAAAGTCCTGAGCGACGTCTTAAAAAAATATCAGGACGATAATAACCGGCAATTTGTCGTCACATACAAAATTTTCACTCTTAATAAAGAGAAATTGGAAGAGTACGGTGCTGGCCTGAATATGTCTTACATAGATGGGGGCAGCAGCGTCGTCATTGATACGTCAATGATGGATATGTTAGGGGGCGGTATGACTGTCGCTGGCGGCGCTGATCGTGCACTGAGTATCGATGCGAAGCTAAATGCCCTGTATTCACTTACCGGGAGTAAGGTGCTGCAAAGTGGTTCGTTTGTGACACGCAATAACACCCCCATTCCTCTCAACATGACTAATTCTCAGCACTACGTCTCAGGCCGTACCCGCACGGTGAATAAAGACAGCGGAGACGAGGATGTCGAGATCGAAACCGCTGAAATCATTACCGGCACCAGCTTTATTATTACTCCGCGTGTCATGACCGATGGTCGTGTCGAAGTCACCAGTGGATTTACCAAGAGCCAGTTAAACTCTATAGATGTGTTTGATACGGTTCAGTTACCCAATGTCACGACAACTGAAATGTTTAATTCAACAGCAGTGAACCCTGGTAGTTTACTGATGGTTGCAAAATATGAACTAAATGAATTAAGCAAAGACAAGGAATACCAGATGTTAGGTTATGGTCAAAGTACTGCTGACAATGAAAATACTGTCGTCATGGTGGTGGGTATTGACTATTACCGGGCACCTTTGAACCGTTAACGATTGGAGACGGACATCATGTTAAATACGTTGTCGCGTAACAATATATTGACGGGGTTAATTTGGGACTCCTCAAACCATGAAAATATGGACGCCGGATATATGCGATGGATGGTAAATATACGTCGGAGTCATCGTATGTATGTTTACCGTGTTCAGGATGACATAACGACAAACGAGCTCGTTGGCTATTCCATAAAGACAGCGCCGGGTTGTGAATCTTTTGCTGTTCATCTCAGAAAACTTTACGGAGATGGCCTTTATCACTTTATGGCGGGCGACGAAAAAGTTTATTTGTTGATCATTATGGACGGCATCATCATTAGTGGAAGTGACTGCGTTATCACTGAGACATTTTTTGGAGAAATATTGTCGTCTTTACCTGAATCAAAATATTCACGTTTGCGCGTCTCGGAAATAACGCCTGCACAGTTAGACTGTATCGCTGAGTCATGCAAAGAAAATCAACTCATTTATAGAAAAAAGCAGCGAATATTCTGGACAGGTGTGGCCGGTGGTGTAGCCCTTCTTGTTATTTGTTCTTCAATATTTCTGTATAGCATAATTTCCGGGTAACAATATGATAAAAGGACTTAAATTACAGAAAAACTCTCAGCCGCTTTCCAGAAACATTAAAGTTGCGATTGCGGTTGTCGTTCTCTTGTTGCTTGTTGCTGGCGGAGTGACCGTCTGGTATTTCTATGCCTATAAACCAGCACAGGTGAAGGAGGACGTCAGACGTCGTGAGGAACAGCAATTAGCGAATGATATAAAAACTGTCGAAAAGTACTATTTGAAATCGTTAACGGGTGGGAGCATCACGCAATTCACCAAACTGGCGTCTGAGATTTCAAAAAGTCAAAACATCCTGGCCGAATTCAATTATACAAATGAAACATTTGTTTGTGATCCACAGAACTGCTCATTTAGTTATCAGCTGAATAAAGGCAATGTATTTAATATAGCGCAGAAAAATTTTTGGGGTGAAAATTATACAGCGATTTTCTCAGATGACGCGGTTAATTTCTCGGGGATTCAATCAGGCCTGAGTGATAACCCGTTACTGAGTGCCTATAAAAACAAAGCAGATATTACTGCGCCATTCTGCGGGGATTTATTAAACTATCTTTATTCTTATAACTCGATATCGGGTATCCAGCAAACATTAAAAATAGTCTCCCTTCCTGGTTCGCCTGTGCAGACGAACGAAAATAAAATAGCCAAAAAAGGGAGAGGTAAATACTACGGACTTAACACGATGAACTGGGAAATGGAAATACCCAAAACGTCTAAAAATGGCATAGATGTATTGTACGTCGCCAGTATTTTAGAAAGACAAGCATTCGGGGACGCGTTTATTATTCAAAAAATCGATAGCGTTAAAGATAATAAAATTTCAGGAGTCATGGTATGCAAAATCGGAAATTAATGTTAACAGCTCTGATTGTTTTGTTTTCTTCTGGCAGTTTCGCTGATGACGTTAAAACCACCAGCGATCCTGTCGGGGAAGTCCCGGCTCCAATTCAGCAGCATATCTCCAGATTGATGGAAGATGACGTGGCTTTTAATCAGGCCCAGCGTGAGCTTTCACAACAGCTGACGCTCGCTAAGTTGCGGCTGGAAATGGCAAAGATAAAAAGTGAAGCCTCGGAACTGACTCAGGTGCCAATGATGAGCAACATGGGTGGCGAATCTGACGATAAAGAAGCTAAACCGGCTTCACAAGCCCCTCTTGTCGAACCGAAAATAATGATGCTGTCGCAGATTGCTGGCATCACACAGGCAGCCGTCTCCGTGGGCACAAAAATCGTATTTGTCCGTATCGGAGAGATTTTCTTAGCCAACGGTAAACGTTATGCCGTCCATCAGGGCAATAACGGACGTCAGTCATTTGTTCAGGAAGTCTCCCGGTGATCCTGGATTTCATACGACTTACGGACGATTCCATACACAGCGGCGAATGGACTTTTGCTGAAATTGAGGATCGCATGTTGCTCGCCCGTTTGGGCACGCAGGAGTATCTCGTTTCTCAACGTTCTTTAATTGAAGAGCTGCATATTCTTCAATATGAAGTTCGCAAAATGAACGACATCCATCGTCACAAGATTGTCGGAATCGGGGGCGTCACAGAAGCCGTTTATTTCAAAATTTATGAACTTGTTTCTTTGCAGAAACAGAGCCGTGTTGCACTGGATATTAGTGAAACGCAGAAGGAACTTGAAGCCATATTGATTGAAGCCGTTGATATGGGGGCCAGTGACCTTCATATCACCCGCAATGATATTCTTGCGCAGCTTGAGGTCAGGGTAAATGGCATGCTGCTACCAATGATGCAGATGCCTGCCAGCAAATGCGATGAGCTGGTATTCGTCCTGTACAACGTACAAGCCAGCACCCGTGATACCACCTGGAACCGTACTATTCCGCAAAGCGCCAATATTCTCTATACGCTTAACGGATTAAGTTTTCGTTTCCGCTACGCCCACTTTCCCATTTTTGGTGAAACGAACGATTGTTTTCATGCTGTATTACGTATTATCCCATCAGGACTCTCTAAAGGAGCCGTCGCTAATCTCAATAAACTCGGTATATCGGAAGAAGAATTAGAAGATCTGAAAAAGATCCTCAGTAATCCCTATGGGGCATATTTTATTGCGGGCACCACTGGTTCAGGAAAATCCACCACTCTGAAGAACCTGATGGAGTGGCTGCAGGTTAACCGTTATGGAAATAAAGGCTGTTTTCTTACTGTAGAAGATCCTGTCGAATATCAGATATTTGGAGCAAAACAAAGCTCAGTGGTCAGTGTTGAAGGTGGCGGTTTCCATTCTGCTATCAAATCCGCATTACGCCGCGATCCTGATGTTCTGATGGTGGGCGAAATCCGCGACTCTATCTCCGCGAATGCCCTCGCCGGCGCAGTTGAAAGCGGTCACTACTGTTTTACGACTGTTCATGCAGGGAATATTGTCTCCCTGCTACAGCGCTTATCCGCCATGGGCATCACCAGCGATAAACTCTCCACACCGGGCTTTATTGCCGGATTGCAGTGTCAAAAACTTGTCCCTGTTATTTGTCCTCATTGCCATCATTCTGTCGAAATCACATTTGGTGAGAAATTGATGACCCTCTACGAGCAAAACGAAAGGGGGTGTGAAAAATGTAAGCATACCGGTATAAGCGGCAGGCAACTTGTCATGGAATATATGCGACCCACATATGATGAACTCGCCGCAATATCTAAACAAGAGTGGTTACAGGTTTACACCTTATGGCGAAAAAAACGCATCTCGTCACCGGGTCTGAGTGAGGGATTTGAAATAAAAGAAAAGGTATTTGCGGAAGTACTTCGTGGTCGGGTTTGTGCTACCTGGTTCAGTATGGAATTTGGCGATGTAGATAAAGACAACTCGGAGATTATCCATGGCAAAGTTCGGTAAGAAACAGCGGCTTTTTCTTTATAAGTTCTGTGCTGACATGATCAGAACAGACCTGCCCCTTTACGATTCCCTGCTCAAACTTCAGCTCGAGGGTAAAAGCCTGTTAGGCCCGGGTTTTGCGAAGAATATTTCCGTGTTAACCAATAATATGAAGGCAGGTCTTAAAGGTGCCTCCATTGCCGTTATGTTTGATGGTCTGGTTCCCCAAAGTGAACTTAGCGTTATTCACGCGGCCGAGCAGAGCGGCAGTCTGGCTGATGGCTTTATGACGCTCGTCAATGTCATAAACTATAACAGTGAGTTGAAAAGCAAACTTATTTCCGCCGTGCTTTTCCCGGTGATTATGATGATTCTTTCTCTTATTGTCATCGCAGGATATTCGATGAAAGTTTTCCCGGCTTTCGAAAGTGTCGTTCCCGTCAACAAATGGCCTGGCGTGACACAATCATTATATACCTTCGGGAAAGCATTGGTGGCCGGCCTGTGGATTTATATACTGATTGTTATTACGGTGACAGTCTTTTTCATTAAGACGATTATTTCCAACTTTAGCGGTCAGTTCAGAAATAAATTTCTGGATCGGATCCTTCCCTTTTCGACCTATAAACAAATTGTCGCCTCGATATTTATAAACAACCTTGCGTTGATGTTAAAAAATGGCATTCCTTTAAATGACGGACTCGCCATTATCCTCTTAAACTCTAACAGATGGCTGAAGCATCATATCAATGGCATGCGCGAGAAAATGGCTATTGGGCTGGGTTACGGGGATGCATTGAATACAGGATTATTCGGTCCTGAAACGCTGCTTAACATTAGCTTGTATGCAGAATTACCTTCATTTAATGAGGTGCTTAGTTCTGTTTCAGCGAAGTCCAGAGAACATGTTCAGGAATATATTAAAAAACTAGCCGGGCTATTGAAATCACTTTCGACACTTGTACTGGGTGGCTGTGTGATTTGGGTTTTCGCAGCACTGTTCGCCCTTTCGGATACATTAGGGAAAATGGGCGCAAGTGGTTCTTTTTAAAGGGGTGTATGATGAAAAAAATAATTCTGCTTTTCATTTTCTTGAATATAGTATCGGTTAATAGCTTTTCGGCCACGATACCTAAAGGAGGCGTGTTCAAATTTGCTGAATCTGATAGCGGTGGCGGTACAGCACAACCGCTGGATATGCCCCTTGCGTTGCCTATTGCTAATTTTTTTGGATATACCCGAAGTGGTGACAAATATTCCTATGAGGAGAAAAACTCCCTGCCAATTGCAATAAATATTATGTATATAGAATCCTCTTCCGGACAGGTTCCTGCCCAGCGTTTACCGGAGATAACAGATGACAATTTTGATTTCTCAGAACACTACCTTCACTATGATACACAAGCCAATTACAGCTGGGTGAGTGGCGGTAAAGAAGGAGACTGGGGCCTGCCCATCATTAATGCGAAACCCTATCAGAAAGGCGACCCTTTCCCGGCAATTACGGCATGTTCAGGTACGCCTGTCTCCCTGAAAGAGCAGCGTTATAAATGTAAGCCAGCAATGACGAGCTCGACGCGAAATCTCTCTTTATATGATGAACTGATTGAACTGGCCGCCAGCAAAAATCAAAAGTTATGGGTTGGCACGATTATTTTCCCCCGCGCTTCAGACGGACCTGAAGGTAATACCAGCAACAACAGCACGGGGGGGGAAGGGCATGAATTAGTTGTTTATCTTCCTCATCGTCATATGGAAGTCATACACTTAGAAGCCTTGTTGCTCGGCGATGCTGATGGCAGTGAGCAACGGCTTGCAGCCTGGACACTCCAAAGTGATGACGGAGAATATTTCGTACGCTATAAGAGTTTCGGGATCAACAATGATTATCCTGCAGAGTATGCTTTCGTTTCAAACGGGAAAGATACGCTCAATCATGATAAAACAGAGAGTAAGTACCTTATTCCCTACTACCTGGATAACGAGAGGATGGCCATAACAGATGTTGCTGCAATTCATACTCGTCTTGCCGGAGGTGTGCATTGGTCGGGTATCTGGAACGGACAGGGGGCTATTAACGAGCAAGGTATACGGGGTAGTGATATATTTACATGCCTGAATGGTGCTAAAGGATCGGTGGATGATTATACCGACTTAACCCATTTTCAGGATCCGGCTGTCGATTCGTTTAGGGAAGTGCCCGGTTTCAATATTATCCATATTCCGGAAGGGCAGAAAGGATTTACCTTTGCACAAATGATGGGAAAGCAACCGACATCAGACAATGCTTATATTTGCGACACCAAAGGCACTCAGTTATTTTCGCAGCGATTAGAAATTGCAACGGAAGAAGAACCAAATATATTCATTGATTTTATGGAAGTAAAAAAAGGTATCACAGAGAAATAACGCTCTCATTGAAAATACCGTGTTTTTCCGTTCATTCTCGCAGGGAATCGTTTTAATGACTCTTTTCTATTTTTGGTTTTATCCTGTTATGGCACTGATATTCGGATTGTTTATTGGCAGCTTTATTAATGTGCTAATTTATCGATTGCCGTTAATGATTTTCGCAGAATACGGTACGGAACCGGACGCTGTTAAAGTGAATCTCTGGTGGCCACCTTCTCATTGCCCGGCATGTGGTGCTTCCGTAATGAAGCGAGACAATATCCCTGTTCTGAGTTGGTTATGGCTTAAGGGAAAGTGTCGTCATTGTGAAAGTCCAATCTCCGCACAGTATCTGATTTCCGAAATACTGTGCGGGGGCATTTTTGCCGCACTGGCGATTGCAGGGCTGCCGCATTTTACAGAAATTCAGATCTGCTGCTTTTTCCTCTATTTCTGTCTGCTTTACAGTCTGACGGTAATTGATTTTAAGCATCTGATTTTGCCCGACAGTTTGGTGTCATTGCTGTTATGGAGTGGCTTACTCTGCTCAGTATTGGGGATTACGGATATCGGGCCGCGATCGGCAATTTGTGGTGCCGTCATTATCTGGCTTGTGCTTTATGCCGTGATGGCAGCGTATGATAAATGGCGTGGCCGTGAGGGGCTGGGCTATGGCGATGTCAAACTAATGGCTGCGATCACCGTTTGGGTGGGAATGGAGAAAATTCCGGAACTGATCATGTGGTCGGCAGCCTCAGGCATTATGGTGTATGTGCTCTGTACTGTGCTGAACCAGCGCCGGACTCTGGATGAAAATCATCCGGCTGCTGAAAAGCATTACATTCCCTTCGGTCCTTCGATTTCGATGGCCGGTTTGGTGATTTTTTTTATTGAGCAGCTGTAAACCATGCGCCGGATATTTCCTTTCATCCTGCTCCTGCCGTTTATGGCAAAAGCAGGAGGCGATGCCCCTGTCACAATGGTTTTGCTGCGTGCAGCACGTGCCGACAAGGAAAATCCTCCTGCCACTTTTTCTCAGGCGATGTTATTTATCGTCGCCGGAGAAAAAACATCGCTCAGTCATCCGCAAGCGGTTAATGAAGTCTCCGCAGGTTATCCCCATTTTAGCTCACCACTGAACATTCCTTTACGGATCACTTCTGCATTCAGTATGCGCTGGCATCCTCTTTTGCGACGCTTTTCCCAGCATGAGGGAACCGATTTTGCCGCCCCACCGTTTACACCGGTGTTTGCCACAGAAAAAGGGATCGTCGTTGAAGCGAAGTACCATCCCGTCGCTGGCAATTACGTGGTGGTACGCCACCCGCAAGGATGGAAAAGCCGCTACCTGCATCTGAACAGACTGAATGTCGTCGCCGGCCAGGAGATCAAACAGGGCAGCATCGTGGCTTACTCCGGCAATACCGGACGCAGCACCGGCCCCCATTTGCATTTTGAGTTGATGCATCAGGGGCAGCCGGTTGACGCCGTGAAATTCCTGTCAGCATCCAATGCCTCATACGGCCAGATGACAGCCAAGATGACTTCGAAAATTTCAGTACCGAAAATCATGCTGGTGACTGAAATCGCGGGGCAGGAAAAAGTCATGGTGAAGTATCGCGAGAAAATAATTTATGCCAGTGCGGATCAGAAAGTGTTTGGGGATTATAAAGTGGTGCTGAAGAGCGGAAGATATCGTTTACAGAAAGTGTCCTGAAGGGAACAAAAGTTGGTGCATTCCTCAGGAATACACCAACTCATTGTTTTATATAGAGTGGAGTTGACCGTTAAGCCGGGTTCTGTCGTGGACAGTCATTCGTCTAGGCCAGCAATCGCTCACTGGCTCAAGCAGCCTACCCGGGTTCAGTACGGGCCGTACCATGTGAACCCCTATTTGGCCTTGCTCCGGGTGGAGTTTACCTTGCCACGAACTGTTGCCAGCCGCGCGGTGCGCTCTTACCGCACCCTTTCACCCTTACCTGATCCCGCTTGCGCGGGCCATCGGCGGTTTGCTCTCTGTTGCACTTGTCGTAAGCTCGCGCTTCCCAGGCGTTACCTGGCACCCTGCCCTATGGAGCCCGGACTTTCCTCCCCTCCTTCTGTCTCCCCCGAAAGGGACGGCAAAGAAGCGGCGACTGTCTGGTCAACTCCGCGGCGGATAATAGGGTATTACGCCCTATTTGTCACCCTCTTGCTCATCAAGCGCGTATTTATACAACGCATTCTTCTTCACACCGTGGATTTCGGCGGCCAGCGCGGCCGCTTTTTTGAGCGGCAGTTCTTTTTGCAGCAATGCCAGTGTGCGCAGGGCTTCCGCCGGTAAGGCTTCGGTATCGACCTTATGGCCTTCAACGATCAGCACCATTTCACCGCGCCGGCGCGTTTCGACTTCCTGCACCCATGCCAGCAGTTCACCCACCGGCGCACCGTGAATATTTTCCCAGGTTTTGGTCAGTTCACGCGCCAGTACGACATAACGATCTGGCCCCCAGACTTCGACCATATCCTGCAAACTGTCCAACAGGCGGTGCGTGGATTCATAGAAAATCAGCGTACGGGGTTCTTCAATCAATGCCTGCAACGTATCTTTACGGGATTTGGTTTTGGCGGGCAGAAACCCTTCGTAACAGAAACGATCAGAGGGCAAACCGGCGGCACAAAGCGCGGTGATCGCCGCACAGGCACCGGGTAACGGCACCACGCGGATACCAGCTTCACGGCAGCGACGCACAAGGTGATAGCCAGGATCATTGATCAGCGGCGTACCGGCATCCGAGACCAGCGCTATCGTCTGGCCTGCCTGCAATTTCGCCAGTAAATGCTCAGCTTTCTGCTGTTCATTATGATCATGCAGCGGATACATTTTTGCCGTGATCGCGAAATGTTGCAGCAGCAATCCGGTATGGCGGGTATCTTCTGCAGCAATCAAATCTACACTGTTCAGTACGGCCAGCGCGCGTTGGGTAATATCCCCTAAATTGCCAATTGGCGTCGGTACGATATACAGCGTTGAGGCAGAAATATCTGCTTGATCGTCTTGATTCATTGTTTCATCCGGATTGCCGATTTAATATTGAGCATCTTAAAAAAACATCACTGGAAACTGAATGCCTTCCTCAATGACCTTTCGTACCCGTTCGGGACGTTTACTCCCTGCCATCATCGTGGCCATGCTTCTTGCCAGCTGTTCAGGTCAGGCGCCGCAGGCACCGACAGAAAGTGTCCAGGGTGCAGCGTCCGGCAGCTCTGACTATTATTTGCAGCAGGCGCAGCAAAGCGGTGATGATAACAAGGCTGACTGGCAATTGCTTGCAGTGCGTGCCTTGATACGCGAAGGCAAAGCGCCTCAGGCGGCGGAACAGCTGGCTAAAGTGCCGCAAAATCTGACGGCAGCCCAAACCGTCGAACAGCAACTGACCAGTGCAGAAGTGCAGGTTGCGCTGAAAAATTATCCGGCAGCAGCCACCAGTCTGAGCCAGTTGGATCCCCACGATCTGACTAACGATCAGAAAGCCCGTTATTATCAGGCGCAAATCGATGCCAGTCAGGGGCGCACCAGCCTTGGCGTGATCCGCGCCTATATCGCGCAGGAGCCGCTGGTACAAGGTCAGCCGCATCAGGACAACATTGACCGCACCTGGATGGCGCTGACGCAGATGTCCGCACAGGACGTCAACAGCATCGTGATCAATGCGGATGAAAATACGCTGCAGGGATGGCTGGATTTACTCAGCGTCTGGCAAAGCAACAAGCAGGATCCTGATTTACTGAAAGCCGGGATTAAAGACTGGCAGCGCCGTTATCCGGTGAATCCGGCAGCGAAAAGCCTGCCGACTCAGCTCAATAATGTGCTGACTTTCCAGCCTGCTTCAACCGGCAAAATTGCGCTGTTTCTGCCAATGAGCGGCCCGGCACAGGTTTACGGGAATGCCATTCAGCAGGGTTTTAATGCGGCAATGAGCGGTCAGGTCAGCCAGCCAGCGGCACAAACGGCACCGACCGATCCAAACGCACAATCTCAGACGCCGGCAGACCCGAACGCAGCCGTCAGTACATCTGCACCGGACGCCAGCGCGCAAAATACCGCGTCTCAAACCGATCCTTCCCAGGCTCAGCCTGCCGCAACCCCAGCCGCTGCGCCCGTGGCCAGCAGCAACGGGCAGGTGAAAGTGTATGATACCAATGGTCAGCCTCTGGCCGCGCTTCTGACGCAGGCTCAGCAGGATGGCGCAACGCTGGTTGTCGGCCCGCTGCTGAAAGATCAGGTGAACGCACTCGCTTCTGACCAGACGCCTCTGAATGTTTTAGCGCTCAATCAGCCAGAAACTGAGAAAAACAGCCCGAATATCTGTTACTTTGCGCTCTCGCCGGAAGACGAGGCACAGGATGCTGCGCGCCACATGTGGTCTGAGCAGAAACGTATGCCGCTGTTACTGGTGCCGCGTGGCAGCTTCGGCGACCGTATCGCGCAGGCTTTTGCTAACGAATGGCAGAAACTGGGCGGGCAAACCGTACTGAAACAAGGTCTCGGTTCCGCCGGTGAATTGCGTTCTTCTATTGGCAGCGGTATCCGCCTGACCGGTACGCCGGTCACCACCAGTGATGCAGCCGCGCCAGCACAAGCGCAGGGTGTCACAATTGGTGGCATTACCATCCCGGCGCCGCCGACAGATGCACAGATTACGCAAGGCAGTACCGGTGGCGCAGTGGATTCCGTCTACGTTGTTGCGACACAAAGTGAACTGACGCTGATTAAACCGATGCTGGATCTGGCCGTGAATGGCCGCGTGCATCCTTCAGTGTACGCCAGTTCGCGCAGCTATCAGGCAGGTGCCGGTCCGGATTACCGTCTCGAAATGGAAGGCGTGCAGTTTAGCGATATTCCTTTACTGGCAGGCGGTAACCCTGCGCTGATGCAGCAGGCAGCCGCGAAGTTTGGTAACGACTATTCGCTGGTTCGTCTCTATGCGATGGGGATCGATGCCTGGAATCTGGCAAATCATTTCTCCCAGATGCGCACATTGCCTGGCTTCCAGGTTTCCGGCAGCACCGGAGAATTGAGCGCCAATAGCAATTGCGTGATCCACCGTAAATTGCCATGGCTGCAATACCGTCAGGGTTCGCTGGTGCCAGTTTCTTCTTAAGAGAAAACTGAAACAGCTCAACAGAGATCGGAATTCTCAGCCATTACAGGTACAAGGACGTACTGATGAAGTCTTTTTTGTCAAAAACGCGGGCGTGCGGCGATAAATACGAAGCATTTGCACGACGCTATCTCGAAGAAGCCGGGTTAACCTTCGTGGCGGCCAATGTGGCCTGCCGTGCCGGTGAAATTGACATGATCATGCGTGACCAGCAAACCTGGGTGTTTGTTGAAGTCCGTTACCGGCGCAACGCCAGTTTTGGTGGTGCGGCGGCCAGCGTGACGATTCAAAAACAGCAGCGCCTGTTACGCGCTGCCTCTTTCTGGCTTGCAGGAAAGAACGCAAGCTTTGACACATCATCTTGCCGTTTTGATGTTTTTGCCATCACCGGCAGCCAGATAGAATGGCTGCGTGATGCCTTCAATGCGGAATAAATATTACGACGACTGACTGGACGAAAACCCGTGCTGGATAGAATCAAAGTCTGCTTTACAGAAAGTATCCAAACTCAGATTGCGGCGGCAGAAGCCTTGCCTGACGCGATTTCCCGCGCCGCGATGACGCTGGTGCAATCGCTGCTTAACGGCAATAAAATTCTGTGCTGCGGCAATGGCACCTCTGCGGCAAATGCGCAGCATTTTTCCGCCAGTCTGATTAATCGTTTTGAAACTGAACGTCCCAGCCTTCCTGCAATCTCATTATGTGCAGATAACATTGTGCTCACTGCGATTGCCAACGATCGACTGCATGAAGAAATTTATGCTAAACAGGTCCGCGCCTTAGGTCAGGCGGGTGATGTTCTGCTGGCCATTTCTACCCGCGGCAACAGCCGTGATATTGTCAAAGCCGTTGAAGCAGCGGTAACCCGTGATATGACCATTGTCGCATTAACAGGTTATGACGGCGGCGAGCTGGCGGGTTTACTGGGGCCTCATGATGTTGAGATCCGTATTCCCTCTCATCGCAGCGCCCGCATTCAGGAAATGCATATGCTCACAGTTAACTGTCTCTGTGACCTGATAGATAACACGCTGTTCCCACACCAGGACGATTAAGGAGATCCCATGAAGGCGAGTCCTCTCTTTGCTGTATTGTTAAGCGCCCTTCTGCTACAAGGCTGTGTCGCCGCTGCGGTAGTTGGTGCGGCTGGCGTCGCAACAAAAACAACGACTGACCCACGTACGGTCGGCACTCAGGTTGATGACAGCACGCTGGAAGCCCGTGTCTCTAATGCGGTGAGTAAAGATAAACAACTGAAAGACGAAGCCCGCATCGTGGCGACTGCGTATCAGGGTAAAGTCCTGTTAACCGGTCAGGCGCCGACGGCGGATATGGCTTCTCGCGCAAAACAAATTGCGATGGGTGTTGAAGGCGCAACGGAAGTGTACAACGAAATCCGTACCGGTAAGCCGGTCAGCATGGGCACAGCGTCAATGGATACGTGGATCACCACCAAAGTCCGTTCTCAGTTGCTGACCAGTGATTCGGTTAAATCATCTAACGTCAAAGTCACCACCGAAAACGGCGAAGTGTTCCTGCTGGGTCTGGTGACGCAGGAAGAAGGTAAGTCAGCGGCTGGGATAGCGGCTGGCGTGAGCGGCGTTAAACACGTCACCACGGCCTTTACTTACGTTAAATAGCTACGTGAAATAATTCAGTACGTTATAACCAAAAAGGACAGCTCAGGCTGTCCTTTTTTTTACTGTAAACATCATCCGCTCTAATGCAGTTTATGCTCTTGCAGGAAAGACTCACCACCGAGCTGGCTCATCTGACGCAGGATCCATTGCTGACGGCGTATGACATACGCAGAAGGCGCATTCACCTTAAACAGATGCGGATTCGGCAACACTGCGGCCAGTAACGCGGCCTGAGACGCAGTCAGGCGGCTGGCCGGTTTATGGAAGAAATGCTGCGCAGCCTGCTCGACGCCAAAGACGCCATCACCAAACTCCGCGATATTCAGGTACACCGTCAGAATGCGACGTTTTGTCCATACGGTTTCAATACCCACGGTCAGCCCGGCCTCAAGCCCTTTACGCACCCAACTGCGCCCATCCCACAGAAACAGGTTTTTAGCGGTTTGCTGGGATAATGTCGAAGCACCACGCATTTTTCCGCCGTCTTTATCCAGCACCGACTGAATAGCATCGACATCAAATCCCCAATGAGTCGGGAATTTCTGATCTTCCGCCGCCATCACCGCGAGCGCCATTGGTGAGGAAATCTCACTCATTGGCACCCAGTCCGAATGTGCAACATAACCAAAATCACCGGTCAGCCACGCGGAAATCTGGCGCTCCACCATCACGGCAGAAAAAGGCACGGGTAAAAAAGAAAAAAGAAGAATGCCCGCTACCCATAAGCAGAGTAACAGTATCACTGCGCGTTTTAGCCATAACAGCGGCGTACGCAACAGGCCTTTTCGAGTAATTTTATTCATTTGGCGCTTTCCACAACACATCCGACCATCTAATCAATCTCAATAATAACCTGCAAGATCAGGCTAGCGAAATGCTGCACAATATTGCTAACAATTGAGCAATAACAATGAAACTTTTGCTTACATTCAGAACGAAAAATTCCGATTAAACCACTACCATCAAGGAGTTCCGTCAAACAGTCAGGAACTCTTGCTTTTTTCACTGCGACTGATTTTTAAGCAAAAAAGTAAAATTTTTGTAAACTAATCAACAAAAGATACGTAAGATTAATTTATGATTCCGATCAGTGAAAGTGAATAAATTCTCATCAATTATTCCGTAATGCGTTAACGCACTAAGTCAAATACAACACCTGTGATACCTAAAAAATCAGCAGGGTGTGCACCTTTTTATCAGATAAAAAACGCATAAACCTAAGTGAAATTTTTTCATTTAAAATAAATTTCAGATCTCTTTTGGCTCCGGAGAGATCATTTCGCTGAAATTCACACTTAAACCATATATTACAACAAGTTGGCATAAATTTTTCAATTTATAGAACCGGTTTCATAGACGGGCATGTCGCAAATTCACCTGCAAAACCGCCTGCTATTGTTCACTTCCATAAGCAAAATTGCATGTCGCCAATACAACATCAACATGCTTCATTTGTATTCTGTCAAAAATCCTGCGATAAAGACTTGATGTTTTGTATAGACAAAGACTAATCTACATCACAGTTTTTAATGAATGTTGTAACAGTTCTGCTTATATTTGTTATGTTGATTGCTACAGGATGTATTAGACTTTAAACCTGAATTCCAAGACCTGCGAAAACCGAACCCTAAAAACTATCGTGGGTTACCTCTTTCCCTGGTGTTGGCGCAGTATTCGCGCACCCCGGCCTCGGCCGGGGTTATTTTTTTTCAGCGTTTGCCGTCCAGTCACGTAATACTTTGATGTCATTGCGCCATTCGGCCTTCAGCTCATCAATCCATTCCTGAACGTTATCCCACCAGGCTGGCAATGTCGGCGTCTGAATTTGTTGTGCCAGTTGCTGTAAATGTTTCAGGCCAACAGAACCCGCCGCGCCTTTGATTTTGTGGCCTTCCTCGGCAATCCCTTTTTGATCGCGTGCCGTCATGTTGGAATCAAGCACAGCCAGATAGCCCGGCATCATTTTTTCAAACATATCCGCACTCTGATAAATCAGTTTCGCCCCAACCAGGTCGATGTACTGCTCAAGCATGGCGGTATCAAGCAACGATTCGCTGTCTTTCATCACTACGGGCTCCTTTTCCACTACGGAAACGTCAGGCTGATGATCCCAGAACTGCTGAATCATCGCGGTCAGCGCGGAAACAGACAGCGGCTTGCTCAGCACGTCATCCATTCCCGCATCGAGATACTCTTTTTTGTCTTTCAGCACGTTTGCTGTCAGGGCAATCAGTGGCGGCAGATGTTGTCCGGCGTAATCGGTGCGCAGCTTGCGGGCAATATCCAGCCCTGTCATGTCAGGCAACTGGATATCCAGCAGTACCAGATCGAATTCGTCAGGATCGAACATCTCCAGCGCATCATGGCCATTCATCGCCACTTCCACGCTGTTACCTAACTTCTCCAGCACTGAACGCGCCACAATGACGTTCAGCTCAATGTCTTCGACCAGCAGCACGTGCAGCGCCGGTAAGGGCATGTCTTCTTCGTCACTGGCCAGGTCAGCCGGTGAATCCAGCGTTGGTGCGCGTACGACGAGCGTAAAGCAGGAACCCTGACCCGGCACGCTGCTGACGGTGATATCGCCGCCCATTGCCTGTGCCAGACGTTTTGAGACCGCCAGCCCAATCCCTGTGCCGGTCGCCGGTTTACCGCCGTTCTGATCTTTCACCTGATAATACATGGCAAAGATTTTGTCCTGCTCATCCTGCGGGATCCCCAGACCGGAATCGCGCACGACAAATCGCAGCATATCGTTCGGTTCATAATGCACGCTCAGCACAATCTCACCTTCGCGGGTGAATTTGACGGCGTTGCCGATCAGATTCCACAGAATCTGGCGCAGACGCGTGCCGTCCGTCGTAATACTGCGCGGCAACGGCAGGTCAGGCTCCATGATAAATTTCAGCCCTTTCGGCTGGGCCAGCAGTCCGGAGAGATTTTCCAGATCGGAGAGGAATTCGGTGAAATCAACCGGCTGGTTATCAAGCTGCACTTTGCGGCGCTCAATTTTGTCCATTTCAATAATATCGTTGAAGATATTGCCGAGGGTGATCGCGCTGACATGAATGGTTTTCAGGTAGCTGTGCTGTTCTTTGTCCAGCTCGGTGTCGAGCAAAATGCGGCTCAGCCCGACGATACCGTTAAGCGGCGTACGCAGCTCGTGGCTGATCGTTGAGATAAAAGTGGTCTTCTCACGGCTGGCGTTCTCTAACGCGTCCTGATAGCGCTTACGCTCGGTAATATCACGTCCGAAGCCCATCAGCCCGTGTCGCTTACCGATACGGTCATAAAACGGCACTTTACGCAATTCGAAGCAGGCTTTGCGCCCGTCCGGATAGACCAGCCATTGTTCGTAGGTCAGGGAAACGTTGTGACGGAAAACCTTCTCGTCGGTTTCGACCACTTTCTCGGCGATATCCGGAGTATAAACATCGTTGGGAGTCAGGCCGATCAGTTGCTTTTCACTTTTGCCGGTCAGCAGTTCCATCGCCCGGTTACAGCCGGAGAATTCTTTGTCTTCGTTGCGGTAATACACCAGGTCCGGCGAGGCATCGAGGAAAGAGCGTAATAATGCAGATTGCTGGCTCAGTTCGATCTGCGCCTGTTCGCGGTGCTGCATTTCGAGTTTCAGCTTATCGACCACTGCCAGACGCGCTTCTTCCGCTTTCACACGGTCGGCGATTTCCTGATTCAGTTGGGTGATGTTGTCTTTGAGTTGCTGATTCAGTTCGAGGTCGCGGTGGCGCATTTCTTCCAGTTTATCGACCAGACGCGCTAAACGCTGACGCGACTCTTCAAGTTGTTCAACCACCACCGACAGGAAGTAAACCGCCCAGGGCGTGATCAGCAAACCAAAGAAGATGGAACGAACGACGTCGATACTCTCAACCTGCCCGCGCAGGAGCATAGTGACCGCCATCTGGACAATCATTGCCAGTACCACCAGCGCAGACGCCAGCAACAGTGAGAATCTCACCAGCCCCAGCTTGACCATCAGATCGACATAATACTGCGCTAAAACCCGGATTTGCTTCATAACGTTTCCCTTAAAACGAAGTCGTCTGAATCATACCGCAAAACCTCACCGGCGTGATGGCAGGGGATAAATTGAGCGTGAAGTTTGTGAGATGCACCTTGCAGGGGCTTGTCATGGTGCAATGCAGGAAATAAGGGCAGAGTTATTGACTATTATCTGCGGTGATATTATTAATATCGGCCGGCTTTATCAGGCTGCACGCGTTGCCAACTGCCGTCCAGCTAACATTTTTTCCTTTTATCCTCCGAATATTTTCTCTCCCGGTGCGTTTCGCACAGGCATAACTATTCATTATTACTGCAAATAAAGTCATTCGTGGCAGTATGAATAATTCTTATTACAAACACCGGACTAACACATTATTACTGTCAGGTTAAAAACAGTGACAAACCGCATGGGTACAGTATTTTCCAGTATAAAATACTGGTAATTACGCCCCTGCCAGCACGGTGCGGAGATCTTACGCTTTCCCCATAGTGAGTCAGCTCACACTTTACGTGCATGCCCCCATCGGAAATATGCCAGCAAAAACCCCATAAAACATATATATTTCAAATAATTAAATCTCTTTATATCACTTTTAATATAACTTAAATCGCCATTTGACCTGTCTGTGCTTTCTCGCTAAGTTGGGAGTCCGCTGGAAGCAATCTCGACGGGTGAGCAACTCGTCATATTTATGCAGTAATTGAAGACTCCCTCATTAAAACAAGTCAACCACCACTTGTGAGAACCATCACGAGAGGCCTTTGACGGAGATGTCCGGGCAATCAACGCACCGCAAGAGTGCGCGAAATTGCGGACAAACCTCTGTGTATAAGCCCGCTCGCGATTGGTGTGAGAGTCTCGCAGAGCCTGGGGAGGTTCACGTAATGTTGTACGATAAATCCCAAGAGAGGGACAACTGTGGTTTCGGCCTGATCGCCCATATAGAAGGCGAACCTAGCCATAAGGTCGTGCGTACTGCGATCCACGCGCTGGCCCGTATGCAACACCGTGGCGCGATCCTTGCTGACGGCAAGACCGGCGACGGCTGTGGCCTTCATTTACAGAAACCTGACCGCTTCTTCCGCATGATTGCTGAAGAACGTGGCTGGCGTCTGGCGAAAAACTATGCCGTTGGCATGCTGTTCCTCAGCAAAGATGAAAAAGAAGCTGAGGCAAGCCGCCGCATTGTTGAAGAAGAGTTGCAAAACGAGACGCTGTCCGTGGTGGGCTGGCGTGACGTTCCGACCAATCCGGACGTACTCGGTGAAATCGCGCTTTCCTCCCTGCCCCGCATCGAACAAATTTTTGTCAACGCGCCTGCCGGCTGGCGTCCGCGTGACATGGAACGCCGCCTTTATATGGCGCGCCGCCGTATTGAGAAACGCATTCAGGATAAAGACTTCTATGTGTGCAGTTTCTCCAACGTGGTCACGATCTATAAAGGCCTGTGTATGCCTGCGGATCTGCCACGCTTCTATTTAGACCTGGCCGACCTGCGTCTGGAATCGGCCATCTGCCTGTTCCACCAGCGTTTCTCGACTAACACCGTCCCGCGCTGGCAACTGGCTCAGCCTTTCCGCTATCTGGCGCACAACGGCGAAATCAACACCATCACCGGTAACCGCCAGTGGGCGCGTGCCCGTGCGTATAAATTCAAAACGCCGCTGATCCCCGATCTGCAAGACGCCTCACCGTTCGTGAATGAAACCGGTTCGGACTCCAGCTCGCTGGACAACATGCTGGAACTGTTCCTGGCAGGCGGGATGGATTTACTGCGCGCCATGCGTTTGCTGGTGCCGCCAGCCTGGCAGCAAAACCCGGATATGGACGACGATCTGCGCGCATTCTTCGACTTTAACTCCATGCACATGGAGCCGTGGGATGGCCCGGCCGGTATCGTGATGTCAGATGGCCGTTATGCCGCCTGTAACCTTGACCGTAACGGTCTGCGTCCTGCGCGCTATGTCATCACCAAAGATAAGCTGATCACCTGTGCGTCCGAAGTTGGCATCTGGGATTATCAGCCGGACGAAGTGGTCGAAAAAGGCCGCGTCGGACCGGGCGAGCTGATGGTGATCGACACCCGCAGCGGCAAAATCCACCATTCTGCAGAAACTGACAACGATCTGAAGGGCCGCCATCCTTATAAGCAATGGATGGAGAAAAACGTTCAGCGTCTGGTGCCGTTCGAAGACTTGCCGGAAGATCAGGTGGGCAGCCGTGAGCTGGAAGACACCTTACTGGAAACTTTCCAGAAGCAATTCGGCTACAGCAGCGAAGAACTCGATCAGATCATCCGCGTACTGGGTGAAAACGGTCAGGAAGCCGTCGGCTCCATGGGTGACGACACGCCATTTGCCGTGCTCTCCAGCCGTCCGCGTATCGTGTATGACTACTTCCGCCAGCAATTTGCGCAGGTCACTAACCCGCCAATCGATCCGCTGCGCGAAGCCCACGTGATGTCTCTGGCGACCAGCATCGGCCGCGAGATGAACGTGTTCTGCGAAGCCGAAGGTCAGGCTCACCGTCTGAGCTTCAAATCGCCAATCCTGCTGTGGTCTGACTTTAAACAGCTGACCACACTCGACAGCAAACACTATCGCGCGGAAACGCTGGATATTACGTACGATCCGACCGAACAAAATATGGAGCAGTTCGTCCAGAAACTCTGTGACGAAGGCGAACAGAAAGTGCGTAACGGCGCGGTTCTGCTGGTGCTGTCTGACCGCAATATCGCCCCGAACCGCCTGCCGCTGCCTGCACCCATGGCCGTCGGTGCGTTGCAGTTGCGTCTGGTTGAAAAAAGCCTGCGATGCGATGCCAACATCATTGTTGAAACCGCCAGCGCCCGTGACCCGCACCATTTCGCCGTGCTGATTGGCTTCGGTGCCACTGCGGTTTACCCGTATCTGGCCTACGAAACCCTGGCAAAACTGGTCGACTCCCAGGTCATCGAGAAGAAATACCGTGAAGTGATGCTGAACTACCGTAACGGCATCAACAAAGGCCTGTACAAGATCATGTCCAAAATGGGCATATCAACCGTCGCCTCTTACCGTTGCTCGAAACTGTTTGAAGCAGTCGGTCTGGCGAAGGATCTGTGCAACACCTGCTTTAACGGCGTCGTCAGCCGTATCGGCGGTGCCGGTTACAGCGACTTCGAACAGGACTTACTGAACCTGTCCAAGCGCGCGTGGCTGAAACGCAAAACGCTGGATCAGGGCGGCCTGCTGAAATTTGTCCACGGTGGCGAATACCATTCCTATAACCCGGACGTGGTCACTACCCTGCAAGCCGCTGTCAACAGCGGTGATTACGACGATTATAAGAAATACGCCAAACTGGTAAACGAGCGTCCGGTGGCCACACTGCGTGACTTGCTGAAAGTCACGCCAAAAGGCCAGCCGATCCCTGTTGATCAGGTTGAACCGGCGGAAGGTTTATTTACCCGTTTCGATACCGCAGCGATGTCTATCGGCGCACTGAGCCCGGAAGCGCATGAATCTCTGGCCGAAGCGATGAACAGCATCGGCGGACGTTCTAACTCCGGCGAAGGTGGCGAAGACCCGGCGCGTTACGGCACCAATAAAGTGTCCCGTATCAAACAGGTGGCTTCAGGTCGTTTCGGTGTAACCCCGGCGTATCTGGTCAATGCTGACGTTATCCAGATCAAAGTGGCGCAGGGTGCAAAACCAGGCGAAGGCGGCCAGTTGCCGGGTGACAAAGTGACGCCGTACATCGCGAAACTGCGCTATTCCGTACCGGGCGTGACCCTGATTTCTCCACCGCCGCACCACGATATTTATTCCATTGAAGATCTGGCGCAGCTGATTTTCGACCTGAAACAGGTCAACCCGAAAGCGATGATTTCGGTGAAACTGGTGTCTGAACCGGGCGTCGGCACTATCGCCGTTGGCGTGGCAAAAGCTTACGCGGATCTCATCACTATCGCTGGCTACGATGGCGGCACCGGCGCAAGCCCGCTGTCTTCGGTGAAGTATGCCGGTTGTCCGTGGGAACTGGGCCTGGTAGAAACACAACAGGCACTGGTGGCCAACGGCCTGCGTCATAAGATCCGTCTGCAGGTTGATGGCGGCCTGAAAACCGGCCTCGACATCATCAAGGCAGCGATTCTTGGTGCAGAAAGCTTCGGTTTTGGTACCGGCCCGATGGTGGCGCTGGGTTGTAAATACCTGCGTATTTGCCACCTGAACAACTGTGCAACGGGCGTGGCAACTCAGGATGAAAAACTGCGTCGCAACCATTATCACGGACTGCCGGAACGTGTAGTGAACTACTTCAGGTTCATCACGCAGGAAACCCGTGAAATCATGGCCGAGTTGGGTGTCAGCCAGCTGGTAGATCTGATTGGTCGTACCGATCTGCTGACTGAGCTGGACGGTTTCACCGCCAAGCAAAACAATCTCGACCTTTCTGCGATACTGGCAACGGCCACGCCGCATGAAGGCAAAGCGGTGTACTGCACCGAAAGCAACCCGGCGTTCGACAAGGGTCAGCTGAATAAAGACATCCTGGAACAGGCCGCGCCGCATATCGATTCAAAACAGAGCAAAGCGTTCTACTTTGATATCCGCAACACTGACCGTTCCGTTGGCGCTATGTTGTCCGGTGCGATTGCAGAGAAACATGGCGATCAGGGCATGGCGGCTGATCCGGTGCGTATTAACTTCAACGGCACCGCAGGCCAGAGCTTCGGCGTCTGGAACGCAGGCGGCGTAGATTTAATGCTGACCGGCGACGCGAACGACTATGTGGGCAAAGGTATGGCGGGTGGCCGCATTGCCATTCGTCCGCCAATTGGTTCTGCGTTCCGCAGTCACGAAGCCAGCATCATCGGTAACACCTGTTTATATGGCGCAACCGGCGGCAAAATGTTTGCTGCAGGCCGCGCGGGTGAGCGTTTCGCGGTACGTAACTCCGGTGCCATCACCGTGGTGGAAGGCATCGGCGATAACGGTTGTGAATATATGACCGGCGGCATTGTTTGTGTGCTGGGCCGTACCGGCGTCAACTTCGGCGCAGGCATGACCGGTGGTTTCGCTTATGTTCTTGATGAAGATGGCGAATTCCGCAAACGTGTTAACCCGGAACTGGTTGAAGTCCTGGAAGTAGCCGATCTGGCTATCCATGAAGAGCATCTGCGCGGTTTGATCATCGAACACGTACAGCTGACCGCATCGACCCGTGGTGAAGAGATTTTGGCGAACTGGCCGGAATGGGCGCCTAAATTTGCCCTGGTAAAACCGAAGTCCAGTGATGTCAAAGCATTGTTGGGTCACCGTAGTCGTTCCGCAGCTGAGCTGCGGGTACAAGCGCAGTAAGAGGTTAAGATGAGTCAAAACGTTTATCAATTTGTCGACCTGCAGCGTGTTGATCCGCCTAAGAAAGCGCTGAAGATCCGCAAAATTGAGTTTGTGGAAATTTACGAGCCGTTCTCAGCAACGCAGGCCGCATCACAGGCTGACCGCTGCCTGTCCTGCG
The DNA here is from genome assembly GCF_009498575.1 of Rahnella sp. RcJ3. Taxonomy (NCBI): domain Bacteria; kingdom Pseudomonadati; phylum Pseudomonadota; class Gammaproteobacteria; order Enterobacterales; family Yersiniaceae; genus Rahnella; species Rahnella sp. RcJ3. The sequence continues at coordinate 60,868 of NZ_QSNX01000010.1, forward strand.
GTAACCCTTACTGCGAATGGAAATGCCCGGTTCACAACTACATTCCGAACTGGCTGAAGCTGGCGAACGAAGGTCGCATCATGGAAGCAGCCGACCTCGCGCATCAGACTAACAGCCTGCCGGAAGTCTGCGGGCGCGTTTGTCCGCAGGACAGACTGTGCGAAGGCTCCTGTACCCTGAACGATGAGTTCGGTGCAGTGACCATCGGTAACATCGAACGCTACATCAACGATAAAGCGATCGAGATGGGCTGGCGTCCGGATATGTCTCACGTGCAGCCAACCGGCAAACGCGTGGCGATCATCGGCGCAGGCCCGGCAGGTCTGGCTTGTGCAGACGTCCTGACCCGTAACGGTGTGAAAGCGGTGGTTTACGATCGCCATCCGGAAATCGGCGGCCTGCTGACTTTCGGTATTCCGGCCTTCAAGCTGGAAAAATCAGTGATGACCAAGCGTCGCGAAATCTTCACTGAGATGGGTATCGAATTCCAGCTCAATACCGAAGTCGGCAAAGATATCACTATTGATGCGCTGCTGGCGGAATACGATTCTGTATTCCTCGGCGTTGGCACCTATCAGTCCATGCGCGGTGGCCTGGCGAACGAAGATGCGCCGGGCGTGTACGATGCCCTGCCGTTCCTCATCGCTAACACCAAGCAACTGATGGGCTACGATGACAGCCAGGAAGAACCTTACGTGACGATGGATAAGAAACGCGTCGTGGTGCTGGGCGGTGGTGATACCGCAATGGACTGCGTGCGTACCTCGATTCGTCAGGGCGCAACGCATGTAACCTGTGCGTACCGTCGTGATGAAGAGAACATGCCGGGCTCGCGTCGTGAAGTGAAGAATGCGCGTGAAGAAGGTGTGGATTTCAAATTCAACCTGCAACCGCTGAGCATCGAGCTGAATGATTCAGGCCGCGTATGCGGCGTGCGTATGGCGCGTACCGAACTGGGCGCTCCGGATGCCCATGGCCGCCGTCGTGCAGAAATCGTGGCCGGTTCCGAACATGTGATGGAAGCTGATGCCGTGGTGATGGCATTTGGTTTCCGCCCTCACAAAATGGAATGGCTGGCAGCCCATGACGTTGAGCTGGACTCTCAGGGACGCATCGTTGCCCCTGAAGGCAGCGACAACGCCTTCCAGACCAGCAATCCGAAAATCTTCGCGGGTGGCGATGCAGTTCGCGGTTCTGATCTGGTGGTGACAGCGATTGCTGAAGGCCGCAAGGCCGCAGAAGGCATCATGAACTTCCTCGAAGTCTGATCCGGCGGGGCATCAAAACGGGGCTGCCAGCGATGGCAGCCCCGTTGTTTTTTTAATCGTATGCAATCTGCACTGGCGAAAAGAGGCGGCGGCGTATTTAAGGCAATAAAAAACCCCACGTAACAACGCAGGGTTTAAGCATGAAGCCGGATTGAGCGGGTTGTTATTTCACAACACGCAATGCCGGGCGACCACCGCGAGGCGGTGTCGGCGGCTCATCATCCGGATCTTCTTCAGCCACATCCGGCAAATCACCATCAATGACTGACATGGTCGGTTCTGTCGGCTCATCAGCGCTCAGGTCACCGTCAAAGGCACCTTCGGCTTCATAAGCAGGTTCAGGTTCGAACATGGTACCGGCACCGTTTTCACGGGCATAAATTGCCAGAACAGCAGCAATCGGTACAAACACGTTACGCGGTACGCCACCAAAACGGGCGTTAAAGCGTACGTCATCATTACCCAGTTCGAGATTGCCGACAGCACGCGGCGCAACGTTCAGAACAATTTGTCCGTCACGCGCAAACTCCATCGGCACCATCACGCCAGGCATCGTCACGTCAACCACCAGATGCGGGGTTAACTGGTTGTCCAGCAACCAGTCATAAAAAGCCCGCAGCAGATAGGGGCGACGCGGAGACATGTCGGTCATCTCCATACCTTAACCTCGGGTATGCAAACGCATTTCGCGCTCTGCTTCGGTCAGGGAAGCCAGGAAAGCATCACGTTCGAAGACGCGGGTCATGTAGCCTTTCAGCTCTTTCGAACCGGTACCTGACAATTCAATGCCCAGCTCTGGCAAACGCCACAACAGCGGAGCCAGGTAGCAATCGACCAGACTGAACTCTTCGCTTTTGAAATAAGGCATGTACGAGAAGATTGGCGCAATCGCCAGCAGCTCTTCACGCAGTTGCTTACGTGCAGCGTCCGCTTCAGTCGCAGAACCTTGCTCGATTTGACGCATCAGCGAATACCAGTCATTTTCGATGCGGTGCATCATCAGACGGCTCTCACCACGGGCAACCGGATAAACCGGCATCAGCGGCGGATGCGGGAAGCGCTCATCAAGATATTCCATGATGATGCGGGATTCAAACAGGGTCAGCTCACGATCAACCAGTGTCGGTACAGTGCGGTAAGGGTTGAGGTCAATAAGATCCTGCGGCAGGTGATCCATCTCAACCTGCTCGATCTCGACACTGACACCTTTTTCCGCCAGTACGATACGTACCTGATGGCTAAAAATGTCGGTCGGGCCGGAAAACAGCGTCATTACCGAACGTTTGTTGGCAGCGACAGCCATGAAAACCTCCAAGTTTATCTAGAATATTACAGCGAGTTATCGCCAGCCTGCAGTTTTTGTCCCGTAGTTTCATAGACAACCATCGGCAAGGCGAACCCAGCCAGGAAGCGCGGCAACGTCAACTGCTCGGCGAACAGGCACAAAAGTGTGTGATAGTTTACCAGATTTTACGCAGGCTGTGGGGGACGGTGAGACGATTTCATGGGGAATTGTGTGTCAGGAGATCATTTCCCCTGCAATTACGGAACAAAAGGCATAAAAAAACCCGGTGAAACACCGGGTTTTTGACGCTGATTTTCGTGCCGAAGCACTGTGCTGCAATAGCAGCAGAAAATTAACGCTTGGAGAACTGAGGACGACGACGTGCTTTACGCAGACCGACTTTCTTACGTTCAACCTGACGAGCATCACGAGTAACGAAGCCAGCTTTACGCAGTTCGCCACGAAGATTTTCGTCATATTCCATCAGTGCACGGGTAATACCGTGACGGATAGCACCAGCTTGACCGGAGATACCACCACCTTTAACGGTGATGTACAGGTCGAATTTCTCAACCATGTCGACCAGTTCCAGTGGTTGACGAACTACCATGCGGGCAGTTTCACGACCAAAGTACTGTTCCAGGCTACGCTGGTTAATTACGATGTTACCACTACCCGGTTTGATGAAAACACGAGCGGCGGAGCTTTTGCGGCGACCAGTGCCGTAGTATTGATTTTCAGCCATTGCCTATAATCCCGAATTAAATGTCAAGAACTTGCGGTTGTTGCGCCGCATGAGTGTGCTCGTTACCCGCGTAAACTTTCATTTTACGGTACATTGCACGACCCAACGGGCCCTTTGGCAACATGCCTTTAACCGCGAGCTCGATCACGCGTTCAGGACGGCGAGCGATCATCTCTTCAAAGGTCGCTTGCTTGATACCACCGATGTGGCCGGTGTGATGGTAATAAATCTTGTCGTTACGCTTGTTGCCAGTAACAGCAACTTTTTCTGCGTTCAGAACGATGATGTAATCACCAGTATCAACGTGCGGAGTGTATTCCGCTTTATGTTTGCCACGCAGACGGCGAGCCAGTTCAGTGGCCAGGCGACCTAAGGTCTTGCCGGTAGCGTCAACTACGAACCAGTCACGTTGTACGGTTTCCGGTTTAGCTGTAAAAGTTTTCATTAAAAGCTTACCCAATTAAAGTTACACGTTGGCGAACACCCGAACGCTTACTTGTTTATAAAATAAGTATTTGAGGTTCACACGACCATCGTCCAGCAAACCTACCCCTTCGAATAGCCAATGCTGGCACTTATAAAGTTTCGGGAAAAAAACTTTGTAGTAACGTGGGGTCGCAAGATTATAGAGAAGTCTCCCGCAAAGATCGAACCCTTTTTCGACAAAAAGGAAGATTTCCCTCAACGTCTCCAGAGGGTTCGCCATGCAGGCTTTACTGCGCCTTTTTATACCACAGGCTGAACAAATAATAATCAATTAAAATCACGGCAGATGCGGCCGCCTGAGGTATTCCTCACTCTGCATCTCCTGCAGACGCGAGAGGCAACGCTGATATTCGAATTTCAGCCGTTCCCCCTGATAAATCTCAAACATCGGCACCGCTGCGGAAATCACCAGTTTTACATGGCGCTCATAGAATTCATCGACCAGCGCCAGAAAACGCCGCGCAGCGTTCTCACTGTCTGCGCCCATCACCGGCACATTATGCAGCAGTACACTGTGATAGATTTTCGACAGCGCAATATAATCGAGCTGGCTGCGCGCCTCTTCACATAAGGTATGAAATTCCACCGCCAGCACGCCGTCAACGGCAGCAATGGCCTGCAGCGGACGATGATTCACTTCAAGTACGGGTCTTTCGCCTGCCTCCGCGCCACTGTGATTGCCGGTCAGTTTGCCTAGCATGGAATGCATCGCGTCACTCGTATCAGGGCCAACAGGCGATAACCACAAATTGGCTTGTGTCAGCGTACGCAGACGGTAATCAATGCCGGCATCCACATTCAGCACATCGCAATATTCTTTAATCAGATCAATGGCCGGCAGGAACCGCGCGCGTTGCAGACCGTTGCGGTACAGCAAATCAGGCGGAATGTTCGACGTCGCAATCAGGGTGATACCGCGGGCAAACAGCGCCTGCAGCAACGTCGCCAGCAACATCGCATCGGTAATATCCGAAACAAAAAACTCGTCGAAACAGAGTACGTCCGTTTCCGCTTTGAAGCGGTCAGCAATCACTTCCAGCGGATCTTCCTGCCCCTGAAGCTCCGTCAGTTCTTCATGGACACGCAACATAAAGCGGTGAAAATGCAGGCGAAGCTTACGTTCACCGGGCAGGCTGTGGAAAAACAAATCCATCAGCCAGGTTTTACCGCGCCCCACGCCGCCCCACATATACAGTCCCTGTACTGGTCGCGAAGGGGTTTTCGGCGGAGATTTTGCAAACAAACGGCCCAGCAACCCTCCACGACCGGTGGTCTGAGGCATTGTTGCGGGCTGCGCGGAAAGTGCCTGATAAATCACATCAAGCTTTGCGACAGCCTGTTTCTGAACAGCATCCGCCTGGAATTCACCGGCATCCACAGCGTTCTGATAAAGGAAAAGGGGTGATTGAGATTGCATCTTTGTTAACGTCCCTGAGAAAAAATTTTTATGTTTTTCACGTCGTTTAGCCGCTTTTTTGCCGTGGGTTCGCCGCTTTTCCCGGCTGTCTGTGTATGAAAAAACCAACAGATAGCAGTGATTTTCCCCGCAGGATTCCACTCTGGCAAGGTTAACGGTTATAGTGGAGCTATTGCATGACAAATGCGTGTAACAATTACGTTAAAACCATTGTGTAAAGAAGTTAAGTCATAAAAGTTACGTGAAAAAGCCCTGCGGGACAACGAAGTCAAAATAGGAGTCATTATGACCTGGGAGTATGCACTCATTGGATTAGTGGTCGGTATCGCGATTGGTGCGGTAGCGATGCGCTTTGGTAATCGTAAATTACGTGATCAACAAGTCATGAAAAACGAACTGGAGAAAAGCAAAGCCGAACTCGACGAATACCGTCAGGAACTGGTGGGCCATTTTGCCCGCAGCGCAGAGTTGCTGGATAACATGGCGACTGATTACCGTCAGCTGTATCAGCACATGGCTAAAAGCTCCAACAATTTGCTGCCCGATATGCCCGAGCAAGATAATCCGTTCAACTACCGCCTGACCGGCTCCGAGGCCGATAACGATCAGGTACCGGTGCAAATGCCACGCGATTATTCTGATGGCGCGTCCGGTCTGCTGCGTGGTGAGCGTCCGGTTCGTAAATAACAGACGCCCCTGACCTGCATAACAATCGTTATGCAGGCGTATTTACGGCATATGTCCCGTGCATGTGCCGTTCTCCAGACCCTTCCCGTGCTGTGAATCACCGTTCTATTGTCCATAACTGACGTCCATTACAGAAAGCGAGAGAGTTATCGTGATGAAGAAAAAGTCATTTTTGCTCAGTGTGTTAGCTGTTAGCCTTGGATTAACTTTCGCTTCTGCGCCTATGGCGAATGCCGCTTTACCTACGGAAGTTCAGGGACAACCTTTGCCAAGTCTGGCACCTATGCTGGAAAAAGTATTGCCCGCAGTCGTGGGCGTTCAGGTTTCAGGTACCCAGCCACCCAGTGCGGATGTCCCACCGGAATACAAATTCTTCTTCGGTCAGCAGGACCCGGAACCCAATCAGGGGCCACAGCCTTTTGAAGGGCTGGGTTCAGGCGTTATTATTGATGCCGCCAAAGGCTATGTGCTCACCAACAACCACGTGGTGAATAATGCGGATAAAATCAACGTTCAGCTCAACGATGGCCGTGAATATAAAGCCAGGCTCATCGGCAAAGACGATCAGTCTGATATTGCGGTGATCCAGCTGATTGATGCTAAAAATTTGACACAAATTACGATGGCGGATTCCGACAACCTGCGTGTCGGTGATTTTGCCGTCGCCGTTGGCAATCCGTTTGGGCTTGGCCAGACGGTGACATCCGGCATTGTTTCTGCGCTTGGTCGCAGCGGCCTGAATCTTGAGGGGCTGGAAAACTTTATTCAGACCGATGCGTCGATTAACCGCGGTAACTCCGGGGGCGCATTGCTCGATCTGAAAGGTGAACTGATTGGTATTAACACCGCCATCATTTCCTCTCAGGGTGGCAGCGTCGGTATCGGTTTTGCTATCCCGGCGAACATGGCGAAGAACCTCAGCCATCAGTTGATTGAGTTCGGTGAAGTGAAACGCGGCCTGCTGGGGATCCGCGGCAGTGAAATGACGCCGGAACTGGCGCAGGCATTCAAACTTGACAGCCAGCGCGGCGCTTTCGTCAATGAAGTATTGCCGGATTCTGCAGCGGCGAAAGCCGGTATTAAACCGGGCGACGTACTGATTACCCTGCAGGGGAAAACGCTGAGCAGCTTTGCTGAGTTACGCGCGAAAGTGGGCACCGCAGGTCCGGGCGTCACCATGCAGATTGGTTTGCTGCGCGATGGTAAACCGATGACTGTGAACGTCACGCTGGATAAAAGCCCGGCCGTGGAAGTCAGCATTGAGAAACTCAATCCTGCCTTGCAGGGTGTGACGCTCAGCGATCCGGCGGATAAAAACGCCAAAGGCGTGCATGTCGATGACGTGAAAAAAGGGACGCCCGCTGACCAAATCGGTCTGGAAAAAGACGATGTGATTATCGGTGTAAACCGCGAACCGCTCGAAAATCTGGCCGCTTTCCGCAAAATACTGGAAAGCAAACCTGACCTGATCGCGCTGAGCATCTTGCGTAAAGGGCAAAATATCTACTTATTCATGCCGTAAAGCGTTGAAAATCGGACGCAGGTGCTGCTGCGTCCGATTAACTCATGCTATTCTTCCCTCACTTTTTATCTCGCATCCCATATACCCATGTTTGTTAAGCTATTGAGATCCGCTGTTATCGGCCTGATTGTTGCTGGCATTTTGCTGGCGGCGGTACCTATGTTGCGTAAAAACATCACAGAACCGCTGTTTGACCGAAACTTCACCCAAAACAGCGAAGAACCGGTCAGCTATAACTCAGGCGTCCGCCACGCTGCTCCGGCAGTGGTGAACGTTTATAACCGCAACATGGGTAACAGTTCACAGAACGAACTGGCCATCCGCACACTGGGTTCCGGTGTGATCATGAACGACAATGGTTATATCCTCACCAACAAGCACGTAATCAATAATGCCGATCAGATCATCGTCGCATTGCAGGATGGCCGCGTATTTGAAGCCTTGCTGGTCGGCTCTGACAGCCTGACTGACCTGGCCGTGCTGAAAATCAACGCCGGAAATCTGCCGGTGATCCCGATTAATCCACATCGCGCCCCGCATGTCGGTGATGTCGTGATGGCAATTGGTAACCCGTATAACCTCGGTCAGACAGTCACGCAGGGTATTATCAGCGCCACTGGTCGCATTGGCCTCAGCCCGTCAGGCCGCCAGAACTTTCTGCAAACCGATGCATCGATTAACCAGGGTAACTCCGGCGGTGCACTGGTGAATTCGCTGGGTGAGCTGATGGGGATTAATACACTGTCCTTTGACCAAAGTAATGACGGCGCCACACCGGAAGGTATCGGCTTTGCCATCCCGACCGCACTGGCGACAAAAGTCATGGGCAAGCTGATTCGCGATGGCCGGGTTATTCGCGGGTATATCGGAATCAGCGGGCGCGAGGTTTCCCCTCTGCACGGGCCGAATAGCGGACTGGATCATATTCAGGGGATTGTGGTGAATGAAGTCACACCCAATGGCCCGGCGGCTAATGCAGGCATGCAGGTCAGAGACGTGATCGTTAACGTCAACAACAAACCGGCTGTTTCCGCTATCGAGACAATGGATCAGGTCGCAGAGGTTCGTCCGGGTACGGTCATTCCGGTGGAGATTATGCGTGACGGTCAGAAGCTGACCTTGCAGGTGACCGTGCAGGAATATCCTGATCACTGACGATCGCTGAAGACAGCAACGAAAAAGCCGGAAAGGTTTCCCCTTCCGGCTTTTTTATTGCATCAGAAATCGTTTTATTGCATCAAGAGCTACGAATCATTCGCCGTTGAAGCGCTCAATTTTCGCACCCAGCTGACGCAATTTATCTTCGATACGCTCATAGCCACGATCGATGTGATAAATACGGTCAACCACGGTCACCCCCTCGGCAATACAACCCGCCAGAACCAGACTTGCAGAAGCACGTAAATCGGTCGCCATCACCTGAGCGCCAGACAGTTTTTCAACGCCATGACAAATCAGGGTGCTGCCTTCGATTTCAGCATGTGCGCCCATACGGATCAGTTCAGGAATGTGCATGAAACGGTTTTCGAAGATGGTTTCGGTGATCACACCGGTACCCTCTGCCACCAGATTCAGCAAGCTGAACTGCGCCTGCATGTCAGTCGGGAAGCCCGGATGCGGTGCGGTGCGGAAGGTGACGGCTTTAGCCCGTTTGCCATGCATGTCGAGACTGATCCAGTCTTCGCCCACTTCGATATCGGCACCGGCTTCACGCAGTTTTGCCAGTACAGCATCCAGCGTATCAGGACGGGCTTCGCGACAGGTAATCTTGCCACCGGAAATCGCGGCCGCCACCAGGAAGGTGCCGGTTTCGATACGATCGGGGACCACACGGTAAACACCGCCACCCAGACGTGCAACGCCTTCGATGGTGATTTTATCAGTACCCGCACCGGTAATTTTCGCACCCAGCGTATTCAGGAAATTCGCGGTATCGACGATTTCCGGCTCACGCGCGGCGTTTTCAATAATGGTGGTGCCTTCAGCCAATGTCGCTGCGCTCATGATGGTAACGGTCGCACCCACGCTGACTTTATCCATCACGATGTGCGCACCTTTCAGGCGGCCATCGACAGAGGCTTTCACATAACCTTCTTCCAGCACAATGGTCGCGCCCAGCTGTTCCAGACCGGTAATATGCAGGTCAACAGGACGTGCGCCGATAGCACAGCCGCCCGGCAGGGAGACTTCACCGCGACCAAAACGCGCCACCAGCGGGCCAAGAGCCCAGATAGAAGCGCGCATGGTTTTCACCAGGTCATACGGCGCACAAAACTCATTCACCGCACTGGCGTCAACGAAAACAGAACCGTTGCGTTCTATTTTGGTGCCCAGCTGGCTCAGCAGTTTGATGGTGGTATCGATATCTTTCAGATGAGGAACGTTCTGGAGTTCAACAGGTTCTTCAGCAAGCAGTGCGGCAAACAAAATAGGAAGTGCTGCATTTTTTGCACCAGAGATAGTGACTTCACCGCTCAGGCGAGTCCCACCCTGTACACGAAATTTATCCATTATGACTGCTCTCTATTCATTAAAACGACAGGTCAAATACGAGGAAGCTGCCGGAACTCCGGCAGTCTTATAAACCGCTCAGTTTACGGTCACGCGCCCATTCTTCAGGGGTATAAGCCTTAATAGACAGTGCGTGAATTCGATTGTCGGCGATGTATTCCATCAGCGGTGCGTAAACGGTCTGCTGTTTTTTCACGCGGCTCATGCCATCAAACATCGCACCAACGACAATGGCCTGAAAATGACTGCCATCGCCAGTAATGTGGGCTTCGTCCAGTGCCAATGCGTTCATCAGCACGTCTTTAATTTCACTCGTTTCCATAGGGATCTATTCTTCTGAAGAATCATAACAGCCCGATATCTTATAGGGATCGGCGCAATTCTTAAACCACGAAAAAGCCCCTGACGAAGAGTTTCGCACAGGGGCTTTACGGACATTCAGTCAATTATTCACATCCCGCAGCCTAACTCACGGGAACTGCTCATATATTTATTCAACAGAGCAGCCCGTAGTGTCCGACGGAATAATGTCCTGAAGGTTATACAAGGTAATCAGTGTTCTCAGCCTGTCGGTGATGCCCGCAATCGTCAGCGTAATCCCCTGCTGACGGGCTTCCTCGCGTAAATGCACCAGGAAAGCCAGACCGGAAGAATCCACACGCTCCAGCCCGGAAACATCCAGACAGGTCACGCCGGACATCAGCTTTCTGCGCATATCCCAGAATGCCACCAGCGTTTCGCGATCTAACTCACCGTGCAACATCAGTCGCGGCGGCTGCGATTCCCAGCGCAGGGCTTCACTCATTGTTGTTTATCCAGCGTGATCGGCTGAGCAGCGGCTTGTTTCAGACGCGCTGTCAGACCCTCGATACCTTTCTGGCGCAAGATATCTGCCCACTCGTTCTGTTTGGTCGAAATCATGCTGACGCCTTCGGCGATCATGTCATACGCCTGCCATTCGCCTGTGCGGCTGTTTTTACGCCACTGGAAATCCAGACGAACCGGAGGACGACCATTCGGATCAGTAATGGTGACACGGATAGCAATGATATCTTTATCCGCGTAGGACTGCTCTGGTTGCACCGTGTAGCTCTGGCCGTTGTACATCGCCAGCGCCTGACCGTAAGCCTGTTGCAGGTATTCAGAGAACGCCGCGAAATAAGCCTCGCGCTGTGCAGGTGTCGCCTGTTGATAATAGCGGCCTAATACCAGCGCGCCGGCGTATTTGACCTGCACATACGGCAGCAATTCTTCACGAACGATCTGGCGCAGATAGTTAGGATCCTGCTTGATTTTCGGCTGTTCGGTTTTGAGGCGGGTGAAGGTTTTGTTCGCTGCTTCATTCATCACGCTGTAAGGATTGGTCTTGTCCACAGCAGCATTCGCCAGCGGAGCCATAACCACCAACAGTGCAGCGATCACTAAACGTTTAAACATACTTATTTCCTCTTTTATGGAGAATCCGTAATGGCAAATTCTTAATGGGCAGCCGGCTGTGGCGCCGTATTAGCGTCAGGTGCAGGTGCAGCATTCCCTTCAGGCGCAGCAGGAGCCGCCGTTGCGTCAGGGTCAGCCTTGCCGTCGCCACTCTTATAAAGGAACTGGCCAATCAGGTCTTCGAGAACCATCGCTGATTTAGTGTCCTGAATAACGCCACCGTTTTTAAGGATAGTCGTTCCCATTTCAGGGTCTTCAAAACCAATATTCAACGCCAGGAATTGTTCGCCCAGCAAACCAGACGTGCGGATCGCCAGCGTACTGGTGCTCGGGATCTGGTTGTATTTCTGGTCGATATCCATTTCGACACGTGGGGAATAGTTTTTATCAAGCGTTATGCTGCTGACGCGGCCGATAACCACGCCACCGACTTTGACCGGCGAACCGCTTTTCAGGCCGCCTATATTGTCGAAGTCCGCAGAAATACGGTAAGTCGGGTCGGAGCCGATGGAACGGATGTCGGCCACTTTAAGACACAGGAAGATCACCGCAATCAATGCGATGATTAAAAACGCGCCTACCCAGATTTCACTCTTTTTCGTTTGCATGGTTTAATTTCCAAACATCAGTGCTGTCAGCACAAAATCCAATCCCAGCACCGCCAGTGACGAATGCACCACAGTACGTGTCGTTGCCCGGCTAATCCCTTCGGACGTCGGTATCGCATCATAGCCATTGAACAACGCAATCCAGGTCACAGTGATAGCGAAAACAAGGCTTTTAATCAGGCAGTTAAGTAAATCAGTCCGCCAGTCTACCGCGGTTTGCATCGCTGACCAGAAGAAACCGCTGTCGATGCCTTTCCAGTCCACACCCACCAGCGAACCTCCCCAAACCCCCACGGCAACGAAAATCGCCGTCAACAAAGGCATGGAAATCAGACCGGCCCAGAAACGCGGTGCAACAACGCGGCGCAGCGGATCGATAGCCATCATCTCCAGGCTGGAAATTTGCTCAGTGGCTTTCATCAACCCCAGTTCGGCGGTCAGCGCGGAACCCGCTCGGCCGGCGAACAGCAGAGCAGTCACCACCGGTCCAAGTTCGCGCAGTAAAGAGAGCGCCACCATCATGCCGAGGCTGGCCTCAGCGCTGTAGGTGGTTAAAATCAGATATCCCTGCAAACCAAGCACCATGCCGATAAACAAGCCGGAAACGAGGATAATCAGCAGGGAAAGTACACCAACGCTGTAAAGCTGCTTGATCAACAGCGGCCACTGCTTGGCAAATTGCGGCTTACCGACCAATGCCCGAAAGAGCATCAGACCGGCGCGGCCAAAAGACGCACAGGTGTTTATCCCGCGGCGCCCGACTGAGGCTAACGCCTTAATTAACATGAATAGGGAACTCCATCATCCGAGCAGCTCGGTTTTGTAATCACCGGCAGGGAAACGGAAAGGCACCGGTCCATCGGCAATACCGTCAAGGAACTGACGAACACGCGGATCAGGATTATTTTGCAGCTCCTCAGGTGTGCCTTCGGCAATCACATGCTGCGCGGCCACAATATAAGCGTAATCAGCAATACTTAGCACTTCAGGAACGTCATGAGAAACCACGATGCACGTCACACCCAGCGCATGGTTCAGTTCATCAATGAGTTTAACCAGGACGCCCATGGTGATCGGATCCTGTCCCACAAAAGGCTCATCGAACATGATCAGTTCAGGGTCGAGGGCAATCGCACGAGCCAGTGCGACACGTCTTGCCATACCGCCAGACAATTCAGCAGGCATCAGGTCACCGGCACCGCGTAACCCGACCGCTTCCAGTTTCATGGTCACCGTACTGCGCAGTAATTCTTCCGGTAATTTGCTGTGTTCACGCAGCGGGAACGCCACATTTTCGAACACAGTCAGGTCAGTAAACAATGCACCGGACTGAAACAACATACTCATTTTCTTGCGCGATTCGTACAATTTGCGACGGGACAACGTCGGAATGTTATCGCCGTCGAACCAGATTTCGCCGCTGTCGGGCGCAAGTTGTCCGCCAATCAGACGCAGCAAGGTGGTTTTACCGATCCCCGAAGGCCCCATGATTGCAGTGACTTTGCCACGCGGCACGGTCATATTTATCTCTTCGAAAATGGGACGATCGCCGCGCACAAAACTCATGCCTTTGATCTCAACCAGATTCGATTCGCTTTGACTCATTCAGTTTTTCCCTTCGGAATGCTTTCGCTAAGAATACGTCTGACACGCACAAGGTATCGTATAACTTTGGTATTTTTACAAAAACTTACCCCGGTTTCGTTACCAAAGTTGCCATCGATTTACTTTTCTGCCACAGACGGTCAAAATCAACGAATTACCATTTTAAAATAAAAGCCTTCATCGTCTAACATACAGGAACCCGCAGGCGTCATTTTCAGACAAAATGTCGCCTTAGCTCATGTTGACGAAGGAATCGCCTGCCCGCCAGGGCAACGAACCTCGCATTATACCCAATAAAGGATGTTTCATGCTTCTCGCTATCGTACTGATGATTGTCGGCTTGTTACTGTTAGTTTACGCCGCTGATCGTCTGGTGTACGGAGCCGCAGTGCTGGCACGCTCGATGGGCATCTCCCCGCTGGTGATTGGTATGACTGTCGTCGGCGTCGGAATATCCCTTCCTGAACTGGTGGTTTCCACCACCGCCGCCATCAACGATCAGATGGATTTGGCCGTCGGAAACGCAATTGGTTCGAATATCATTAATATTCTTCTGATTTTGGGCGGTGCTGCCCTGATTCATCCACTTTCCGTTCGTTCTGATATATTACGCCGCGAGCTCCCATTATTGTTACTGGTCACCGCACTGTGTGGTTTTCTGTTAAGCGACGGCGAACTCAGCCGGTTTGATGGCATTTTGCTACTGGCCAGCGCAGGCGTGTTCGTGATGCTGATGATAAAAATCGCCCGCGCCGCCGAAAAAGAGGGGCTGGATACGCTGACCTACGAGCAAATGTCCGAACTTCCGCAAGACAGTAGCAATACGGTCGCATTTTTGTGGCTGGCACTGGGCTTTATCATCATGCCGCTGGCGTCGGGCATGATCGTTGATAACAGCACTGTCATCGCGCGTTATCTGGGTGTCAGTGAACTGGTGATTGGCCTGACGGTGATTGCTATCGGTACCAGTCTGCCAGAACTGGCGACCTTTATCGCCGGCGCTATCAAAGGCGAAGATGACATCGCGCTGGGTAATATTATCGGCGCAAACATTTTTAATACCTGCCTGGTGCTGGGATTACCCGCGCTGGTAGCACCAGGTTCGTTCAACCCAGACGCGTTTCATCGCGATTATTGGGTCATGCTGGCGGTCAGCGTGGTGCTTTCCGGACTATGCCTGATGCGTAAACACCGTATCGGACATTTAGCCGGTGCATTACTGCTGTGTGGATTTATCGCTTATATGGCCGTGCTGTTTCTATTACCGGACAGCATTGCCTTCTGAACTCTGTCAGGAACCCACTATGGCTAACGATACCTTCGCCCCCGGTTTTGATTTTCAGGCCGTCGGACATGATGTGCTGAAAACAGAACGTGAAGGACTTGAGCAGTTAGATCAATACATTAACGGTGATTTTACCCGCGCCTGCGAAAAAATCTTCGCCTGCAATGGCAAAGTCGTCGTCATGGGCATGGGCAAATCTGGTCATATCGGCCGTAAGATGGCCGCCACCTTTGCCAGTACGGGCACACCGGCATTCTTTGTGCATCCCGGCGAAGCCAGCCACGGTGATCTGGGCATGGTATCGAAGCAGGATGTCGTCATTCTGATTTCCAACTCCGGCGAAGCCCATGAAATTCTGGGGCTGATACCGGTACTCAAACGTCTGGGCATTACGCTTATCTGCATGACGTCTAACCCCGAAAGCACGATGGGGAAAGCGGCAGATGTTCACCTTTGTGTAAAAGTGCCCAAAGAAGCCTGCCCGCTGGGTCTGGCACCGACCAGCAGCACCACGGCAGTGCTGGTGATGGGCGATGCACTGGCCGTCGCACTGCTTGAAGCACGCGGCTTCACACCGGAAGATTTCGCCCTGTCACATCCTGGCGGAGCACTGGGTCGCAAGCTGTTACTGCGCGTCAGCGATATCATGCACACCGGGGATGAAATTCCGCACGTCAGCCGTGAAGCTTCGTTGCGGGATGCGTTGCTGGAAATCACCCGAAAAAATCTGGGCATGACGGTTATCTGCAACGATTTGATGAAAATCGAAGGGATCTTTACCGATGGGGATTTACGACGCATCTTTGATATGGGCGTCAACATCAATACGGCATCGATTGCGGATGTGATGACGACAGGCGGTATCCGCGTGCGTCCTTCACTGCTGGCAGTTGATGCGCTGAATTTAATGCAGGACAAACACATCACTTGCGTGATGGTTGCTGATGGTGACCAGTTGCTGGGTGTGTTACATATGCACGATATGCTGCGCGCTGGCGTAGTTTAATTGAGGAATTCCCTGAATGAGTAATAGCGCAGCCCTGGTGGAAACCTGCTACGGTCCGGTCAGTGCGCAAGTGCTTGAACGGGCAAAAGCAATCCGCCTGCTGATTTGCGATGTCGATGGCGTTATGTCTGATGGCCTGATCTATATGGGAAATCAGGGAGAAGAGCTGAAAAGTTTCAACGTTCGCGACGGTTACGGTATCCGCTGCCTGCTGACATCCGATATCGAAGTCGCGATTATTACAGGCCGCAATGCGAAATTACTGGAAGATCGCGCTAAAACTCTGGGCATACGCCACTTGTATCAGGGGCAATCTGATAAGCTTTTGGCCTTCCGCGAACTGTTAGATACACTGTCTCTGCGGGCCGAAGAAGTGGCGTACATTGGTGATGACCTGATTGACTGGCCGGTGATGGCCGAAGTGGGTCTCTCTGTCGCGGTTCAGGATGCACATCCTGTTCTGTTACCGAAAGCGCATTATGTTACCCGTATCGCGGGTGGACGTGGTGCAGTACGCGAACTGTGTGATTTGATTCTGCTGGCGCAGGGTAAGCTGGAGGACGCCAAAGGGCTGTCGATATGAGTAAAGCAAAACTTTGGATTATTCTGGCGCTGACTGCCATCGTTCTGGTGCTGATTGGCTGGTCATTATCTGACAACAGCGATGATGTTCCGCAAGCGGTCAATGATCAGGATCCGACTTACCAGACGTCCCACACCGTTACGATGGTGTATGACCCGATGGGCAGCCTGACGTATAAACTGGTTTCAGACCAGGTAAAATATTACACCGCTGATCAGGTGTCATGGTTTACCAATCCAGTCGCGACCATGTATGACAAGAACAAAGTAGCCACCTGGGTATTGCGTTCTGATAAAGCGAAACTGACTCAGGATAAAATGCTCTATCTTTATGGGCATGTGCAGGCAGACAGCCTGACACCTGAGACATCACAGCTGCAAAGAATCAAAACGGACAATGCACGGGTTAACCTGACGACACAGGACGTTGCCTCAGACGATGAAGTGACGTTGTATGGTACAGGTTTTACATCTAACGGCATGAAAATGCGTGGTAATCTGCGTGACAAAACAGCAGAGCTGATCGAAAAGGTAACGACCTCTTATGAAATTCAAAGCAAAAAATAAAATCCGTGATCTCCTGATCGTCAGCTCATTGTTAGCCGTCAGCGTTCCGGCATTTGCCTTAAAAGACGATACAACGAAACCGATCACCATTGATTCAGCAAACCAGGCGCTCGACGTCAATACCAATACCGCGACCTTTACCGGCAATGTGGTCGTCAATCAGGGTACGATCCAGGTTAAAGCCGACAAAGTGGTCGTCATCCGCCCGCAGGGGGTTTCCGGTAAAGAAGTGGTAGAAGGTTACGGCAACCCGGTGACGTTCTACCAGATGCAGGATAACGGTAAGCCGATTAAAGGCCATGCACAGAAAGTCCGCTACGAAGTGGAAAATGACCTCGTCACGCTGACCGGCAACGCTTACCTTGAGCAACTGGACAGCAATGTGAAAGGCGACCGTATTACCTATCTGGTACAGAAACAGCAAATGGAAGCCTTTAGTGATAAAGGTAACCGTGTGACGACCGTTCTGGTACCTTCGCAGCTGCAACAAAAAACGCCTGCAGCGGGCGGCCAGCCGACCAAAAAGAGTAACTGATATTTTATGGCTAAATTAATCGCAGAGAATCTGGCAAAGGCATACAAAGGCCGTAAGGTCGTTGAAGATGTCAGTCTGATGGTCAACTCGGGTGAAATCGTCGGGTTATTAGGGCCAAACGGTGCGGGTAAAACCACCACCTTTTACATGGTCGTGGGCATCGTCCAGCGCGATGCGGGCCGCATTATCGTTGATGATGAAGACATCAGCCTGCTGCCGCTGCATACCCGCGCCCGTCGCGGTATTGGCTATCTTCCGCAGGAAGCCTCCATTTTCCGTCGTCTGAGCGTATTTGATAACCTGATGGCGGTGCTGCAGATCCGTGACGATCTGACCAAAGAACAGCGTAATGACCGCGCTAATGAATTAATGGAAGAGTTCCATATTTCTCATTTGCGCGATAACCTCGGTCAGTCACTGTCTGGTGGTGAACGCCGTCGTGTTGAAATTGCCCGTGCACTGGCAGCGAACCCTAAATTCATCCTGCTGGATGAACCGTTCGCCGGGGTTGACCCGATTTCCGTTATCGACATCAAAAAAATCATTGAGCATTTACGTGACAGCGGCCTCGGCGTACTGATCACTGACCATAACGTTCGCGAAACACTCGACGTTTGTGAACGCGCGTATATCGTCAGTCAGGGGAAATTGATCGCCCACGGCACGCCAGCCGACATTCTTGCTGATGAACAAGTTAAACGTGTTTATCTTGGTGAAGAATTCCGTCTGTGATCTGTGCCGCCGGAACCGTGCCTGTTTCAACCTACACTGAAACAGGCCGTCTCTGACAGAAGTGTTGCCGTTTTCACTCATCAACGGAATTAAGCCAAGATATGAAGCAAGGTTTGCAACTCAGACTCAGCCAACAACTGGCAATGACTCCTCAGTTACAACAGGCCATCCGCTTGTTGCAACTATCCACGCTTGAGCTCCAGCAGGAGATCCAACTCGCGCTGGAGAGCAACCCTCTGTTGGAACAAACCGACCTTCATGAAGAAATCGACTCGGTAGAAACCACCGACAGCGAAGGGTTAGACACCCGCGAGGCACTCGAGCAGAAAGACATGCCGGAAGAGTTGCCGCTGGACGCCACCTGGGATGAGATTTACACCGCAGGCACGCCGTCAGGCACCGGCAATGATTACAGCGACGATGAGCTACCGATTTACCAGGGCGAAACCACGCAGACACTTCAGGATTACCTGATGTGGCAGGTCGAGCTGACGCCGTTCTCTGATACCGATGCCGCGATTGCCACCTCAATCGTCGATGCAGTGGATGACACCGGTTACCTGACCGTCTCCCTTGACGACATTCTCGAAAGCGTCGGTGATGAAAATGTCACCATGGACGAAGTCGAAGCCGTACTTAAGCGCGTTCAGCGTTTTGATCCGGTGGGTGTGGCCGCCCGTGACCTGCGCGACTGCCTGCTGATCCAGCTTTCTCAATATGCGACTGACACGCCTTTCATCACTGAAGCCCGTCTTATCATCAGCGAACATCTCGATTTGCTGGCGAACCATGATTTCCGCGCACTTATGCGATCAACCCGGTTAAAAGAAGATACACTGAAAGGAGCGATGCTCCTGATCCAGTCTCTTGATCCGCGTCCGGGCCAGTCTATCAACACCGGCGAATCCGAATACGTGATCCCGGATGTGCTGGTGCGTAAAGTGTCAGGTGTCTGGGCGGTAGAACTCAATTCCGACAGCATTCCGCGTCTGAAGATTAACCAGCAGTACGCCGCGATGGGGAATTCCGCACGCAGCGACAGCGACGGGCAATTTATCCGCAGCAATCTGCAGGAAGCCAAGTGGTTAATCAAAAGCCTGGAAAGCCGTAACGACACGCTGTTGAAAGTGACGCGCTGCATCGTTGAGCAGCAGCAGGCGTTCTTTGAACTGGGTGAAGAATTTATGAAACCTATGGTGCTGGCAGATATTGCCAGTGCCGTGGAAATGCACGAATCGACGATTTCACGTGTGACGACGCAGAAGTTCCTGCACAGCCCGCGTGGCATTTTCGAACTGAAGTATTTCTTCTCCAGCCATGTCAGTACAGACAGCGGTGGCGAGGCATCGTCAACCGCGATCCGGGCGCTGGTGAAGAAATTAATCGCAGCGGAGAATCCTGTAAAACCGCTCAGTGACAGTAAGTTAGCGACCCTGCTTTCCGATCAGGGAATTATGGTTGCGCGTCGGACTGTCGCCAAATACCGAGAGTCTTTGTCCATCCCGCCCTCAAACCAACGTAAACAGTTAGTTTGACCTCAACAGAGAAGGAAGACATTATGCAGCTCAACATTACCGGACATCACATTGAGATCACGGATCCCCTGAGAGAATTCATCACGTCGAAGCTGGCTAAGCTTGAGCAGTATTTCGACAGGATTAATCAGGTGTATGTGGTGTTGAGCGTGGAAAAGGTGCAGAAAGTAGCGGAAGCCACTTTGCATGTGAACGGAGGCGAATTACATGCCACCTCGGAACATCAGGATATGTACGCAGCGATTGACGGACTGGTTGATAAACTGGCCCGACAGTTGAATAAACATAAAGACAAACTGAAACAGCACTGACATTCATGTAGCCAACCCTGTGCTACAAACCTTCGGGCATCGGCTTGTGACCTTCGGGAAACGAGCCGATATAGCTTTAAGGGTGAAACAGCGCAAAAGTGAAAGATGACATGATTAACGATACTGCAATGCAATTAACGTCGGTGCTTAATGCCGAATGCACCAAAAGCGGCGTTCATTGCGCCAGCAAAAAACGCGCACTGGAAATCATCAGTGAGCTGGCCGCCAAACAATTAAATTTGTCGCCGCAGGTGATTTTTGACGCCATTTTGACCCGTGAACGTATGGGGAGCACCGGGATCGGTGCCGGGATCGCCATCCCGCACGGTAAGCTGGAAGAAGACACTTTACGTGCCGTCGGCGTATTCATTCAGCTTGAACAACCGATTGCTTTTGACGCCATCGATAATCAGCCGGTAGATTTGCTTTTTGCCTTGCTGGTACCGGCAGATCAATGTAAAACCCATTTACATACATTATCTTTAGTCGCTAAGAAATTAGCTGATAAAACAGTGTGTCGCCGTCTGCGTGGCGCGCAAAGTGACGAAGAACTGTTCCAGATAATGACTGAAAACGAATAAATTGCTGATTCCCGGTACAGTGCCGGGAAAATGAATTCTGCACACTGAATGCCAGGGGAGTGACACCATGGTGCTGATGATTGTCAGCGGCCGTTCCGGTTCCGGGAAGTCGGTTGCCCTACGGGCACTAGAAGACATGGGTTTTTACTGCGTGGATAACCTGCCGGTGGTGTTATTGCCGCAGCTTGCCCAGACCCTTGTTGAACGTAATACGTCAGCGGCCGTCAGCATTGACGTCCGTAACATGCCGGAAACACCGGAAGTTTATGAGTATGCGATGTCACAACTGCCGGAGAGCTTCTCACCGCAGTTGTTATTCCTTGATGCCGACCGCAATACTCTGATCCGCCGCTACAGCGACACCCGTCGACTGCACCCGCTTTCCAGCAAAAATCTGTCCCTCGAAAGTGCCATTGATGAAGAAGCCGATCTGCTCGAACCACTGCGTTCGTCTGCGGATCTGATCATCGACACCTCCGAAATGTCCGTGCATGAACTGGCAGAAATGCTGCGTACCCGTCTGCTGGGTAAACGCGAGCGCGAACTGACGATGGTGTTCGAATCCTTCGGTTTCAAACACGGCATTCCGATTGATGCGGATTACGTTTTCGATGTGCGTTTTCTGCCAAACCCGCACTGGGATCCGAAACTGCGTCCGATGACAGGCCTTGATAAGCCGGTCGCGGCGTTTCTTGACCGTCATACTGAAGTGCACAACTTTATTTACCAGACCCGCAGCTACCTCGAACAATGGCTGCCGATGCTGGAAACGAACAACCGCAGCTATCTGACCGTCGCCATTGGCTGTACCGGCGGTAAACACCGTTCGGTCTATATCGCAGAGCAACTGGCCGACTATTTCCGTTCCCGCGGGAAAAATGTGCAATCCCGCCATCGCACGCTGGAAAAACGCAAATCATGACGGTGAAACAAACGGTAGAAATCAAAAACCGGTTGGGTATGCATGCCCGCCCGGCAATGAAGTTGTTTGAACTGGTGCAGAGCTTTGAATCAGAAGTGATGCTGCGCAACGACACGGGCATTGAAGCGGAAGCCAGCAGTGTCATCGCGCTGCTGATGCTCGATTCCCCGAAAGGTCAGAAAATCGAAATCGAAGCCACCGGCCCCGATGAAGAACAGGCATTGACGGCAGTGGTAAATCTGATTAATTCAGGTTTTGATGAAGACTGATAATTAACGCACTCTTTGAGCCGTATTAAATGCGGCTTAAACAGTCGATTGCAATGGCCTTGAAACTCTCAAAGTTTTCGCTGCTCAGCAAACGGCTCATTGAGCGTTCCCGCACAAACGTCACGAACAAATCGTAAATCGCCATCGCCTCTTCATAATCTGCCTTGCTGATTGCCAGCAGGAAAATCACGTGTGCGGTCTCCCCTTCTCCCCACGCAATGCCCTGCGGAGAGAGCAACGTTATCACCACGGTTTTCTTCGCCAGCAGCCCCAGCGAGTGCGGCAGCGCAATCCCTTCCCCCAGCATGGTCGAGACAATTTCCTCGCGCTCAACCACCGACGGATAAAACGCCTGATCGACGTAGCCTTCGGCTTCCAGCTGAGAGCACACATGGCGGAATAACTCCGCCTGCGTCATCGGTTCATCGATGATCATGAAGTGTTTTTCGTCGAAGAATTTTTCCAGCATATAAGGCCGGGTGCGATCAACCAGTACCAGCTTGCCAAGCTGCTCCATCTGGTATTCGGTCGGGAATGGCGACAGCACCACCACCGGTTTATTCTTCTCGCTGATGCGGGCGTTGGAGATGATGAAATCTTCGTCGATGTGTTCCAGTTGTTCGTAATCCCGCAACGTCACAACCTGTTTCATCACCAGCTGCGGATATTTGCGGCTAATCTGCGCCTGAATCATACGGATGGTCGAATTGCCGGTGTCGCATACCAGCATCACCTGCGGATGTCGCTGATAACCGATGTTGTAATGCCGCTCCAGCCCGACGCCGATATGCAGCACAAGAAACCCAATCTCGTTTTCACTCAGGGTGTACGGCGTGTATTTCCCCCAGCTCGACACCGCCGCCAGCGTGACGTCATACGCCATCGGGTAATGCTGTTTGATGTTGTTCAGCAGCGGGTTGGGGATATTAATCTGGTATTTCACCCGCGTAATCATGGTTTTGATATGCGTCAGCAGATCAGCGCGCAGCTGTTTATCACCTTGTAAATCATAACTATAGTGCGAATTGATATACGACAGGATGTAATCGACCAGCGATTCGTCATCGTCAGCATTAATGTCCGTTGGCAGGATTTGCTGGACGCGACGCGCGGCGATATTCACCCGCAGATAAGCTTCTTCAGAGGCCGGAATTTCCTTGCCCACCAGACTTTTCAGCTCCGCAGCCAGCCGCACAGAAACGTGTTTGACCGCCGGGTCACCGTCTTCAGCATCAAAATCAGTCAGCGGATAACCGCCGGCAATGCGTTTAATGGCCACCGCGCAATAGAGAATCAGATATTGTTCACCTTCGTCGGTCAGTTGAATAGAAGACTGCGTCAGAAGCTGATGCATAAAGCGCGTCAGCGGCACCAGCGCTTCCGACTCCAGGCTTTCCGCCTTCAGCAGCGGATTGGCCTGTTCTTCGGCATCGAGCTGGAACAACAAGTCGGTCAGGCAGGCGCGGATTGCCAGCTCCGCACCAAACAGCTTCATGCCGTAGCGCGGCTTGGTTTCAATATTCAGATGATAGCGGGCCAGATGCTCCCTTACCTCAGCCATATCATTTTGCAGGGTTCCCCGGCTGACAAACCATTCATCAGCCAGATCTTCCAGCTTTAATGAAAAAGCTGAGGTCAAAAAGCGGATCAGCAGCGTCTTCACCCGCTCTGCGGCCGTACGCGGCGTCGGATTCGGTTTACGTTGTGTCGACTGCTGTAACGACGAGAACAGGCTCTGATCATCAACGCGCAGCTGATACCCGCTGCCACGGTTGTGTACGAAGGTCGCGCCATAGTCCGCGATGATTTCATTAAGCGCAGTGATATCCGCACGGACCGTCCGCGTCGACACCGACAGGCGTTTTGCCAGTTCATCCTGAGGCAGCGTTTCGGTTTGCAGCGCATCAAACAGTTGCGCCAGACGTTGATTGGGAAATCTCACCATTGTTCTTCCATATTATTCCGGCTACGGCGCGATCACCCTTTACGACGAACTGCCGACCGCCACAGAGTCATCGATAAACGCGGTTTGCCGTTTTCGGCAAATACCTTGAATCAGGTGATGTTATCGCTTCGTTGATTGATTGCGTAAATATATTTGCCATCCGGTAACAACATCAGTGTGCCCGGACGGCTTACCGCGCAGGAAAGGTCAGAACCTTCAGCCCACCAGCTTTTTGACGCTGGCCAGCAGGGTTTTCACATCGTCAGGACGGGTGTTACCGGTGGCGCTGTCGATAATCGAGCTGTAGATATGCGGGATGATTTTAGTGACGCCCGCCGCCAGCGCGATTTCCATAATCGGCTCGAAGTTTTCTAAATCGATACCGCCGGTCGGTTCCAGCCAGAAATCCTGTTCCGCACAGGCACGGGCCACGGCAGCGAATTCATCACGGGTTTTCAGGCCACCCATCGGGAAATATTTAACCGAGCTGCCGCCCATATCTTTCAGCAGCGCAATGGCGGTTTCCACCGGCACGATGGCGTCCGCAGAAGCAGAACTCAGTGGTCCGGTATTGATTTTCACGAAACCGACTTTTCCGGTGGGTGAAATCAGACCGTTGACCACACTGTCGTTTTGTCCAAGCATTCCACGGCTGGTACCTACGCCGGTAAAGACCTGATTGACGTGCTGCGGCTGAACCTGCGCTGAAATCTGGCTGACCATCAAAGACTGACGCGGATCGCCCGCGCCTAAACCGACAGACAACGCGTTTTCAATCAATGCGGCATACTCTTTCATGTCCGCCACCGCACTCGCGACGTCTGGATAATTTTTGGAAAGCACACCGACCAGTACATGACCTTCTGCCGCTTCATAGATATCACGGGCATTGTCTTTCGAGCCCGCCAGCACATTCAGGCACACGCGGTCACGATAGAAATTTGGGGTCAGCTTCATGCTTTGTCTCCGCTGAAAAGTTGTTTAAAACGTTGTGCGACGATGGTGAGCTGCGGCGGCGTCACGCTGCGCACATCGACTTCGATCTTGCCTTCGTTGGCGCGGTAGCCACGGAAATAAATCGCGATATCGCCGTTTTTCATGGCGTCCACAATGGCTTTGGTTTTCCAGCCCAGTATCGCTTCATCGAAAGTGATTTCCGTACGGGCGATATCACGTCCGGCGCTGTCCCAGACCACGCGTCCGGTGACACCGCTGATTTCATTCAGGCTGGCGATAAATGGCGTCATCTTGTCGACCATTTCCTGCCCGGTGGTTTTCGGCAAGGTGAGATAGCTTTCGATGGCCTGCGTCAGGCCAAGAATGCCTTCTTTGCCGACTTTCATCGCACGACCAATCCCGCCCGATTGCAGTTTTACCCATTCGACATACTGTTTTTTGCCGAGCACCAGCCCGCTGGTCGGCCCTTCGATGGCCTTCGCGCCACTGTAAATCACCAGATCTGCACCCATCTCGTAATAACAGGTCAGATCTTCTTCCGCGGCGGCATCGACGATCAGCGGCACATTGTGCTTACGCGCCACTTCAGCGGCTTCCGCAACCGACAAAATGCTTTTCTGCACTGAGTGGTGCGATTTTATGTACATGATTGCAGCGGTACGCGGGGTGATGCAGGCCGCGAGTTGTGCGGCAGAACATTCGTTGGCATAACCGGCTTCTACCACCTTGCCACCGCCCATCGTCACCATCGTCGCGACCGGTGCACCGAAATTCACGTTATGGCCTTTTGGCAGAACGATATCGTGCGGGATTTCCAGTGGCGCGGCGTGCAGGTTTTCCAGCAGCCAGGCGTCATCTTTGACGATCACCGCCGCCACAGATTGCGCGATCCCGGCAGAAGCGCAGGAAACCACCACCGCGTTTTCGACGTTTAGCAGTTTCGCGATGTAAGCGCCGGTTTTGTTCACCAGATCTTTCATCTCAAAGTAATGATTCAGACCGGTATTCACCACTGCTGCGACTTCTTCACGCGGCGTGGAAACGCCCAGCGCTGTGATACGACCGGAAGCATTAATGACTTGTTTTAACTGGTACTTTTCATACAGCGATTGTTCAGAAGACATGAGCAGATTTCCCTTCTTCGGTTAACAGAGTGACGCCCGCGACCACAGCGGCCAGAGGCACCAGCAAACTTTCGCCCTTCACGGACTGTCCTTCGGAATCGATAAACACCTGCGGCGCCTGACGGCGTTCAAACAGGGTCAGATCGGCGTCGGCACCGATTTGCAGACGACCTTTGGCAGGAAGACGCAGCGCATCAGCGGCATGCGATGTAACGCAATCAATCACCTGCGGCAATGTCATGCCGACGCTGAAGAATTTCGACATCACCGTCGCCAGGCTGTGAACCGGCCCGTTGAGGCGATTGCGGCAATAAATATCGGAACTGATGGTGTGCGGCAAAATGCCCTGCTTAATGGCCAGCTCTGCCACTTCAAAGCTGAAACTCGCGGTGCCGTGACCGACATCCAGCAGCACGCCACGGCTGAGCGCCCGCTTAACGGAATCACGCAGCACGCCTTCCGGCGAGAGAATGCGGTTCGGCTTGCCGTTATAGCAGTGGGTAATGATGTCGCCCGAGGTCAGTAAATCTGCGATTTCGTCGAGGTTCGGCGGGTTATTACCGATATGCACCATCAGGGGCAGGTCATCGTTTTCCTGCTGAATTTCTTTGGCGCGCACCAGTGGCTTAATGCCGTTCTGGCCGACCACACTGCTGCTCATGCGCGCTTTGATGCCAATGATAAAACCGGGATTTCGCGCGATGGCGTCACGCACGCCGACCTTGTCGATCTGGGTCATATCCGCCAGTTCGTTCTGCGTGACAATGCCGGTGCGGGCGATATTGAGAAACGCGTAGACGTTGGTTTTCGCCTCACGGGTAATCTGATAGAAATCGTCGACATCATTCGCGCCGGTACTGCCCGCATCGGCCACGGTGGTGACACCGCAGGCCACACCAATCAGATCGGCTTCGTCATGATAAATCGGCGATTTGGGGTAACAGTGAACATGGGAGTCGATCCATCCCGCGCTGGCGTAAACCTTGCCCTGAAGATCGAGAGTCTGGCGGGCGGTGGCACCGCAGGGCAACGTGCCAATGGCGGCGAATTTGCCGTCGCGGATTGCAATATCAGTCAGGCTGCCGTCTGCGCGTAATGCCTGCCGGATGATTAAGTCATACATACGACGTTCTCCATAATCTCGGGCGTCAGGAGTGTTCCTGACGCCCGTTTACTGCAGCTTTTCTTCTGTACTACTGCGTTCTTACAGTGAAACCGGGAAGACAGCGCCCAGCACCATTGCGCCGAGAATGGCACCACCGGTAATCGGTTTTTGCCACAGATAGAAACCCAGTGCGCCAATCAGCGAGCCCAGACCGATAGGAATCGATGCCGCCATCGCCGACAGGATAATCAACGGCCCGAGGAAGCGGCCGGAGGCATTACCCGCGCCCATCATCACGTCAGCGCCGTAGGTAGAATTGCTCTGATTGATGGTGAATTTACGTGCCAGAATGATGATGTAACCGACGGCTAACCCGAGGATCAGGCCGGTTACCAGCGAGGCCGCGAAGTTCGCCACCGGGAAGATAATCCCCGCGCCGAGCAACAGTGCCGGGACGCCCAGGCCGATACCGGTCTGGATCGCACCGCCGATATCGAGAATACCGACCAGCGAACCTTCGATGATGCGGGCAAACAGAAAGCTGGCACCGAAGGCCGCCACGGCGCCGTACACACCGGTATCCATGCCGGAACGCAGCATTGATACAAACGCCACTTCATTAAACGCACCGATGCCGTACAGGTAATACATGTGTGTCCCGGCGAAAACACCGGAAGACAGCAGTCCGACAAAAATCGGGAACGACCACTCGGCGTACCAGAAACCACGTTTGGCTTGTTCTTCCATTGTCATGTTCCTCTTACTTGCCGCTGAGTGAATTGTGAATGCCGTTCAGCCATGTCGGGACGTCCAGCATGAATGACTGCAACAGTTTGACGTCGAAGCCACGGAAGAAACCGCTGAGGACGAACAGCGCGATAATCGCCGCCATCATCACTTTGGTGACGTGGTTCCAGCCGCTTTCTTCGACGCCTTTACCGATCAGGATACCCAGCACCAGACCCGGTACGGCGTTACCCATGATCATCTGCGCCAGACCACCAAAAATAGTGGCCCAGAAACCGGAACGACGTCCTGCATCGATCGCCGCCAGCCAGAAAATCACCGGCATCACGGTGTTCACCAACAGGTTGGCCGCAGGCACCAGCACTTTGATTGCCGTGACCTGCAACGCCGCAGGCACCGCAGACGCAGTAGTGTTGAGGAAGGCGACCACAATCATGCCGATGATGCCGCCTGCAATCGCCATCTTGCGCGGGTCATGCATGGTTTCAGCCACATTGCGGTTTTTAAACATCAGGGCAGCGGTTGCCCAGTGGGGAATGATGCGGTGGTCAACGTCCTGGGTGAAAGAACCTGCCGCCACGGAAGAAGCCCAGGCGTTAAAGAAGAAGCCCAGACCAAATGAGAAATGCGAAGCCGGATCGCCTTCACAGGAGTTTAATTCCCCAAGCGTACGAAAAGCCCCCATTCCTTGCACGGTGGGTGCATGGAACATACGTGCGGCCCCCGCACCTACGCCCACGCCAACCAGTCCGCCGATAATAAGCGACTTAAATAAAATAATTAAAAACATCAGTATATCCTTGTCATTTATAGCTAACGTTTTTATTTCGTGACAAAAACTACCTGTTCCGTATTAATAACAGTCAGGTTGACGGTAATGTCTAACGCCACGTAATAACTCTTTCTTTCCCTGGCCAGAAAAAAGAACAGAAACTTTTCTCTTTTGACTGACTCTTCTGCCTTTATTATCCTGACGTCCTGCGGTTCTATACGCAGTAAGACATTATTGGCAGACGATTTGAGAACCGTTCTCTGAACCTGACTCAGTGCGGAAGAAAAGGCGGCAGCCTTATTTTCGCCCTTTCCTTCAACCCGAACTGTCGTGGTTAATTGTTGCTTCATTACGCCTGACCATACTTCTTGTTATAAGCTTCAACCAGACGCTGACCCAGTTCTTCTTTATCCATAAATCCGAACCCTAATACTAAACAGCCTTCGTTAATTGCCGTGACACCTTCATCCACTGAACGCATCCCGTACTTAGCTTTATATCCGTATTTGTTTTGTGCGGTAATCGCACCGGCACCGCCACTGCCGCAGAAAGAAATACCAAAGGTCGCACCTTCTGCTTTCATCACGTCACCGAGTTTCATATCTGCTGCCATACCCGGGACAACGATGGCTTTCCCGCCAGCCGCTTCCACGCCGGCTGCCACTTTCTGGCCTTTACCTAAACGGTCGCCGATCACAACTAATACTTGTCCCATGATTCACATCTCCACATTAATTAATGCATTAAAATTTCAATAAAAATTATTTCGGCTCGTTGTCTCTGGCCACTTCAAAATGTACCGAGAGCAAATACGCTTCCTCAATCGGTAAATTCCCGAACCAGCTCACCACGTCCTCTGCCATTTGCATGGAGTCGGCAGAGATTTCATCAAATAACTCTTTTTCGACTTCAGGCAACGGCTCACCGGTAATCGAGCGTAATACCATGGCTTTAACGTGTGACGTTAACATCTGCAACTGAACATCGGTGGTGTAGATATTCTTCGCACTTTGCATTGTCTGAATATCTTTTAATACTTGCTCTGTTATCGCCGCAGCATCTTTCAATTCAATCCGCCCGGTTCCATTCACAGATGCGCTTGCGTTATTCACTCGCGGTTACCTCTCTCCTTGCCCGGCCCACTATTTTCAGCCGTGTATTTCGTCTGTCTTTACCCTAACCCCGGTAAGATTTCCTGTGTAGAGGGTCTTTTTCCAGTTCGAAGTGGAAATACGATGCGCTGAGCAGATCCAATTCGCAAAACGAAAAGTTAAGTCGCCATATCACTGAATATTGCAGGGTGTAGCAGCGTATTACACTGGTAATCGGATTTTTCGCAATGCGGATTAATTCCCTCACAACGCTTTCATTTCCGCTTAAGAGTGCCTAGTATCAAAGAACACATGCAAATTACCGACACCCCTGCGCTTACCCGCAGGGGTGTTATTTTTTGCCGACCGGCACCCCACTCGCATGAAGCGGGTGATGCAAAAGGAACCATGGAGAATGTTATGAGTAAACCGACACTGATCATCAATGAACTTGACGCAGAACGCCTGGACACACTGCTGGCGCAACCGGCGTTTGCCAGCAGCCCGGTCGCCGACGCACTGAATGACGAGTTAGATCGCGCCGAGATTTTGCCGCCCGAGGAAATCCCTGCCGACGTAGTGACGATGAACAGCAAGGTTCGCTTTACTGAAGGTAAAGACGGCGAAGAACACATCCGCACGCTGGTCTATCCGGCGGCGCTGAAAGACAGCAACGAGCAACTGTCGGTGATGGCCCCGCTGGGCGCTGCCCTGCTGGGGCTGCGCGTGGGCGCAAGTATCACGTGGGAAATGCCAAATGGCGAGAACAGCCGGATTGAAGTGCTGGAATTGTTGTTTCAGCCGGAGGCGGCGGGGGAGTTGAGACGTTAAGGCAGTTAACTCCTTTTTCTGCGAAGGTGGGAGGCAACGCGCTGAACGACTCCCTCCCCTGCGAAGGGGAGGGTTGGGGTGGGGTATTAATGGCGAATCAATAAGTTGAAGTTTGCACTGACATTGGTTTTGCCTTTAAAACCCCCTCCCCGCCTCCCCCTTCGCAGGGGGAGGAGCAAGACAGCGGTCAATTCCGGCTATTTCTCACCATGAAGTAATGTGGGTTTTACTCCCTCCCCTGCGAAGGGGAGGGTTGGGGTGGGGTATTAATGGCGAATCAATAAGTTAAAGTTTGCACTGACATTGGTTTTGTCATTAAAACCCCCTCCCCGCCTCCCCCTTCGCAGGGGGAGGAGCAAGACAGCGGTCAATTCCGGCTATTTCTCACCATGAAATAATGTGGGTTTTACTCCCTACCCTTCGCAGGGGAGGAGCAAGACACCCGCCATCTGCTTACTTAAACTTCTTGTGGTTCTCATTCCTTGTCGCCTTGAACCCTTCAGCTTCTTTCTTCGCTTCATCGACCTTGCCCGCTTTGGCTAAAGCGGAGGCCTTGTCAATCTGGCCAATCAGCGTATCCAGCCCTTTGTGGTAATCCTGCATTTCCGGGCTGTCAGGGGCTTTGCCTTTCAGTTTCGGTGGTGTGGCTTTTTTCGCGTCCTCGGCAGCCGCTTTCATGTTTGCCAGACCGGTGGTCAGTTCGGCCTGATCGCTGGTTTTCAACACCTTGCCGTAGTTATCAGCAATTGTATCCATGTCCGTTTCTAAATCTGCTGCCAGTGCTGCCGTGCTGCTGCCGAGCATGGCTATCACCGCTAACGCCATCAGTTGTTTACGCATGAACTTTCTCTCTATTGTTATTTGTTTATTAGATAAAACGACATTGCTTGTAAGGCTTTATAAAAATAGGCTGAGAGAGAGAAAAACGGGATGAATTTTTTGTAAAGAATTAAAGCAGCGATCGGGCGACCGCTGCTTTAAGGAGGGTTATTCGCCAGCGATTTTCATTGCCGGTAACAGCACGGAACCGCACTGGATATTGCTGCGGGTTTCGATGTCGCTGCCAATGGCGACCATATTGCGCCACATGTCTTTCAGATTACCGGCAATAGTGATTTCGCTTACCGGATACTGGATCTCGCCATTCTCGACCCAGAAACCTGCCGCGCCACGGGAGTAATCGCCGGTAACGCCACTGACGCCCTGCCCCATCAGTTCGGTGACGACCAGGCCTTTATCGAGCTTACGCAGCATTCCGGCGAAATCATCGCCCTGACCGGCGATGCGCCAGTTGTGAATGCCGCCCGCGTGACCGGTGGTTTGCAGACCGAGCTTACGCGCGGAATAGCAGGTCATCAGCCAGTTTTGCAGCACGCCGTCTTTGACGATATCACGACGCTCGGTGCGCACACCTTCGCTGTCGAATGGCGTGGAAGCCAGCCCCTGCAACAGGTGCGGATGTTCTTCAATGGTCAGCCACTCCGGCAAAATTTGCTTGCCGAGGCTGTCGAGCAGGAAAGACGATTTACGGTAAATGCTGCCACCGCTGATCGCCCCCACCAGATGCCCGAACAGGCCAGTCGCCACTTCAGAAGCGAACAATACCGGGGCCTGCATGGTCGGTAATTTGCGCGGCGCCAGACGTGACAAGGTGCGGCGGGCGCACTCTGCGCCGACCCATTCAGGGTCTTTCAGATCGCTCATTTTACGGGCGATGGAGTAGGCATAATCGCGCTCCATGTCGCCTTCGTGTTCGGCAATCACTGAGGCGGAAATCGAATGACGCGTCGAGCAATAGCTTTGCAACATGCCGTGGCTGTTACCGAAAACGCGGATACCGTAATGGCTGTTGAAACTGCCACCTTCGGTGTTGGTGATACGCTTGTCAGCCTGCAACGCCGCCTGTTCAGCACGTGCGGCCAGTTCGATGCTGCGATCCGGATCCAGCTCTTCCGGGTGGAATAAATCCAGGTCCGGTGCATCGAACGCCAGCATCTCTTTATCGGCCACGCCCGCGAACGGATCCGGCGACGTGTAACGGGCAATATCCAGCGCCGCCTGCACGGTGCGGGAAATAGCGTCCGGGCTTAAATCGGTGGAAGACGCACTGCCTTTACGGTTCTGATAATAAACGGTGATGCCCAGTGCGCCGTCGCTGTTGAATTCCACATTCTCGACTTCGCCAAAACGGGTGCTGACGCCGATACCGGTGGTTTTGCTGACCGCCACTTCTGCAGCATCTGAACCGGCTTTCGCCAGTTCCAGTGCCTGAGATACGGCCTGTTCCAGAGTCTTACGCTGCTGCGCTACTTGATTCACTACGTTCATCGGCATGCCATCGCTTATGAGATAAAAGGGATTGTTCTACACTGATATACAGAAAGTCTTATCTTTGAGTCTAACAGAGACTCGCCACAATTTCGCATTCACTCCGGCGTTGTTATGCCCAAAGTTGCAACAGAACATGGATGTATGCGGCATAACCCTGCATAATGCCGCCAAAGCAATAAAGCACAATCAAACTGACAGGATTACCTCGTTAAGAGGAAGCGCCCATGACAAAGAAAATTGACGACTGGCACGACGACGTTCCCGAAACCAACGAGAACGAAGATGATGAAGAAATCATCTGGGTCAGTAAAAGTGAAATTAAACGTGACGCCGAGGCGCTGAAAGATCTCGGTGCAGAAATGGTTGAACTGGGTAAAAACTCGCTGGACAAACTGCCGCTGGACGACGATCTGCGCGCAGCGATCGACTTAGCGCAGAAGATCAAGAAAGAAGGCCGCCGCCGCCAGTTACAGCTGATTGGTAAAATGCTGCGTTCCCGCGATGTTGAACCGATCCAGACCGCGCTGGATAAGCTGAAAAACCGCCATAACCAGCAGATTTCGCTGTTCCATAAACTGGAAATGCTGCGTGACCGTCTGGTTGAAGAAGGTGATGATGCGATCCCGCCGGTACTGGAGTTGTATCCTGAAGCCGATCGCCAGCAACTGCGCGCACTGATCCGTAACGCACAGAAAGAGAAAGCCACTAACAAGCCGCCGAAATCTTACCGCCAGATTTTTCAGTATCTGCGCGAACTGGCTGAAGGTCAGGAATAAAAAAACAAAAACCCGCCTTTTTACTTAACAGAAAATGGCGGGTTTTTTCTTTTCAGCCTTTAGCCTTTACTGCGGGTTTCTCCAGCAGATTCAGCCGCAACTCGCCTTCCAGTTCTTCCTCCGCTTCTTCAAACAACAGAATCAGCGCGCCGAAACGGCGTTTACGGCTGGCATTCAGATTAATGAAATCTATCTCAACCGGCAGTGCAATCCCGCCCGTTACCTCATCCCAGAGTGCGTCCAGATTCGCGCCGAAGCTGTCAGTCAGTGCAAACTGACGGACAAACTCGCGGTAGAATGCGGGTAAATCCGGGATGTGATTAAAATCGAAGCTCACTTTATTCATCGACATCACTCCACCCGAACGAAGTTCTGATAATGGTCTTTACTGACATAAATCAGCCCGTCGCTGGCAAACAACACGCGGTCAGCACCGCGACGCCGGCAGCGATAGTTAATATCCGCTTCGCGCCACACCCTTTTGTACGCCGAAGGCAAACGTCCTTCCCGGTTTGAGAAGCGGTCACCACCGATGGCTTTGCCCGGCAATACATCACATAAATTCCCGGAACGGGCATCCCAGCCGGCTTCCCGCGCCTTTTTCTTGGTGATGTAATTTTCAGGCAATTTATGGTTCTGGCGTAAATAGCCGATCACCGTTTGTTCATCGGTGCCCGGAACTATTGTGCCCTGATTATATGTCGTTTTCGCGACAACCTGCCCCGCGACACCGCACAGCCCGAAAAACACGGCGGCCATCACCAGATTGCGCACACACCGCCCGTTAAATGCCTTCATTGACGTCCTTTGTGTTGAGCCGGAATGAAACTGTTTCTGTTTATTGTTTCTTAAAAAGTAACTTCTGGAAAGCTGACTTAAAGATTCCCTAAATGCAGCGTTTTCACCTGCAAATATTCTTCCAGCCCCAGCACCGAACCTTCACGTCCAAGGCCGGATTCTTTTACGCCGCCAAATGGCGCGGCTTCGTTGGAAATCGCACATTCATTAATACCAATCATCCCGCTCTCAATAGCATCCGCGACCCGGAAAATACGTTGAAGATTCTGGCTATAGAAATACGCTGCCAGCCCGAAAGGTGTGTCGTTGGCGCGTTTAATCACTTCCTCTTCCGTTTTGAAACGGAAACAGGCCGCCAGCGGACCGAAGGTTTCTTCATGCGCCACTTTCATGTCATCAGTGGCATCAATAATGACCGTCGGCTGGAAGAAGTTGCCACCGAGTTTGTGGCGCTGTCCGCCCTCCATCAGGCGTCCACCTTTCTCCAGCGCATCCTTGACGTGCTCTTCAACTTTCTCCAGTCCTTTGATATCAATCAGCGGCCCGACAATGACGCCTTCGTCCATGCCGTTGCCGACTTTCAGCTTGCGTACTTCTTCCACCAGCCGCGAGGTAAACGCCTCGTACACGCCCTCCTGCACATAAATACGATTGATGCACACGCAGACCTGGCCGGTATTGCGGAATTTACAAGTGATCGCGCCCTTCACCGCCGCCTCAATGTCGGCATCGTCAAACACGATATACGGCGCATTGCCACCCAGTTCCATCGACACCTTTTTCATGGTGTCGGCGCTGTTACGCACCAGCGTTTTGCCGATTTCCGTCGAGCCGGTAAAGGAGACTTTACGTACCGCATTGCTGGTCATAATCACGTCGCTGATGGCACCGGTGTCACCGGCCACGCCATTGATCACACCGTCAGGAACCCCGGCATCCTGCGCCAGTTGCAACAAGGCGAACGCCGACAGCGGCGTGTTACTGGCCGGTTTGATAAGACCGGTACAGCCTGCCGCCAGCGCCGGCCCCAGTTTACGGGTGAGCATCGCCAGCGGGAAATTCCACGGCGTGATGGCCGCCACCACGCCGACCGGTTCGCGGGTCGCCAGAATGCGTGAGCCGGATTTGGCCGGAGGAATGATTTCTCCGTTAGCGCGTTTGGCTTCTTCGCTGAACCATTGCAGGTAGCTGGCGGCGTAATCGACTTCGCCCAGTGCCTCTTTCAGCGGTTTGCCCTGCTCGGCAACCATCAGCTCACCCAGAAACTGCTTATTTTCCAGCATCAGTTCATACCAGCGATGCAAGATTTCAGAACGCGCTTTCGCAGTGGTTTTGCGCCATTCGGGGAATGCGTCACTGGCTGCCTTCACCGCGGCTTCTGTTTCTGCTTTACCGGCTTTGGCGACTTTGGCGACCACATCGCCGGTTGCCGGATCCAGCACATCAAAGGTTTCTTTGGCTTTAAGCCATTTACCACCGGCAAAATAGCCGGTCTTAAATAATGGATGCGTGGAGAGTTTATGAGGTTGGGCTGACATGAGGATCCTCCTGATTTATGCCGTTTTAAGCGATCTATCAGGTAAGTATAGCGGCTTGAGCAGAAGCGTCTGTCAGACAGCACTGAGAGACACAGATCGCAAAGTGAATTGTCATACGTTCACAGTTTCCGCATCCCTCAGTAAACTGCGGTGAACCCCACCCCATTTTTACAAAGGAAGAAGGCATGTCGACGCGCGAAAAAATGAATATCGGTGAACTTTATACAGACATGGACGAAGGATTGCCGGAGGAACGCGGTGCCGGAAAAGAGCGGGTGTATGATTTCAATCTCACGCGCCCTTCTGAAGAGGCAAAGCGCCTGCAATTGCTCAGAAGTATTATGGGCAGTCTGGGGGAGTCCTGCTGGATTGAGCCGCCGCTGCGCGTCGCGTATGGCACCCATATTCATATCGGCAACCACTTTTACGCTAACTTCAATCTCACGGTGGTGGATGACGCCACCGTGACCATTGGCAATAACGTGATGATCGCACCGAACGTCACGCTCGCCACCGCCGGACATCCCATTGATCCTGACATCCGCATCACCGGACAGCAATTCTCGCTGCCGATTGTCATTGAAGATAATGTCTGGCTGGGCACCGGCGTGATAGTCAATCCGGGTGTGACGATTGGACGTAACAGCGTGATTGGGGCTGGCAGTGTGGTGACCAAATCCATTCCCCCGGATGTGGTCGCGGCAGGTGTACCCTGCCGCGTATTACGTCCGATCACCGCCAGCGACCGTGAGGCTTTCCTGAAATAGCCGCCGGTCAGGCCAGGAACGCGTGCTGATAACGTTGCAGCATGTCAGTGAGGCGCCTTACCGGCTCGGTCACTTTCAGTGGTGCGTCGTACTCGACCAGTTTCTCCTGATACTCACCCAGCTCTTTCAGTAACCGCTGATAATAATAGGTGCGCTTGCCTTCACCTGAAGCAGAGACCACGTGATCGGCCGTATTACGGATTTTCTTGTGGAATGCCGACAGCTCATCATTCACCGGCACTTCTGCCAGTTTCATGCGCTGGTGCGCGATAATCAGCATCAGCGCCAGACGGTATTTACCAATATCGTTCGGGAACATCACCAGCAACTGGTTCAGCTGATGATAAAGCGCCGGAAGATGGTTTTCACGACGCCGGTACGCTTTGGTGGTCAGCGCCGATACCGCGCTGCTCATAAAGCGGTTAAGCAGCGTACGCCCGGTTTTCTCGCGAGACTTGTCGCGCACAATCAGCAACACCGCCATCGCGATCACCGTACCGATCGCCTGCCCCATCGCGTTATCCAGAAACGACGTGACGTTAAAAACCATCGGATTGCTGAGCACCAGAATATTAATGGTGCCCGCCAGCAACCCGAGCATACCGAGACGACGCTTGGTCACTTCGATACCGATAAAGAAGGTGAAGATCCCCAGCATCAGACACAGCAGGAACAGGCTCTGCTGCGTTGCGGGCATGATCAGCATAAACATCATCGAGCCGACCGGAATCGCCAGCAACATGCCGATAATGAAATCCATCGCCATGCCTTTCGGGTTCGGCGTACGCATCGCCAGCGAAGTCACCACTGCGATGATAATCACGCAACCACTGGCTGACGTCCAGCCGGTCCACAGCCACATCAGGCAGCCGATGGTTGTCGCCGTGAAGGTTCTCAGGCCGTTGACCAGCGCATGGTGACGTTCTGCTGAAACAGGCCGCACCACCACTTCGCCATCGAGCACCCCGCTTTCAATGGTGCTGATACTGCTGTTGGTCTGGATGCCTTTCATCAGCAACAGCGCACGGGTTCCGGCGCCGGTCCAGGCGCTGACCGTCATCAGTACGTTGTCGCTGTGCATGCCGGTAATCATCTGGCGTAATTGTTTCAGTCTGCGATGCACATCCGCCACGTTTTCAGCGGGTTCAGCAAACAATGCTTTCAGTTCAGGCGAGACCCGTTCCGGAGAGCTTTGCATAATCAGATAGGTTTCGCACGCCTGGGTGATCATGCTCAGCGAGGTGCTGTGCAGCGCTTTCAGGCGCCGATTACACCGCTGCCAGCGCGACGACTCCATCATCAGACTGCCGCGCATCCCGTTCAGCGCGGTCGTGCTTTTCACCAGGTTGTTCCAGGACTTATCGATGTCTTCCTTCGTCCCGCTATTCACGCAAATCCGCATCAGCGCAAACTGATCCAACATCAGCTGACTGACGGCACGGTCAATATCTTTTTTGATGGAACGGGGAGAGAACAACAGGTCAGCGACGATAGCGCAGCAAATCCCGATAACGATTTCACTGCAACGCTCAACCGCAAACTGCGGAGTTTGCAAAGGCGAGCTGGCGGAAGTCACTACGATAATCAGCGCGGTATAACCAGCCAGACCCAGCGCATACGAGTTCTCGATACGAACCAGCGACGACCACCAGGTGCACACGCCCGCCCAGATGCAGCATAACAGCAGCATAACGACCGGTGCGCGGGCGGTAGCAATCACGATCACCAGCGCCGCGATACAGCCGATAAAGGTGCCGATAACCCGCAGAAAACCACGATGACGAATAGCACCGGCAAAGGGTTCGCCACCCGCCGCCAGCGCAGGTCCCGACGTTACGATCGCGGCAGTCATGGCCGACCAGCGCGGGGTTTCGAGTTGCAGATAGAACCCGAGAACCAGTGCGCCGAGGATCGCGAACGTCAGCTTGCAGGCAAAACGTACGCGCGGGATAAGTACGCTATTCATCTTTCCGGCCTTAACCAAACTCTCTCAGACGGTGCAGGAGGCGAAGGAACGGGGATCCTTCATCTTGTTTACGGTCATGGCTGCCGGTAATCACGACCGTCGCCGTGGTACCTGCCGGATAAGGATGTTGCTGGTCTTTGTCATCAAGCAGGATTTTCACTGGCACACGCTGTGCCAGACGCACCCATTCAAGGTTGCTGTCGATGGTCGCCAGACCGTTGGTCGCCGCAGAAGAGGAGCTGTTCGTCACCGCCGCCGCTACGCTGTCGACCGTACCGTGCATAATACGGTTGCTGCCGAGCGGCGTGATTTCCGCACGATCCCCTTTTTTCAGCCCCGGCAGTTTGGTTTCTTCCAGATACGCCAGAATGTAGAAGGAATTTTTCTTCACCAGCGCCACGGCAGTCGAACCCCGGTTAATGTAGTTGCCCGGATGAACGGTCAGGTTAGTCACCCAGCCATCAGCAGGTGCGACAACCACGGTACGTTCCAGATCCAGCACCGCCAGATCCCGTGCAGCCTGCGCTTTCGCCAGCTGATGTTCAGCGGTTTGCAGCACGTTATTGGCCTGATCGATTTCTTCCTGCGACATGGCCTGTACGCCCAGTTTCACACGACGTCCGGCCTCGCGCTTTTTCTCAGAAGCCAGCGCCTGGTAATACGCGACGTCAGCACTCGCTTCGTCCAGCGCCTGCTGGTAACGCGGCTGGTCAATTTTGAACAGTACCTGGCCTTTTTTCACCAGTTGGTTATCCGTCACCGGCACATCGGTAATCAGACCGGTGACATCGGGCGCGATGGACACAACGTCAGCGGTAAACTTGGCATCACGGGTCCATGGAGATTCTGTATAGAACGCCCAGGCTTTGAAGATTGCGATGACAGCCAGCACGACAAGAATCAACGTTATTGTGTAACGTATTATTTTTATGGAGAAATTTTTCACAACGCCCTCAGACGAACATGCAGGAGATCAGGTAGAAAAGACAGCAGTACAACGCTGTGTTGAACAATGCCGGGTGCCAGACAAAATCATAAATTCCGGTGGGTTGCAATATGCGCCGCAGCAGGAAAAACACCACCAGCGCCAACAATATTTCAAAAAACACCGGAGGAAACGACAATCCGAAAATCACCATTACCGGAAGCAAACTCATCAAAAATTCCTTACATTATTACGACGGACAAACACATATCGTCCCGCGCACGCATTATTCGTTATTTTAGGCAACGGCACGCGACCCCGGAGAAAA
This sequence comes from Rahnella sp. RcJ3, assembly GCF_009498575.1. NCBI lineage: Bacteria > Pseudomonadati > Pseudomonadota > Gammaproteobacteria > Enterobacterales > Yersiniaceae > Rahnella > Rahnella sp. RcJ3. Next base: position 100,765 of record NZ_QSNX01000010.1, read on the forward strand.
TAATTCAACGGGAGCAGAGCAATGAAGCTGCAGAGTTGCCAGGGAAGTGTGCGAAGGTAAGCATGATGTCAGGAAAACTGAAACCTGAGCTTTATCGCCCGGAAGGGTATATTAGCGTGCTTATTATCAACAGATCAACGTTCTGTGATCTAAATCACTTTTAAGCCAGAGTTAACAATGGACCGATTAAAACGCATGTCGATCTTTGCTCAGGTCGTGGAAAGCGGCTCCTTCACGGCGGCCGCACGACGCCTCGACATGAGCGTTTCTGCCATCAGCCAGACGATTTCAAAGCTGGAAAATGACTTACAAATCAAATTACTAAACCGTAGCACCCGCAGCATCGGTCTGACAGAAGCCGGTAAACTTTATTATCAGGGTTGCCGGAAAATGTTGCACGACGTACGTGAAGTGCATGAACAATTGTATGCCTTCAACAACACCCCGACCGGAACATTACGCATCGGCAGTTCATCGACGATGGCACAAAATGTTCTTGCCGCGATGACTGCGGAAATGCTCACCGAATACCCCGGTCTGACGGTGAATCTGGTGACTGGCATTCCGGCACCGGACCTGATCGCTGACGGACTGGACGTGGTGATCCGCGTCGGCGCGTTGCAGGATTCCAGCCTGTTCTGCACCCGCTTAGGCTCAATGCCGATGGTGGTGTGTGCGGCGCGCAGTTATCTGGCACAACACGGCACGCCGGAGAAACCCGCCGATATGGTGAATTTCTCCTGGCTGGAATACAGCGTCCGCCCGGACAGTGAATTCGAACTGATCGCCCCCGAAGGTGTTTCAACGCGTATTACACCGCAAGGCCGCTTCGTAACTAACGATTCGCAGACCATGATCCGCTGGCTGAAAGCCGGTGTCGGTATCGCGTATGTTCCGCTGATGTGGGTGATTGAGGAGATTAATGCCGGTGAGGTGGAGATTCTGTTCAGGCGCTATCAGTCCGATCCGCGCCCGGTTTACGCGCTGTATACTGAAAAGGACAAACTGCCGCTGAAAGTGCAGGTCTGTATTGATTATCTGACGGATTATTTCAAACGGGTAAGCAAGGTGTATCAGGGATACCGGCAGGGCAAGAAAGTGACTCAGTGGAATTGAGTTCGTATCAAACCAAAAACCCACCTGACCTCCCCTTGTGAAAGGGGAGGGATAACACCGAAATAATCTTCTGCTACGCAGTGCCGCCGACGGTGAGATTATCCAGTTTCAGGGTAGGCTGACCGACCCCGACCGGCAGGCTCTGGCCTTCTTTACCACACACACCGACGCCTTTATCGAGCGCCAGATCGTTGCCGACCATGGAAATCTGTTGCATCGCTTCAATGCCCGAGCCGATCAGCGTCGCGCCTTTCACCGGTTTGGTGATGCGGCCTTTTTCGATCAGATAAGCTTCGGAGGTAGAGAACACGAATTTACCCGAAGTAATATCCACCTGACCGCCGCCGAAGTTTGGCGCATACAGGCCAAATTCTACGCTACTGATAATGTCTTCCGGCGTTGATTTCCCGGCCAGCATATAGGTGTTGGTCATACGCGGCATCGGCAGATGTGCGTAAGATTCGCGGCGGCCGTTACCGGTCGGCGCAACGCCCATCAGGCGCGCATTCAGTTTGTCTTGCATGTAGCCTTTCAGCACGCCGTTTTCGATCAGCACGTTGTACTGCCCCGGCACACCTTCGTCGTCAATCGCCAGCGAACCGCGCAGGCCCGGCAGGGTGCCGTCGTCCACTACGGTACACAGTTCAGAAGCCACCCGTTTGCCCATCTGACCGCTAAATACAGAGGTTCCGCGACGGTTGAAGTCACCTTCCAGACCGTGGCCTACCGCCTCATGTAACAGCACGCCTGGCCAGCCTGCGCCCAGCACCACCGGCATGCCACCTGCCGGGGCGGCGACTGCCGTCAGATTCAGCAACGCCATACGCACGGCATCACGGGCAAAAGCTTCCGCACGCACTTCACCGTTAACGGTTTCGAGGAAGTAGTCATAACCAACACGACCGCCGCCGCCACTTGAGCCACGCTCACGACGTCCATCCTGTTCAACCAGAACGCTCACGGACAGACGCACCAGAGGGCGAATGTCTGCCGCCAGCGTGCCGTCGGTGGCTGCCACCAGGATGTTTTCATACACGCCGGTGATGCTGGCACTGACTTCCTGCACGCGCTTATCGGCCGCACGGGCAATTTTGTCGACGCGGTGTAGCAGTTCGATTTTTGCTTCGCGTGACAGGCTTTGCAGCGGATCCAGCGGAGAATAAAGAGATTTATAGGCAATTTCGCCCAGCGTATGCGCTTTGCCATTGCCCTGGTCGCGGACAATGCTGCGGGCAGCTGTTGCACTCAGGTTCAGGGCATTCAGCGTGATTTGGTCAGCATAAGCAAAACCGGTTTTTTCACCGCTTACCGCACGAACACCGACGCCCTGATCGATATTGTAAGAACCGTCTTTGATGATGCTGTCTTCGATCACCCAGCTTTCATGGAAACTGGACTGGAAAAAGAGATCGGCATAATCAAGACGACGTTCAGACAACTGGCCCAAAATGGAAAACAGATCCTGATGACTCAGATTATTAGCAGTTAGTAACTGCTCACTGACTAAGGCCAGACTCATAGATGTTCACTCTCTTTTAGACGACAATCCGGCGTGCAGACTGTGGTCTACACAGTCTGCACGCCAGACAATCCATTGTTACAAGGTTATTAACAGCCTAACACAGCATGAACGAGGTTTCCTGCCACCTTCACGGTGGCGTTACTGTGCGGCGGCGGCTTTTGGATGTTCAACCGGTTTACGCAGAATTTCGTTGATACGGGGTTCTGCGATAGTGCCGTCAATCTGATAGCGGATAAGCGAGATTTTATTCCACAGCGGCGCCAGCACTTTACTGGCAGCGAAGACTGCAACGCCGACTACCGGGTTGATGACGAACGCCGTCGCCACACCTACTGTGGCGGAAATTTCCGGCGCAATGACCGCTTCGAGATCCAATTGCTGATTCACGAAATTGACCTTCCCGGTGATGGCGATATCTGCTTCCAGCCCGTCAACCAGCAGATCGTCGGTATGAAGTACGCCGTCTTTAATCCAGGCCGTGGATTTGATGGAGTCAAAATAGAAGCCCTGGCCAAAGGTATCGCTGAAATCAAGACGCAGTTTGCGCAGCAGCGCATCGAAGCTGACCAGTCGCAGCAATTGTCCGGCGCGGCCCGTGCCGACATCCGCAATTTCGCCTTTGCCCAGCGTGTTTTTCAGGGTGCCGTTCAGTGTGCTGATATCCGGCTTCCACGGCACGGATTTCCAGTGCAAATCAAAGTTAACGTCAAACGGCGCGCCTTTCAGTGGTGTAGTCACGCCAAAGAATGACATGGCCTGCTCAATATTCTTACCGGTCAGCTTGCCTTTCAGGCCGGTGTTTTCGCCCTGCCCGTTCTGCCTCCAGTCGCCCTGCACGTCGAGACGTGCCACGCCGGTATCTATCAGACCGTTACGCAGCATCAGTTGATCGCCTTGCGGTGTCAGGTCAGCATTCACTTTGCGGAAGTTCTGACCGAGGAACCAGCAGGCTTCACAACGCAGTTGCAATGCCGGCCAGCTGGCAAACGAAATCTTTTCAGTAGCAAACGGATTACCGCCCGGCTGACCGCTGCTGGCCACATCCGCGACCGTCCATTGCGGATTGAAATAGACGTATTTCAGATTAGCCAGCCACGGACCGTTGTCATTCATATTCAGCCTGCCATCGATTTCCTTACCTTTGGCAGTGACCTCCATGCCCTGATGCCCTTGTACCGAGGTGAGGGTCAGGTCATTCCAGACCTGTCCGCCCAGTGTCAGCGCAGGCGTTGTCAGGATAATCTGGTGCGGGAAGCTGAAACCGGCCAGTTTAGTAGTAGTGTCCTGCGTCGCTTTATCCGGTGACAGCAAACCCAGCCAGCTTTCACCATCAAGTGCGGGCAGATGGAGCGTCAGACTGCTGTCATCCGGCAATGGAGGCGTTTTTTTGCTGTTTGCCTGCCACGATGCGCGATCGAGTTTCAGTTGTTTACCCAGCAGCCAGCGGCTGTTGAAATGATCTTTGCCCGCCAGCACACCTTGCAGATTAAAACTGTGCAGGTCGCCTTTGACATTCACCACCAGCGGCAGCGGATGACCGGCTTTCTTGCTCAACGGATCGGGTAAGTGACTGCTCACATCTTTCAGATCGGCGTTTACATCGACGGTATAGGTCGGGGTGCCTTTGTGCGGCAGCGTAATATTGACGTCGCCTTTCCACGGTGTACCACCCGAAATTTTACTGGCGGCTGCCGCTGGCAAGCCGGGGATTTTGGACAGTTGCCAGTTGGCATCCAGCCCGACCTGAACCTTGAAATCATCCGGCAGTTCCTGCGTGCTGAACATCACGTTGACCGGTTGCCCGAACCAGTTACCGGTAAGCCGGTTACTTTGCAGGTTGCCATTGTCATAACTGAACTGGCCACTGAGCTGACTGATTTTGCTGTTCAGCGGTTTAATAAACAGACTGTTGTTATTGAGCGTGACGCCACCGGATGCACGCACAAGTTCACCATCGAGCGGAATATCCAGATGTAAGCGACCATTCACTTCGCCGCCAATCTGCAATTCCTGTAGCGCGGAGCCCAGCGAGTCATGCAACGGCGTATCCATGAAATAATCGCCGATATCTTTCCCCTGCCCGCGCAGGTCCGCATCAATAAACAGTTTTTCTTTCAGGTAGTCAGGAATATTGGCAACGACATTGTTACCGTCCACATTGCCCAGTTTGGTGTGCGCGGCTTTCATAAACAGGCCGTCATTAAGGAAATCGAGATCGATATCCAGATCAGTCAGCGCTGGCCAACCTGGCTGGAACTCAAAGGTCGAGTGGCGTAGCGGAACCCACACTTCAAACTGCCCTTCGTTCTTTTTGAACGGGAAATGATGTGGATTGCCGTTGAAGGTCAGGGTGGCGTTATCCACCTGACCGGCCTTTATGGCACCACTGAGATAATTTACCAGATGTTTGCCCATCAGCGGTTCAGGGAAATAGCGCCAGGCCTGACCGGCGTCATACAGGCGAATACCGGCCAGGATATTCAGCCACGGGTCACCTTTGACAGGCTGGTTGTAGCGGAAATCGCCCTTCGCCCACAGCGCGTTGGCTTTGACATCTACGTCTTTACCCGACAATGACCAGCCATCTTTGCCGTTCTTCCAGTTAAAGGTACCGGTCGCCGCACTGATATCCAGAGGTGCGCGGAACATTTCGCCGTACGGCAGCAGGCTGTCTTGTAATTTCACCGTCATCTGCCCGCCCGCCACGCTACCTTTCAGGCCACCACTGAAATGATTGACACCCGGCAGCAGTTTCCAGCGCTGCCAGCTGACATCGCGCCAGTTCACATCAAAACGGGTCTGATCAGGCTGCTTTAGCGGGATATCCAGCGCGAGCCGATCAACGTTACCGGCGGGTTTTAAATCCTGCCAGCGCTCCAGTAAAGCCGGAGTCAGGAATGAGAAAGTCGGGATCACCGGGCCTAAACGTTCCAGTTGCAGATTGGTGCCACGGATGCGCAGCTCTTCACCCTGCGAGGGCCCGAGGAACTGGTTATTTTCCGGCAGATAAAGTACTTCAAGGCGGCCTTTCGGCCACGCCACACCATCGGTTTTCAGATTCAGCTGCTTCGTGCCAACCTGCCAGCCATTACCCTGACGGTTACCGTGTAATGTCAGATTATCGACATCGAGCTGGTGTTCCTCAGTGCCATTTTTCCAGGTGGCAGAGCCATTTTTCAGCAATGCGTCAGCGGCATAAATATCGCCACTACGCACCGTCAGCCACGCCGCAAGGCTGAAGTTAGCACTTTCCAGACCGGTATTATTGCGCAACCACCGGCTGAACCACGGTTTCATGTCGATATCATCGGCCTGAAGATAAATTTTCCCGTTATTGAGCAAACCATTGGTGTCGTTCAGATCCATACGCAACTGCACAATGCCGTGCTGCCCGTTAAAACTCGACAGGCTAAGCTGCCCTTCGGCGCGATGGCGGTTGTGGCTGTTCAGCCAGGTCATCTGAGGAATGTCGAATTCCGCCCGTGGACCGGAAGGCGTCAGGAAGGAAATGCGGCTGTTGCGCAGATCGAAATGGTCGACCTGTCTGAGGAAAATATCACTGACGCGGTTTGGCTGGATGCCGTTGCCTTTATTGCTTTCGCCACCCAGCGTGCTGTTTAAATCCAGCTGCAAATTGTAAAAAGTAAGGTCGCGGAACTGCCAGCGGAAATGCAGCAAGGATTGCCAGACGTCCAGCGCCAGGGTAATGCGCTGAACCTGCCACTTTGAGTCCGGTAATGTCACCTGTAGGCCTCGGATCTCCATGATCGGGCCAAAGGTTTTCCAGCTGGCGCTGACTTGCGATAACTCGATCGGTACGCCCGTGACCGCCTCGACTTTCCCGACCAGTTGATCCTGGAAGCGGGTCAACTGAGGCAATGCCAGACGCAAGCCACTGATCACCAAAGCCACTATCACGACAAGGGTTGCGCTGGTGGTTAATAAAATACCGGGCAGTCGCCTCAAACTTCTCTCCTTGTTTTCCATTCCATGCTGGTTTTCACCCGCACAGACGGCAATGGAAACCTTTAACTTCTTGATGCTTCAGACGAATAGCCATCGGATCACATCATGACGACGTCAAACTGTTCCTGACTGTAGAGCGGCTCGATCTGCACTTTCACCTGCTTGCCGACGAAGATTTCTACTTCGGCCAGTGCATGGGATTCTTCTCCCTTGAGCGCTTCCCCTACTGCGGCAGATGCGTAAACCAGGAAACGGTCAGAATCGTAGGCATGATGCACACGCACAATTTCACGCAGAATTTCATAGCAGACGGTTTCAACGGTTTTCACCGTGCCGCGTGCATGACAGGTCGGACAATCGCTGCACAGCACATGTTCGACGCTTTCGCGGGTACGTTTGCGGGTCATCTCCACCAAACCAAGGGCGGAGAAACCGTGAATACCGGTTTTCACGCGGTCTTTCGACAGCGCCTGCTCGAGGCTGTGCAGCACGCGACGGCGGTGATCTTCATTCGACATATCAATGAAGTCGATAATGATAATGCCGCCGAGATTGCGCAGCCGTAGCTGACGGGCAATGGCCTGCGTCGCTTCGGTGTTAGTGTTAAATATCGTGTCTTCCAGATTACGATGGCCGACAAACGCACCGGTATTAATATCCACGGTGGTCATGGCTTCGGTCTGATCGATAATCAGATAGCCGCCGGACTTGAGTTCCACCTTGCGCTCGAGCGCACGCTGGATTTCGTTCTCCACATCGAATAGATCGAAAATAGGCTGCTTGCCGCTGTAATGCTCCAGCTTGCTGGTCATTTCAGGCATGTATTCGCTGGTGAATTCGACCAGCAATTCATACGTCAGGCGGGAGTCAACGCGGATGCGGTCCAGTGCTTCACCGGCAAAATCACGCAGCACACGGTGCGCCAGTGCCAGCTCACCATACAGCTTGCATTTGGTTTTGTTGCGACGCTTGCGCTCCATCACCTTGGTCCACAAGCGTTTCAGGTAGGCCGCATCTTGTTTGAGTTCTTCTTCACCCACGCCTTCGGCTGCGGTACGAATAATATAGCCGCCGTGCTCATCACAATATTCTGAGACGATACGTTTGAGGCGATCACGCTCGGCTTCGCTTTCAATACGCTGCGACACGCCAACGTGTGACGCACCAGGCATGAACACCAGATAGCGGGAAGGCAAGGTAATGTCAGTCGTCAGACGCGCACCTTTGGTGCCCAGCGGATCTTTCACCACCTGCACCATCAGATCCTGGCCCTGATGCACCAGTTCTGCGATGTCACGCACGTGGAAATTTTTCTGCTCGTCACGCGCCACACATTCGGTGTGCGGCATGATGTCTGAAGCATGTAAAAATGCGGCTTTTTCAAGGCCGATATCGACAAATGCTGCCTGCATACCCGGCAGAACACGGCTGATACGCCCTTTATAAATATTGCCGGCAATCCCGCGCTTGGTCTCGCGCTCAATATGGATCTCCTGCAGAATGCCACCGTCAATGTAAGCCACGCGGGTTTCAGACGGGGTGACATTGACCAGTAATTCAGCTGTCATGTTTTCTCCTAAGCTCGCGTAAGGCAGAAAATTCATTGAGCAGTTCCTGAGTTTCCACCAGAGGAAGGCCCACAACTGCATAGTAACTGCCGCGAATTTCACGGACGAAACAACCGCCCTTTCCCTGAATACCATAAGCGCCCGCTTTATCCATGGGCTCACCGCTCAGAATATAATGTGCAATATCGTCGGAGGATAGTGAACGGAAAGTGACATCGGTCACAACCAACGTATTGAGGCATTCCTGCCTGTCGGCAAACGCAATGGCGGTCATCACCTGATGCTGTCTGCCAGACAATGCCTTAAGCATAACAGCGGCTTGCGCTTCGTCACGTGGCTTTTCCAACACTTTACCGTCGAGGACTACAATCGTATCTGCGCCAAGCACCGGCAAATCCTCTGCCGCGACCGTCACACCGGCCTGTGCTTTATCTTTCGCCAGCCGTAAAACATAATCTTGCGGGGCTTCGTCAGGCTGACGCTCTTCTGCAACCTCAGTCACCAGACGCTCAAAAGGCAGTTCCAGCAAGGCCAGTAATTCACGGCGACGTGGTGACCCGGAAGCCAGATAAAGTGCGGTCATAACATCCTCATTGCACAGCAAACTGACGACGAATTTTACGCATCAGCAGGAACAGCCATGGCCACAGCACACCGTCGACCACACTGCTCCAGAAAACTTCAGGCCGGAACGACACATTGACTACCAGGAATTCTCCCCAGAACACCATGACGTCCACAGCCAGCGAAAGCACCATAACAATCAGCGCTTGTTGCCACAGAGCCAGGTTACGGAATAACTGGAATTTGAACGCGACCAGGTAGGCGGTAATGGCAAAAGCCAGCGCGCGAATACCCAGGGTCGATCCCAGGATCAGATCCATAATAAACCCGACAACAAAACCGGTACCCACGTTGACGCGATGCGGTAATGCCATCACCCAGTAAATCAGGATCAGCATCAGCCATGACGGCCTGAACATATAAATCTGTTCAGGCCACGGCATCACCTGCAATAACATGGCTATTAAGAAGGATAGCCAAATAATCCAGCGTCCGTGGCTCCGGTAGCTGTTCATTGCGTCGCTCCCTGCACAGCAGGCGTGCTAACCGGTGTCGTTACCGTACCCGTTGCCGGTGGAGGAACAGGAGCTGGCGGCCCCATATCTCCCGGAGGTGGCAACACTTGCGGCATCATTTGCATCAGGCGTTCATTGGCCACGCGATGAACTTCATCCGGCGGTAAAGGATGCTCGCCATTACGGTCAGAGCCCCATAGTAACAGCAGGTAACGCAGACGTTGCAGACCGGCGGTCGGACGCGCCTGAATGACGGTATACGCACGCTGATTATCAACTTTAACCGAAGATACAACGCCGACCGGATACCCTTCAGGGAAACGTCCACCCAGACCTGAGGTGACCAGCACATCACCGACACGAATATCGGTGTTGCTTGGTAAGTGTTCAAGTTGTAAGTCATCAGCACAGCCGCTACCGGCAGCGATAACGCGGATGTCATTACGCAGCACCTGAATCGGCAACGCATGTGAAGCATCACAAATCAGCAGCACACGGCTGGTCAGCGCGGCAACAGCGATGACCTGGCCAACGACGCCTTTATCGCTGATGACAGGTTGCCCGATATACACACCGTTGTTGCTGCCTTTGTCGATGACGATCTGATCGCTGTAAGGATCATTGCTGGTGGAGAGAACCTGCGTCACCATTTTGTGCTCGTCCTGACGCAACGGTGATCCCAGCAGCTCGCGCAAGCGAGCATTTTCTTGTTTGTATTGGCCAAGCAGCATCAGGTCACTGTTTTTCAGCAACAATTCCTGACGCAAAGCGCGGTTTTCAAGTTCCAGCTGGCCGCGGGTGGCAAACGTAGAAGAGACCTGATCTAAGAATTCACGCGGGGCATTGGACAAAAAATAGAAGGGACTGACGGCAGTATCCATATAGGTGCGGATTTTAACAAACGTACCTATTTTACTGTCGGCAACAATCAGGACAATGGCCGTGAGAATAGCCAAAAAAAGTCGCAGTTGCAGGGAAGGTCCCCTGCTAAAAATTGGCTTCATAAAATATGCGAGTTCCTCGGCAACAGAAAGTTTCAGCCAGTCGAAGTAAAGACCTCACCTGACAGAAACGGCGGCAATCTCATGGGATAGCCAAAACACTGGCAGAGCTTTATCGCTCAGCCAGTGTTTGCACGGATCCACATTGAACACTGCACACTTCGCGTTGCAGGTTTTACCTGACGGACAACCACCTTCCCGGGCAGACTATTCTTGCTTGCAACAAGACTTGTTTGAATCAGCAAGTCTCCGCTGAGATTACTCTTCGCTGAATAAGTCGCCGCCGTGCATGTCGATCATTTCTAATGCTTTACCACCGCCACGGGCGACGCAGGTCAGTGGATCTTCTGCGACAACAACAGGAATACCCGTTTCTTCCATCAGCAGGCGATCAAGGTTACGCAGTAATGCGCCACCGCCGGTCAGCACCATGCCGCGCTCGGAGATGTCGGAAGCCAGTTCTGGCGGACACTGTTCCAGTGCAACCATCACCGCGCTGACGATACCGGTTAGCGGCTCTTGCAATGCTTCGAGAATTTCGTTGGAGTTCAGCGTGAAACCACGTGGAACACCTTCAGCCAGGTTACGACCGCGCACTTCGATTTCGTGAACTTCATCACCCGGATAGGCAGAACCGATGCTGTGCTTGATACGCTCAGCCGTTGCTTCACCGATCAGTGAACCATAATTACGGCGTACGTAATTAATGATAGCTTCGTCGAAACGATCGCCACCGATACGTACAGAAGAGGAATACACCACGCCGTTCAGGGAGATCACGGCAACTTCTGTGGTACCACCACCGATATCCACCACCATTGAACCGGTCGCTTCGGATACCGGCAGGCCTGCACCGATTGCCGCAGCCATCGGTTCTTCAATCAGGAACACTTCACGCGCGCCTGCACCTTGTGCAGATTCACGGATAGCACGGCGTTCAACCTGAGTTGCACCGACTGGCACACACACCAGTACACGCGGGCTTGGGCGCATGAAGCTGTTGCTGTGAACTTGCTTGATGAAGTGTTGCAGCATTTTCTCAGTCACGAAAAAGTCAGCGATAACGCCGTCTTTCATTGGACGAATAGCGGCAATATTGCCAGGAGTACGACCCAGCATCTGTTTCGCGTCGTGACCAACAGCAGCAACGCTTTTAGGTGAACCAGCACGATCCTGACGAATAGCCACAACTGATGGCTCATTCAGCACGATGCCTTGTCCTTTTACATAAATGAGGGTATTGGCGGTACCCAGGTCGATGGACAAGTCGTTGGAAAACATGCCACGAAATTTCTTAAACATAACGAAGGGATAATCCTGCTAGCTGGGGGCGGAAAATAAAATCCGCCTACTTTACCAACCACGCGAAGCAGCGACAAGGCGCAAAAACGTCCTGCTTCCGTGAAAATTGTCCGTGATGTCGCCATTCACTTGCGGTGACTTTTTGAGGCTGATGGCACTGCGAAATAATTCTGTCTCGCAGGCTCGGTTTACCTCGGGCAGGCACCCAGGCGAAGTAGCAACACCACACATAAATTCTTACACTTTTACCAACATCTTCCATCCATCTGCGGTCTGAGTACAAACACCGGAAACCAGACAAGGGCGTAGGTCAAAAGCTGGCTCATTCTACGTTAAATAATGCATTAACGGTCACTTAAACATCGCGGTTGTGTGAATATTTTTTACCGGCCGGTTCAACAGGCTCCGGACCGGCAAAAAAATCGCCCTGCCCGCCGTGGATCCCGCTTTTCAGCAGGACAGCCCACTCCTCTTTTGTGCGCACGCCAGAGGCAAATACCAGCGCCTGAGTCCCTTCGCATGCACTGAGTAAGCTTTGTACAAAGAGCTGATTTTCAACCCTTTTATCAATATCACGCACTAACCCCGGGTGAAGCTTAACTCTCTCCACCGGGAAAGTTTTCAGATAGGAGGTGCTGACCACCGTCAGTCCGGCTTGCGAAACGGCCAGACGACAGCCCAAACCCTGTAACAATCTGATCGCAGGACGCAGGCGGTCGGTATGTTGACAGAGATCCGCCTCAGCAAGTTCAATCAAAATTCGATTTCGTTGTGTTCTTTCGCACTGCAGCAAGGTATCGCGCAGCCAGCGAACAAATGAGCGCTGCAATAATGAATCAACCGTCAGGTGAAATGCTAACGTTTCATCCGGCCAACGGTTAAGTAACGGAATAATCTGACTTAACATGACCCGGTCAAAGCTTTGCGACAACCCGAACTGAACCACCAGCGGGATAAACTCCGCAGCCAGCAGTTCCTGCTCGCCGTCGAAGACACGCCGCTGCACCTCACGGTGATCCGGTTTGTTGTCCCGGGTGAAGGCGGGCTTCTGATAAAGGCGCGGGCCGCCGCGCGCCAGCGTGTTTTCCAGCAGGGTCCGCCAGCGCACGCTGCCGCGACCTTTTTCCGGCACATTTTTATCATAGATAAACCAGCTGTTACTGCCCTGGAACGCCGCATGTCGCGTCGCCTGCTCGGCCATGTCCATCACCTGATCCGGCGTCTGACCGAAACGGTAGGCGCTGATACCGATGTACATCAGCGCATCGCGGTCAATTAGCGACGAGGTCGGCAGGACGCCGAGCGCATTGACTAATTGTGAGGCCATCACTTCCGCTTCCTTTAAGGTGCGGTGTGGCAACAGCACGGCAAAATCACTGTGGAAATAACGTGCCAGCAGCGCGTCAACATGGCGCATCACGAACGTCGATAACAAATTCACCATCGCCGAACGCAGTTCTTCGACCACTGCCTGACCGTGCGTTTCGCGCATGGTGTCGAAATCCGGCAAGCGCAGTAACATCAGCACACCGTGCGCACCCTTTTCTTCCAGCTGCGTCGCAAGCTGATTATCAAAGAACAAGCGGTTACTGAGGCCGGTTTGCGCGTCCTGCTGAGCATAAGCACGGATCAAGGTATCCACGCGGCTGCGCTGCTCACGTGCTTCATTCAGATCCCCTAGCAGACGATCTATCGCACTGCTGGCAGAATGCGGCCATTCGCCCACATGACCGGACAGCCCTTCCCGTTCACCGCGTAATATTCTGACCGCGCGGTCTTCCAGCTTTTCCACACCGTCCGTTTCCTGACGTAACCAGCGAAAACTGAGCAGCAGCATAGCGAGCATGACCAGAATGGCGATCCCAATCGTGAACGTAGAACGCAGGGAGCGGATGTAACTGCTGACAGGATCAACATAGGAAATGTGCAGCGACATGGCGTGGTTGTGCATCAGCGGGATAATGGCAGTGTCATATTCCGGCATCACGCTGTCCCACGAGCGGTGTACATCCGGACGCTCGTGGTATTCAAAAACGGTGGTGTTATCAAGTTTGACTTCGATATCCGTGACATCAAGCATACGCATAGCCTGAGGCATCCAGCGTTGGGCATCTGCGGGGGGATGCGTCAGTAATGCCTGATCATAAGTCGTGGCAAGTGCCTGAAGATGTTGTTCGGTATCTTGTTTGTTCAGATAGATAAAGCTGAAAGTGACGCCAAGCAACATCAGTAACATTGCCAGCGCAACTAACATCGTCATCAGTGCCGATAGTCTGGTAGTAAATCGCATCCCTGTGCCTTACTCGCTACGGTGAGGGGGAAACAAACCCTTTCTCTGAGCTTGCCACGAAAAAACGCCGCTACTATAAAACAGAAAAATGCGATGAAAGGAGAAATTTTCGAAAGAGTCATTCGCATACATTCATAGCATAGCAATACAAAAACCAATCAATTCGTAATTCTTATATAAATGGTAAACGCCTCCTCAATGCCTGCGGCAAAATGCGCTTTTTTAGCGTGATATCTCGCAAAGCGTCCGGTTTCACGCCATGCTTTGTTTATAACCATAAAAATGAATCACGAAAATGAGAATGCCGGAGAAGGCTATGTTCAAACCCCGCAAACTAACCGAAGCAGACGTCACACCCGAAAGTATTTTTTATGACCGGCGCAAAGTTTTACAGGCACTGGGGATCAGTGCCGCGGCACTCGCTGTTCCCCAAAATGCACGCGCAGATATCCTTTCCTGGTTCAAAGGCCATGACCGCCCTGCCGTGCCCGCCGGTAAACCGCTGGATTTCACCAAACCCGCTGCTTATCAAAATGACCTGACACTGACCCCCGAGGACAAAGTTTCCGGCTACAACAATTTCTATGAATTCGGGCTGGATAAAGCTGATCCGGCCGCCAACGCCGGGCAACTGGTTACCTCGCCGTGGAAATTAACAATAGAAGGCGAAGTTGCTAAACCGATGACGCTGGATATGGATGACATCATGAAGCGCTTCCCGCTTGAGCAACGTATTTACCGGATGCGTTGCGTCGAAGCCTGGTCGATGGTGGTGCCGTGGATCGGTTTTCAGCTGAGTGAGATTCTCAAACTTGCCGAACCGACCAGCAAAGCGCGTTATGTCGCGTTTACTACCTTATATGACCCGGAACATATGCCGGGGCAGAAAGACCGGTTTATCGGCGGTGGACTGAATTACCCGTACGTTGAAGGATTGCGTATAGATGAAGCGATGAACCCGCTGGCAATGATGACGGTCGGCGTTTATGGCAAAGCACTTCCGCCACAAAACGGCGCGCCTATCCGCCTGACCATTCCGTGGAAGTACGGTTTCAAAGGCATCAAATCCATCGTGAACATCAAATTTACTCAAGATGAGCCGCCGACAACCTGGAACCAGATTGCCTCCAACGAATACGGGTTTTACGCCAACGTGAACCCGCATGTGGATCACCCGCGCTGGTCGCAGGCAACGGAACGGTTTATCGGTTCCGGCGGCTTACTCGACGTGCAACGCCAGCCGACATTGCTGTTCAATGGTTATGCCGGGCAGGTAGCATCGATGTATCACGGTATGGATTTACGTAAGTTCTATTAAGGAAGAGGCGGTTCAGTTATGCGTCGTTTAAGCCCTGCCAATATTACCGGGTTGAAAGTGATCATCTATCTTTGCGCCATTTTGCCTTTTTTCTGGATTGTGCTTTCGATTAATCAGGGCGGGTTCAGCGCCGATCCCGCCAAAGATATTCAGCATTTTACCGGTAGGATGACTCTGAAATTTTTGCTGGTGACATTACTGGTCACGCCCGTCGCACGCTATGGCAAACAGCCATTACTGATCCGCACGCGCCGTTTGCTGGGGTTGTGGTGTTTTGCGTGGGGAACCTTGCATCTTCTCAGCTATTCATTCCTGGAGCTTGGGATCAACAATATCCGCCTGCTGGGAAGTGAACTGATATCGCGCCCGTATCTCACCCTCGGTATCATCTGCTGGATCCTGCTGCTGGCACTGGCCTGCACCTCCACCGTGTGGGCACAACGCAAAATGGGATCAACCTGGCAAAAGTTGCACAACTTCATTTATCTCATCGCCATACTTGCGCCGATCCACTACCTTTGGTCGGTAAAAGTGCTGTCGCCACAACCGGTGATTTACGCAATACTTGCCGTCATCTTGCTGGCATTCCGTTATAAAAAATTCCGCCAGTGGCTGCGATAAGCCGTGGAACTTTTGGCCCGGTTGCCCCTCATAATTTCGACAATTGCACCCACGTTGACCGGCCGAGGGTTGATTATCTTCGCTGATAAGACCAGTATTTAGCTGCGAATTGCCACGATATCATTATAATGCCCGACCTCATGCCGAAGAGACGGGCCGATTTGCCGCGAAATAGGTGACAAACCGGTGACATCAGGGTATTTTCTACAATCTTTGTCTAATTGCCGGAGATAGGCTCACAATGGCGCATAAGTTTGACATTTTGCTACTGAACGGTCCTAACCTGAATTTGTTAGGCACCCGTGAGCCTGAAACGTACGGACACACCACGCTCAACGATATTGTTAAAGGTTTGGAAGTGCAGGCTGCTGCTGCTGATGTAGCACTGAGCCATCTGCAATCCAATGCAGAACATGTCCTGATTGAACGTATTCATCAGGCACGCGGAAATGTCGATTTCATCCTGATCAATCCCGCGGCCTTTACCCATACCAGCGTGGCGCTGCGCGATGCATTACTGGGGGTGTCGATTCCGTTTATCGAGATCCATCTGTCGAATGTACATGCCCGCGAAGCGTTCCGGCACCATTCCTATCTTTCCGACATCGCAGTGGGCGTTATTTGCGGACTTGGCGCAGATGGCTACCACTTTGCATTACAGGCAGCGGTTAACCGCTTGTCAAAAACCCACTAATTTCTACGCAAAAAGAGTACGGAATCACACCCATGGATATTCGTAAAATTAAAAAACTGATCGAACTGGTTGAAGAATCAGGCATTTCTGAACTGGAAATTTCTGAAGGCGAAGAATCAGTACGTATCAGCCGTGCTGCACCTGCGCAGGCTTATCCTATGATGCAACAGGCTTACGCTATGCCTGTACAACAACAGCCAGGTCTGGCTGCTGCGGTTGCGCCAGCAGCTGCGCCTGCAGAAGCAGCTCCGGCTGCAATCAGTGGCCATATCGTTCGCTCACCGATGGTAGGCACCTTCTACCGTACGCCAAGCCCGGACGCTAAAGCCTTCATCGAAGTGGGTCAGAAAGTGAACGCCGGTGATACCCTGTGTATCGTTGAAGCGATGAAAATGATGAACCAAATCGAAGCAGACAAATCCGGTGTTGTTAAAGCAATTCTGGTAGAAAGCGGCCAACCGGTTGAATTCGACGAGCCGCTGGTCGTCATCGAATAACGAGGCGTACCATGGTAGATAAAATTGTTATCGCGAACCGCGGCGAGATTGCTCTGCGTATTTTGCGTGCCTGTAAAGAAATGGGCATCAAAACCGTTGCTGTGCACTCTACCGCTGACCGTGACCTGAAACACGTGCTGCTGGCAGACGAAACCGTCTGTATCGGTCCTGCACCTTCAGTAAAAAGCTATCTGAACATCCCTGCCATCATCGCTGCGGCGGAAATCACTGGTGCGGTGGCTATCCACCCGGGCTACGGTTTCCTGTCCGAGAATGCCGATTTTGCAGAGCAGGTTGAGCGTTCTGGTTTTATCTTCATCGGCCCGAAAGCTGAAACTATCCGCCTGATGGGTGACAAAGTTTCTGCGATCCAGGCGATGAAAGCGGCTGGCGTACCTTGTGTACCTGGCTCTGACGGCCCGCTGGGCGATGACATGGATCAAAACCGTGCCTTCGCAAAACGTATCGGCTATCCGGTCATCATCAAAGCTTCTGGCGGCGGCGGCGGTCGTGGTATGCGTGTTGTACGCGGCGACAAAGACCTCGAACAGTCCATCAACATGACCCGTGCGGAAGCTAAAGCAGCTTTCAACAACGACATGGTTTACATGGAAAAATACCTGGAAAATCCACGTCACGTGGAAATTCAGGTACTGGCTGATGGTCAGGGCAACGCCGTTTATCTGGCTGAACGTGACTGCTCCATGCAGCGTCGTCACCAGAAAGTCGTTGAAGAAGCGCCAGCACCGGGCATCACGGAAGATCTTCGTCGTTTCATCGGCGAACGTTGTGCCAAAGCCTGTGTGGATATTGGCTACCGTGGCGCAGGTACTTTCGAGTTCCTGTATGAAAACGGCGAGTTCTTCTTCATCGAAATGAACACCCGTATCCAGGTTGAGCATCCGGTTACCGAGATGATCACCGGTGTGGATTTGATCAAAGAGCAGCTGCGCATTGCGTCCGGCCAGCCACTGTCGATCAAACAAAGCGAAGTGAAAGTCAAAGGCCATGCGGTGGAATGCCGCATTAACGCGGAAGACCCTAACACCTTCCTGCCAAGCCCAGGCAAAATCACCCGTTTCCACGCCCCTGGCGGCTTCGGTGTTCGTTGGGAATCGCACATTTACGCAGGCTACACAGTGCCTCCGTACTACGATTCCATGATCGGTAAACTGATCACTTACGGTGAAACCCGTGAAGTGGCCATTGCCCGCATGAAAAATGCGCTGGCAGAACTGATCATCGACGGCATCAAAACCAACATTGAACTGCAAATGCGCATTATGGACGACGAGAATTTCCAGCATGGTGGCACTAACATCCACTATCTTGAGAAAAAACTCGGTTTGCAGGAAAAATAAAAAAGACCGTACCGTTGCGTACTCTCTTATCAAGGCCGGATATTCCGGCCTTTTTTACGTTTTGAGGGGAGACAAGTAAATGGCGTTGGACAAACGTTTCTTACAAGCCAACCGTGAAGCCCGATGGGCTTTTGGGCTGACGATTGCTTATCTGCTGGCATGGAGTTTTGCCGCCTATATTCCTGACGATAAACAGGGCATCACCGGCCTGCCGCACTGGTTCGAAATGGCCTGTCTGCTGGTACCGCTGATATTCGTTCTTTTAAGCTGGCTGATGGTTCGCGTGATTTACCGCGATATTCCGCTGGAGGACAGTCATGCAGACTGAAGTCTTATTGCCACTGATTGCCTATTTGCTGCTGGTTTTCGGGTTGTCTGTTTATGCATATACCCGCCGCGAGCAGGGCAACTTCCTGACTGAATATTTCCTCGGCAACCGCTCCATGGGCGGCTTCGTGCTGGCCATGACCCTGACCGCCACCTACATCAGTGCCAGTTCCTTTATCGGCGGCCCCGGTGCCGCCTACAAATTTGGCCTTGGCTGGGTATTGCTGGCAATGATTCAGTTGCCTGCCGTCTGGCTTTCACTCGGCGTACTGGGTAAAAAATTCGCCATTCTGGCGCGCCGCTATAATGCGGTCACGCTGAACGACATGCTGTTTGCCCGCTACCAGAGCCGTCTGCTGGTCTGGCTGGCAAGCCTGAGTCTGCTGGTGGCATTTCTGGGCGCGATGACCGTTCAGTTCATCGGTGGTGCACGCCTGCTGGAAACAGCAGCCGGTATTCCTTACGACACCGGACTGCTGATTTTCGGCATCAGCATCGCGCTGTATACCGCGTTTGGCGGCTTTCGTGCCAGCGTGCTCAATGACGCCATGCAGGGACTGGTGATGCTGCTCGGCACCATTTTACTCCTGATCGCTGTCATTCACGCGGCGGGTGGCCTGCACAGTGCGGTGGATAAGCTCCAGCAAATCGACCCGAAACTGGTATCCGTGCATGGCGGGGATGACGTCCTTTCACTGCCGTTTATGGCTTCTTTCTGGGTTTTGGTGTGCTTTGGCGTGATTGGCCTGCCGCATACCGCCGTGCGCTGTATTTCCTACAAAGACAGCAAAGCGGTACACCGTGGCATTGTGCTCGGCACTATCGTGGTCGCCATTTTGATGCTTGGTATGCATCTGGCGGGTGCGCTGGGGCGTGCCATTTTACCTGATCTGAAAATTCCCGATCAGGTGATCCCGACGCTGATGATCACCGTGCTGCCGCCCTACGCCGCCGGGATTTTCCTCGCGGCACCGATGGCCGCCATTATGTCGACCATCAACGCGCAGCTTTTGCAATCATCTGCGACTATCGTTAAAGACTTGTACCTCGGTATTAAACCGGAACAACTGGCTAACGAGCGCAAGTTAAAACGCTTCTCAAGCTGGGCCACCTTTATACTGGGATTACTGGTCTTACTGGCCGCATGGCGTCCGCCGGAAATGATTATCTGGCTGAACCTGCTGGCGTTTGGCGGGCTGGAAGCGGTGTTCCTGTGGCCGCTGGTGCTCGGTTTGTACTGGGAGCGGGCGAACGCCACGGGCGCACTGAGCTCAATGATTGTTGGCGCGGTTTGTTATACCCTGCTCGCCAGTATTGACCTGCATATTGCCGGTCTGCATCCGATTGTGCCGTCGCTGTTGCTGAGCCTGCTGGCGTTTTATGCCGGCAATAAGTTTGGTAAACAGCCACGCGAAAACGTACTCAAGCCGTCCTGAACAGGCGGCACTGATTTTACAGATTGTTAAGAAGAGAATGGCTATGCCTTGGATCCAACTGAAAATTAATACCACCGGTAACGACGCGGAAACGCTGAGCGACGCGCTTATCGAAAGTGGCGCCGTGTCCGTAACGTTCCAGGACACCCACGATAATCCGGTCTTCGAACCGCTGCCGGGCGAAACCCTGCTGTGGGGTGATACCGACGCCATCGGCCTGTACGATGCGGAAACCGACATGGACGAAGTGATCGTCATGCTGGAGAACGAACCTCTGCTGGGCAAAGGTTTCGTGCACAAAATCGAACAACTGGAAGACAAAGACTGGGAACGCGAATGGATGGATAACTTCCACCCGATGCGTTTTGGCGAACGTCTGTGGATTTGCCCGAGCTGGCGCGATGTGCCGGATCCGAATGCCGTGAACGTGATGCTGGATCCGGGACTGGCGTTTGGTACCGGCACCCACCCGACCACCGCGATGTGTCTGCAATGGCTCGACAGTCTGGATCTGACCGATAAAACCGTGATCGACTTCGGTTGTGGTTCCGGCATTCTGGCGATCGCCGCGCTGAAGCTGGGTGCAAAACACGTGGTTGGGATCGACATCGATCCGCAGGCGATTCAGGCCAGCCGCGATAACGCCGAACGTAACGGCGTATCAGAGCGTCTGTCGCTTTATCTGCCGAAAGACCAGCCTGATAACCTGTCAGCCGACGTGGTGGTCGCCAATATTCTCGCAGGCCCTCTGC
The DNA here is from genome assembly GCF_009498575.1 of Rahnella sp. RcJ3. Taxonomy (NCBI): domain Bacteria; kingdom Pseudomonadati; phylum Pseudomonadota; class Gammaproteobacteria; order Enterobacterales; family Yersiniaceae; genus Rahnella; species Rahnella sp. RcJ3. Next base: position 121,615 of record NZ_QSNX01000010.1, read on the forward strand.
GCGAACTGGCGCCACTGATCAGCGTGCTGCCTGTAGCAGGTGGCCATCTGGGGCTTTCCGGCGTACTGGCCAGCCAGGCGCAAAGCGTAGCGGATGCCTATAAAGACAAATTCGAACTGGATCCGGTGGCCGAGAAAGAAGAATGGTGCCGTATAACCGGTGTTAAAAAAGCCTGATGTCAGCCTCCCGCTTTTTCTGTTTGTTTGTGCAGAAAGAGCGGGTTTCCCCCCAAAATCCTTTTCCGGCCTTTTCCCGTATTTCTCCTGCCGCCTAAACCCCTTACACTTCGCAAGGTTTATTACTCAGCAAATGAAAGGGATAACTCTTGAAAGGAACAATATTGTCTGCCGCGCTGGCTGCACTTACGCTGTCAGTTTCTGCACAACCCGCCTTCGCAAACGAAGCGCCACATTGGTCATATGATGGCGACGCCGCCCCGCAAAACTGGTCAAAACTCAGCCCTGACTTCCATCTGTGCGAGCAGGGCAAAGCACAGTCGCCTATCGATATCAAAGAGGCGTTAGAGGTGCACCCTCGCCCGCTTAAACTCAGCTATCAGTTACCGCCGGTGAATGTCATTAATAACGGCCACAGCGTGCAGGTGAATGTTCAGCAGGGTGATTTTGCCACGCTGGACGGGGATAAATTCGTCCTCCAGCAATTCCACTTCCACTCTCCGAGCGAAAATACCCTCAACGGTAAATCTTTCCCGATGGAGGCGCATTTTGTTCATATGGATGCTGACGGTGAAATTGCGGTGATTGCCGTAATGTTTGAAACCGGCAAAGCTAATGCCGAGCTGGAAAAAATCTGGCAACAGATGCCGGAAAAAGCGGGCGAATCTGTCACGCTGAAAGAGAAAGTCAGTCTTGATGGCCTGCTGCCCACCGATCTGACGCATTATCGTTTCAGCGGATCGCTGACTACGCCACCTTGTACAGAAGGCGTTCGCTGGCTGGTCGTTAAACAACCTCAGACGCTGTCTGAGGCGCAGTTGAAGAAATTCCAGCATGCGATGCATCATGCGAACAATCGCCCGGTACAAGGACTGCATGGCCGCGTGGTAGTGGCAGAGTAATTCCGTACTGCAGATTAAGGTGCAGAATCTGTTTCTGCATCTATTTGTCTTGTTTGTTCACCTTTCTGAAAATGAGTCACTTTTTAACCAAAAGACGATCTGCATCACAGAATTTTGTGGTTGTTGCTGCTTAAAACGTCAGATCTCCCCTTAGAATCAACTGTTATAACCGGATGATTCAGAGAGTTATTAGGAATTTGCCCAAGCGCACAATTTGACCGAAGTCACATAACTCAATGTAAAACCACGATAAAAAAACAAATCGTCATGAACTTCAGCGCTGACAAGACATTTTCTTATCAAATTGCTCAAAGTTTGGCCTTTCATATCGCAGCGAAAATGCGTAATATACGCGCCCTTGCGGACATCAGTATGGTCATTCCTAGTTCATGCGCATCGGACACCACCAGCTTACAAATTGCCTGATTGCGGCCCCGATGGCCGGTATCACTGACCGACCATTTCGTGCCTTATGTCATGCGATGGGGGCTGGAATGGCAGTATCTGAAATGCTCTCCTCCAATCCGGAGGTGTGGCGGACGGATAAGTCACGTTTGCGCATGGTACATAACGATGAACCGGGGATCCGCGCCGTGCAAATTGCCGGTTGCGACCCCGAAGATATGGCGGCTGCTGCACGAATTAACGTGGAAAGCGGTGCGCAAATCATTGATATCAATATGGGCTGCCCGGCCAAGAAAGTGAACCGCAAACTGGCAGGTTCTGCATTGTTGCAGTATCCGGATTTGGTGAAACAAATCCTGACTGCCGTTGTTAAGGCGGTAGATGTGCCAGTCACGTTGAAAATTCGTACTGGTTGGGCACCGGAACACCGTAACTGTGTACAAATTGCCCAATTGGCTGAAGACTGTGGAATTCAGGCCCTGACTATTCATGGCCGAACCCGTGCCTGTCTCTTCAATGGAGAAGCAGAGTACGACAGTATTCGGACAGTTAAGCAGAGTGTTTCCATTCCGATTATCGCGAATGGCGACATAACTGACCCGCATAAAGCCAGAGCGGTGCTCGACTACACCGGAGCTGATGCTCTGATGATAGGACGTGCCGCTCAGGGGAGACCCTGGATCTTCCGGGAAATCCAGCATTATCTGGACACAGGGGAGCTGTTACCTCCACCTCCTATGGGTGAGGTTCAGCGCTTGTTAATAGGGCACGTACGGGAATTGCACGACTTTTACGGTCAAGGCAAGGGATTCCGTATCGCCCGTAAGCATGTTTCCTGGTATCTCCAGGAGCATGCCCCAAATGACCAGTTTCGGCGCTCCTTCAACGCCATAGAGGATGCCAGCGAACAGCTGGAGGCGTTGGAAGCATATTTCGAAAATCTTGCGTAACAAAAAAGAGCTGACAGAACTATGTTCGAACAACGCGTGAATTCTGACGTACTGACCGTTTCTACCGTTAATTCTCAGGATCAGGTAACCCAAAAACCCCTGCGTGACTCGGTAAAACAAGCACTTAAGGGCTATTTTGCTCAATTGAATGGTCAGGACGTGAATGACCTGTATGAGTTGGTATTGGCTGAAGTTGAACAGCCACTGTTAGACATGGTGATGCAGTATACCCGTGGCAACCAGACTCGTGCGGCCCTGATGATGGGTATCAACCGCGGTACGCTGCGTAAGAAATTGAAAAAATACGGCATGAACTGATACTAATCAGTCGATGTCTTAAAAAGGCGCTTTTCCGCAAGGGGAGCGCCTTTTTGTTTTCTGCTTTGCCCGTAAACCTTTACCCCAAAATCTGCGCAAAACCTAACCCAGATCAACCCAAATGAGAATAATTATCTCCTGCATTCAGCGATTAAGCACTACCTTAGACGGACAATAAAACGTCTCCGGGAGTCACTCTGATGAAGCAACTTTATCTTCGTTTTACCGCAGCACTGAACAAACCTGATCTGGCGATTTTGCTGTTACGGATCACCTATGGACTGCTGATTTTTCACGGCTGGCATAAGCTGCATGACGGTCTGGGCGGTATTCAGGGCATGCTGGCAGGCTATGGTATTCCGGCATTTGTCGCCTACGGCGTGATCATCGGCGAAGTGATCGCCCCGATTATGATGATGCTGGGGATTTTCACCCGACTCGCCGCGCTGTCTGCCGCAGCGACAATGATTGTTGCGTGGATGATGGTCGGTATCCATCACACCTTTGCACTCACCCCGGTCGGTGCCTGGGCGATTGAAGATATCGTCTATTACTTCATGGCCGCCGTCGTGATCGCGCTGTATGGCAGTGGACGGTACTCTGTGATGAGCAACCCGCTGTATCGCTGATATTCCCTCTCAGCATGTTTCGCCAGCGGAGCATGCTGAAATATCATGTAGCGGATATCGCGACGTCTGAATGCTAATGCCTTCTTTCCGTAGTGTTTTCATTTTATTGTCTAAACCCACACGTAAATAAACAGTAAAGAGTGCGTTTATCGGACAATTACCCTCTGCGGTTAGATCACACGACATGTTATACTCACGGCAAGAGTCGAATTCGCCCCGCTCAACGCCTACGGACAGCCCTTCAGCTTCGCGATCCCGCCTTTTAATTGTGTCTTGATAAAGTAAAAGTGAGTCAATATATGTGCTTTCGGAAACGTTTACACCCGCATGTTGTCCCACTCTTTAACAGACAATTCGTATCGCGACTGAGCTAACCCCTGACGCGTTACCCCGGTTTTTTATGCAGATGATTGGGCTTTTATGAATTCTCCTCGCTTTCGCGCATCATTTTTACATCCACGTTACTGGCTGACCTGGTTTGGCCTTGGCGTATTGTTCCTGCTGGTTCAGCTTCCTTATCCGGTGTTAAACCGTCTCGGCATCTGGCTGGGCCGGACGTCCATGCGTTTCCTGAAACGTCGTGTGTCGATAACGCGCCGTAACCTGCAATTGTGCTTCCCGGATCTCCCCGCTGATCAGGTCGAAGCGCGCATCATCAGCAACTTTGAATCCCTTGGCATGGGCCTGCTGGAAACCGGCATGGCCTGGTTCTGGTCGGATGCCCGTGTTAAACGCTGGTTTGACGTCAGCGGCCTGCACAACCTGAAAAAGGCGCAGGAAAACAAACAGGGCGTGCTGGTGATTGGCGTGCATTTTATGTCGCTGGAATTAGGCGGCCGCGCGATGGGCTTATGTCAGCCGATGATGGCGATGTATCGCCCGCACAATAATAAAGCGATGGAATTTGTGCAGACCTGGGGTCGTATGCGGTCTAACAAGGCGATGCTCGATCGCAAAGATTTACGCGGTATGGTTCACGCGCTTAAAAAAGGCGAAGCTGTCTGGTTTGCGCCGGATCAGGATTACGGCCCGCGTGGCAGCGTATTTGCGCCACTGTTTGCTGTCGATCAGGCCGCAACTACCAGCGGAACCTTTATGCTGGCGCGTCTGGCAAAACCTGCGCTGGTGACCGTTGTGCTGGTACGTAAAGCAGGCGGTACGGGTTATGAACTGGTTATCCAGCCCCAGTTGCAGGATTACCCGATCGACGATGAAATGGCGGCAGCAGCCTACATGAATCGCGTGATCGAAAAAGAAATTATGCGTGCGCCGGATCAGTATCTCTGGCTGCATCGCCGCTTTAAAACCCGCCCGGCGGGTGCGCCTTCGCTTTATCGATAAGCGCCAGAGGCCATAAAACAGTAGCCCGATGCCACCGCGTCGGGCTTTTTTCATTCATTGCATCCAATAAGAGATCTGTAATCTTTATGGCTAAAAAACCCGACGCGACACCTTCTATCTTTGACCATCTCAAAGATGATGACAGCTTTGACCTTTGGGGGCGCTCAGGCCTCAGTTCTGCGCTCAACCAAGCCAAACCTAAAACGCCGGACAATGACCAGATTGCGGCGGCGCGTAAACTGATCAACGGCAGTAAAGATCAGGCCAAATAAGTCACTCTATTTTCTCCGCTGCACTGATAATGTCCCCTGTTTTAAATCCCGTCATGCCAACATATCTCTCAGAACGCCTGGTCTGAGAGATTTACTCATCGTTTTGCCTCATTTTTTTTCCAAATATGAATGCACATTTCACTTCGCTGCAAACAGCGCGATCTGCACTCCAATATTGAAATATTCCGCACTCATTTAACGCAGCCACATTGACCGCGCACTGAAACGGGGCAATAAATTTTATACGCCTCGTCAATGTTACTGTGCAATTCCTCTACATGACTTGATTGATGGGGCGTTTTTCATGTTGGCACTCCCTTTGCAAAGACAGGTGCAGAGGGCGTTGCCCCATAAACAGACAGGGTGCTCCGGCACTTACACAATAATAATTTTCAGTTTTGTCTCACAGGACGCTTTATGAAAAAAATATTGCTCTCAACACTGATTGCCGCAGCAAGCTTCGTGACACTGGCTGGTCAGGCTCATGCAGGTACCACTCTGGATGCCGTTAAAAAGAAAGGATTTGTTCAATGCGGTATCAGCGACGGCCTGCCAGGCTTCTCTTACGCTGACTCCAAAGGCAAATTCACCGGTATCGACGTTGACGTCTGCCGTGCGGTGGCTGCTGCCGTGTTTGGTGATGCTGAGAAAGTGAAATATACCCCGCTGACTGCCAAAGAGCGTTTCACCGCGCTGCAGTCTGGCGAAGTGGACATCCTGTCACGTAACACGACCTGGACCTCTTCCCGCGATGCGGGCATGGGCATGATTTTCGCTGGCGTAAACTACTACGACGGTATCGGCTTCCTGACTCACCAGAAAGCGGGCCTGAAAAGCGCGAAAGAACTCGATGGCGCAACGGTCTGTCTGCAGGCCGGTACGGATACCGAGCTGAACGTGGCTGACTACTTCAAAGCCAACAAAATGACTTACACCCCGGTCACCTTCGACCGCTCGGACGAAAGTGCGAAAGCGCTGGACTCAGGTCGTTGTGACACCCTGGCCTCTGACCAGTCTCAGTTGTACGCACTGCGTATCAAACTCGGCAAACCAGACGAATTCATCGTTCTGCCGGAAGTGATTTCTAAAGAACCTCTGGGTCCGGTAGTTCGTCGTGGTGACGAAGACTGGCTGGCGATCGTCCGCTGGTCACTGTTCGCGATGCTGAACGCTGAAGAAATGGGCGTAACCTCTCAGAACGTGGATAAGCTGGCGGCTAACCCGACGACACCTGATATGAGCAACCTGCTGGGCAAAACCGGGACTTACGGTGCTGACCTGAAAGTGCCTAATGACTGGGTAGTAAAAATCGTTAAACAGGTCGGCAACTACGGCGAAAGCTTTGAACGCAACGTCGGTCAGGGCAGCGAGCTGAAAATCAAACGTGGCCAGAACGCATTGTGGAATAAAGGCGGGATCCAATACGCTCCTCCAGTTCGCTAAATATCCTTTCTTCATGAAGTTGAAAAGTGTTTAAGGATGTTGATGCACCGGTCGTTCCCCGGTGCATCACTTCCCGGTGAAAGATTGCTAAAGGCCATTCACTATGTCGCAACGCCCAACCGAAAAAGGTTCGTTATCGCTGACCAACCCAGCCGTACGAGCCTGGATTTATCAAATTTTCGCGGTGGTGTTGCTGGTAGCCTGTTTGGGTTACCTGCTCCACAACACCATTACCAATCTGACTACACGAGGGATCACCTCGGGATTTGCGTTTCTTGAAAAAGGTGCCGGTTTCGGCATTGTTCAGCATCTTATTGATTACCAGGAAGGTGACACCTACGCCCGCGTATTTGTTATCGGTCTGCTGAATACGCTGCTGGTTTCCGCGCTGTGTATCGTTTTTGCCTCGATTCTCGGGTTCATTATCGGCTTAGGACGCCTTTCCGATAACTGGCTGATTCGCAAAGTCTCGACGGTATATATCGAGACGTTCCGTAACATTCCCCCGCTGCTGCAAATCTTCTTCTGGTATTTCGCCGTACTGCGTAACCTGCCGGGACCGCGTCAGAGTCTGAATGCTTTTGACCTGGCTTTCGTCAGTAACCGTGGCCTGTATCTGCCATCACCGGAACTGGCACCGGGCAGTCTGGCGGGCTTTATCGCCGTGCTGCTGGCGATTTTTGGCATCATCGCGCTGCAACGCTACAACCATTTCCGCCAGATCCACACCGGCCGGATCTGGCATATCTGGCCGTGGGCGATTGTGATGCTGGTTGTCTTTCCGGCGCTGGCGCACCTGATTTTCGGGCCTGCGCTGCACTGGGACGTGCCTGCGCTACGCGGGTTCAACTTCCGTGGCGGCATGGTGCTGATCCCGGAACTGGCGGCGTTAACGCTGGCATTATCGGTCTATACCTCAACGTTTATCGCCGAAGTGATCCGATCCGGCATTCAGTCTGTCTCACACGGTCAGCATGAAGCCGCCCGTTCGTTAGGATTGCCGAATCCTGTCACGTTGCGTCAGGTGATTTTGCCGCAGGCCATGCGGGTGATCATTCCACCGCTGACCAGCCAGTATCTCAATATCGTGAAAAACTCCTCTCTGGCGGCTGCAATTGGCTATCCGGATATGGTGTCGCTGTTCGCCGGTACCGTGCTCAATCAGACCGGTCAGGCAATTGAAACCATTGCTATTACGATGTCGGTGTACCTGATCATCAGCCTGGCAATTTCCTTCCTGATGAACATTTACAACCGGCGTATCGCGCTGGTCGAGCGTTAAGGGAATCCCATGACAATGACAACACTTCCTCCGGGAGTCAGAGCCGTGAAACCCGGAACGCCACTCGGAACGGCCGTGCTCTGGGCGCGTAAAAATTTGTTCTCCAGTTGGTTTAACAGCCTGCTGACGCTGTTCTGTTTATGGCTGATGTGGCTGCTGATCCCTCCGCTGTTGAACTGGGTGATTTTCCAGGCCAACTGGGTTGGCACGGCGCGCACTGACTGCACCAAAGCTGGCGCGTGCTGGGTGTTTATCCACGCACGTTTCGGCCAGTTCATGTACGGGCTGTATCCGTTCGATCAACGCTGGCGCATCAACGTCACACTGATCGTCGGTCTGCTGACCCTTGCACCGATCTTCTTTAAAGCCATGCCACGCCGCGGACGTTATATCGCCTGCTGGATGGTGCTCTTCCCGATTTTCACCTGGATCATGCTGTACGGCGGTTTCCTGGGGTTGAGTCGCGTCGAAACCCGCCAGTGGGGTGGCCTGACACTGACGCTGATCATTGCCGCTGTCGGCATTGCCGGTGCGTTACCGCTGGGCATTATGCTGGCGCTGGCACGGCGTTCAAGCCTGCCTGTCGTGCGTATTCTGTCGGTGATTTTCATCGAGTTCTGGCGCGGCGTGCCGCTTATCACCGTGCTGTTCATGTCCTCGGTGATGCTGCCGCTGTTTATGACCGAAGGGACGAGTATCGACAAACTGGTGCGTGCGCTGGTGGGTGTGGTGCTGTTCCAGTCGGCGTATGTCGCGGAAGTGGTGCGCGGCGGGTTACAGGCGCTGCCGAAAGGCCAGACGGAGGCCGCCGAATCACTGGCGCTCGGCTACTGGAAAACGCAAGGCTTAGTCATTCTGCCGCAGGCACTGAAAATGGTGATACCGGGTCTGGTCAACACTATTATCGCGCTGTTTAAGGACACCAGTCTGGTGATCATCATCGGCCTGTTTGATTTGTTCAGCAGCGTCCAGCAAGCCACCGTCGATCCTGAATGGCTGGGCATGTCAACCGAAGGCTACGTCTTCGCCGCCGCCGTCTACTGGATTTTCTGTTTTAGCATGTCGCGTTATAGCCAGCATTTGGAAAGACGCTTTCACACCGGACGTTCCGCACACTGAGGTAAACCATGAGCGACCATCAAGTCACTGAAAACCAAAATATGATGATCACGCTGGAAAACGTGAATAAGTGGTACGGACAGTTCCACGTATTGAAAGACATCAACCTGAGCGTGAAACCGCGTGAACGTATCGTGTTGTGCGGCCCTTCCGGCTCGGGGAAATCAACGACCATCCGTTGCATTAACCATCTGGAAGAGCACCAGCAAGGGCGCATCGTGGTGGACGGAACCGAGCTGAACGACGACTTGCGCAATATCGAACGCGTGCGCACCGAAGTCGGTATGGTGTTCCAGCATTTCAACCTGTTCCCGCATCTGACCGTCTTGCAAAACTGCACCCTGGCACCCTGCTGGGTGCGTAAGATGCCAAAGAAAGAAGCCGAAGAACTGGCGATGCATTACCTGAAACGTGTCCGTATCGCCGAGCATGCGCATAAATTCCCCGGCCAGCTTTCCGGTGGTCAGCAACAGCGTGTGGCGATCGCCCGTTCGCTGTGTATGAAGCCCAAAATTATGCTGTTTGATGAACCGACTTCTGCGCTCGATCCGGAAATGGTGAAAGAGGTGCTGGACACCATGATCACGCTGGCGGAAGAAGGCATGACCATGTTGTGTGTAACGCATGAAATGGGCTTTGCAAGAACGGTCGCCGACCGGGTGATCTTTATGGATCGCGGGGAGATCGTGGAACAGGCCCCGCCGCTGGAGTTCTTTGCCAATCCGAAGTCAGCGAGGACGCGGGAGTTCTTGTCACAGGTGATTCACTGAGCTGAGGCCGCAGCTTGACCGGCATCTGAACGGAACGGTGAAAATTTCGGTTTCTCATTAGCGGTGATCACTTATCGCGCTGCGCCGAAACCGCCCAAAAGGGGAAAGTGAGGTTGTGAAGTTAACGTTGAGGCCGGTTCCAAAATACCGCCGGAGGAGAGGTGGAAAACCGCGCGTCTTTTTGCGCGGGTTGTAACCCGAACGGAGGGCACCGCGCAGCGGCGGAATTTTGCGGCTATCGCTGCGGCACCTGAAACATAGCCAGCGAGCGAAGCGTGCAGTAAAAGAGCCCGGGATTCTTAAGGGCGGCGGCGATAAGCCGCCCTTAAGGCCAGTTTGGGTGGCAACCCAAGGTATTGACCTTAATGTTTCAGATCTTTTTCAAAAGATCATCACCACATCACCCCGCCGATCACCGGCGCAATCACCACAGTGACAACCCCTGCCAGCATCATCACCAGGCTTGATACTACGCCTTCCTCCGCACCCAGTTCATAAGCTCTCGCCGTGCCCGCACCGTGTGACGCCGCACCGAAACCGGCACCTTTTGCGAGGCCGCTTTTTACCGCCAGACGCAGAAACAGCATATCCCCGACCGCCATGCCGAATACGCCGGTGATCACCACAAACAACGCGACCAGATCAGGCTGGCCACCCATTTGTTTCGCGGCTGCCAGTGCAAACGGCGTAGTGATAGAGCGTACCGCCAGACTACGCTGGATTTCTTCGGGCAGGGTCAGCATGCGCGCCAGCCAGACGGAACTGCCGACGGCAACGACTATCGCCGTCAGCACGCCCGCACTCAGCGACATCCAGTGACGGCGGATCACCGCCATATTCTCGTAAACCGGCACCGCAAACGCGATGGTTGACGGCCCGAGCAGCCATAACAACCAGTGCGTCTCACCGAGGTAATCCTGATACGACGTGTGCGTCACCACCAGCAAAATCACCAGTACAATCGGCGTGAACACCAGTGGCATCAGCAGCAGTGTGCGCTTCTGGCGGTACAGTTTTTTGTTGCCGTAATACAACCCGAGGGTGACCACAAAACACAACATGCTGATCAGTAAATCAGTCACGGCTCGCCTTCCTTGCCGCCAGACGCTGCTCCAGACGATACACTTTATCGACCACCACGGCAGTCGCCCCGAGCGTCAGCATCGTGCTGATCCCAATCACCAGAAAGATTTTCCAGCCTTCGATCATCAGCAACTGGGCGTAATTCACCACAGCCACCACGGCTGGTACGAAGAACAGCAGCATTTCCGCCAGCAACCAGCGGGAACCGGCTTTCACCCATTTCACAGGCAAAATACGCAACATAATCAGCAGTAAAAGCATCAGCATCCCGACAATATTGGCGGGTAACGGCAGATGTAACGCAGTGACCAGACGATCAGCGATAACGAATAACACCGCGTACAACACCACCTGAACAGGGATCTGACAACGGGTCAGCAGGGACGGCGCTTTAGTGCGCAACGCCAACAACATGGGGACGACCTCGAAAGAGGGAAAAGTGTGAAAATGAAGTATACGCTGGCAGGAAACCGGTAAAGAAATGAATTAAAATCATAAAAATGATTCCAGTTTGGAATACTTTGTAACTCGCCGATCTGACCGGGGAAACATCAGCCCATGGACGTCCGTACCTTACGCTATTTTGTCGAAGTGGTTCGCCAGCAGAGCTTTACCCGCGCGGCGGAAAAGTTGTTCGTCACCCAGCCAACGATCAGCAAAATGCTGCGTCATCTGGAAGAAGAACTGGAATGCACGCTGATTGTCCGCGAAGGACGGCGTTTACACCTGACCGACAGCGGTCAGGCGTTGTATCAGCGTGGCCTGAATATCCTTGAGGAATTCCGCCAGCTTGAAGCGGAACTGGAAGACATTAACTCGCTGAAATCCGGTCATCTGCGGCTGGGCATTCCGCCGATGGTCGGGACGCAAATCGCGCCGCTTATCGGCAGCTTCCGCCAGCAATATCCCGGCATTGAACTGATTATTTCCGAGTTTGGCGGGCTGACCGTGCAACAGGCTGTGATTTCCGGCGAGCTGGATCTGGCGCTGACTGCCCTGCCCGCTGACGCCGTGCCTTCTATCGCCTCACTGCTGCTGTTCAGTCATCCGCTGTGCGTTGTGGTGCCGCGCACGCCGCACTGGCTGAACCGCACGCGCATCGGGTTCAGTGATCTGGCTGATGAAAGCATCCTGATTTATAACGAAGATTTTGCCCTGTACCGCCAGCTGATGGATGCCTTTACCTCACACGGCTTTACGCCAAAAATTGCGGCGCGCAGCGGGCAGTGGGATTTCCTGGCGGCGATGGTACAAACCGGTATGGGTGTGGCGATTTTGCCGGAACCTGTCTGTCAGCGGCTGGATAAGAATGCGCTGATGTGGCTGCCACTGGATCCGCTGATGCCGTGGCAGCTCGGGCTGATCTGGCATCAGGGCAGCTATCTCTCGCACAGTGCACAGGCGTGGATCACGTTGTGCCGCGACTACTGGAAATAGCCAATAAAAAACCGCGTGAACCTGGCAGCGCACGCGGTTTTTTCATTTCTGACAGAAACTACACTTCTTTTTCGACAAGCAGCGCTTCAAGTAAATCGAGGTCATGCAGCAGTTTTTGCAGCGTCTCGTTACTGATTTTCTGCGTGGCACGCAGGTGATACAGCTCACCACGTTCAGCGCGCAGCGCGGTCAGACGGAAGCGGCGCTCGAGATTTTCCAGCTTCAGCGCGGTTTCCATATCATCGCGGTTGGCCGTGCGTCGCCGTAACGTCCCGATAACCCGCGAACTGATTTCCTTCAGCGTCTGTTCATCAATGTTTTCTTCGGTATCCGCCGCCAGACGCTCTTCCATCTTATGCAGGCTTTCAATCGCCACTTCCGCCGCGATAGATTTCGCCATGCGCTCTTCTTCGCGATAAGCGGTACCATCAGCCACCACCACGCCTTTGAGCAGGAACGGCAAGGCAATCACACCGGCAATCAGCGAGAACAGAATGACGCCGGTCGCCAGGAACACCAGCTGATAACGCGACGGAAACGCCGAACCATCGGCGAGGAATAACGGAATCGACAACACACCGGCCAGCGTAATGGCTCCGCGCACACCGGCAAAAGACGCCACCCACAGTTCACGCGTACTGTAGCTGCCAAACAGCAGCGGTTTCTTTTTCAGGAAACGGTTGCTGAAATTCTTCATCACCCACAGCCAGACGAAACGCAGGATCAGCAGCGCAAAGTAGATAATCCCGACATCAGCAAACAGGTGCCACGTCACGATAGACGGGTCGTGTGTCGCCTGATCAATTGAGTTCTCAAGGATGCCCGGCAATTGCAGGCCCAGCATGATGAACACCATGCCGTTGAACACGAACTCAAGCATCGCCCAGACGCTGTTCGCACGCAGACGCATCGCCAGCGGTGCATTACGAATAATGCCGGACTGGCTGATGGTCATCCCTGCAGCCACAGCGGCCAGAATGCCCGACACACCGATATGTTCGGCAATCAGATAAGACGCGAACGGCAACAGCAGCAGGAAGACGATTTGTGTCGCCGGATCATCACCGCTCCAGCGGCTCATAATGCGCAGCGATTTACTGTACAACCACGTCACCGCCACACCGGCCATGAGACCGCCAATCGCGACTTTCAGGAACTCAACACTGGCACCACCGACGGTAAAGATCATCGTGCCCATCGCCACGGCGATAGCGAATTTCAGCGACACCAGACCGGACGCGTCATTCATCAGCGCTTCACCTTCCAGCACGCTCATGATCGACTTCGGAATACGGCCCTTACCGACAATGCCGCCCAGTGCCACGGCATCGGTCGGCGACAGCACCGCAGCCAGCGCGAACGCGGCCACCAGCGGAATATCCGGCACCATCATATAAATCAGATAACCGATACCGACGACGGTGAGCAGCACCAGCACCAGCGCCAGCCCGAGAATTTCGCGCCCGTGGTGGAGGAATTCACGGGTCGGGGTTTTCCAGCCATCGGCGAACAGCAACGGCGGGATAAAGAGGACGAGAAACAGTTCCGGATCGAAGTCCACGTGCAGGCCAAAATTGGGCCACGCCAGCAAAGCACCGACGGCAATCTGCATTAATGGAAGAGGAACCTGAAATGGCAACATTCTGGTGACGACACCGGAGAGCGACACCACCAGAATCAAAATCAGAATGGTAAAGAAGATTTCCATGCTTTCCTTAGACTCTTGTTTTTATGAATTTCAGCCAGACACAGGTGAGTGAGTCCGGAGCGAACCTTGGAATAGTAGATCAAAAGGGGACGGGATTTAAATCAGTGCGTGCGGTTACATCAGAGAGGGTTTGCTCCTCCCCCTGCGAAGGGGGAGGACGGGAGGGGGTTTTAATGACAAAACTCATGCCAAAGCACACTTCAACCTACTGATTCGTCATTAATACCCCACCCCAGCCCTCCCCTTCGCAGGGGAGGGAGCAAACAGATCAAATAGCCCATCCGCCCGCATAAAACACCACTAACGCTACGGCGATAATCACCGTGCCGATGTTCAGTTTTCGCCATTCGCCGGAGAAGATGCGTCCAATCACCAGTGCGCTGAAACCGAGCATAATACCGGTGACGATGTTACAGGTCAGAACGATAAATACTGCGCACAGTAACCCTGACATCGCATCCACGAAATCATTGAAATCCAGTTTGGTGACATTGCTGAGCATCAGCAAACCCACGTACATCAGCGCGGGTGCGGTGGCGTAAGCCGGTACCAGATAAGACAGCGGAGAGAGGAACAGCATCAGCAGGAACAGCACACCGACGACGGTAGCCGTCAGACCGGTTTTGCCGCCCGCCGCCGTACCGGCTGCCGATTCGATATAAACCGCTGCCGGAGATGCGCCAACCAGGGAGGCAAAAATACTGCTCACGGAGTCAGCCGTCAGGGCTTTACCGCCGCTGATGATCTGGCCGTTTTCATCCAGTAAGTTTGCCTGTCCGGCGACAGCGCGGATGGTGCCGGTGGCATCAAACACCGCTGTCATCACCAGTGCCAGCACGCTGGGCAATACCGCAGCTTTCAGTGCACCCAGAATATCGAGATCGAAAATCACCGATTTACCGTCAGCCCCCGCCAGAGAAGGCATGGCGAATAAACCCTGATATTTCACTGTTGGATCGAAGATCAGGCCGATAATGGAAATCGCGATAATCACCAGCAAGATGCCGCCCGGAACGCGCAGTTTCTCCAGGCCAAAAATCACCGCCAGACCAAGCAACGTCATCACGACCGGGAATGAGGTAAATGCGCCGAGTGCCACCGGTAAGCCGTCCAGCGGGTTTTTCACCACCAGACCGACGCCATTGGCGGCGATCAGTAACAGGAACAGGCCGATACCAATACCGGTACCGTGCGCAACGCCGGTTGGCAGATTGCGCAAAATCCACGAACGGATGCCGGTCACCGAGATAATGGTGAACAACACACCCATCAGAAATACCGCGCCGAGCGCCACCGGTACGCTGATGTGCTGGCCGAGAACCAGACTAAACGCGGTAAAAGCAGTCAGAGAAATGGCGCAACCAATCGCCAGCGGCAAATTCGCCCACAGCCCCATCAGCAGGGAGCCGAAACCGGCGACCAGACAGGTCGCGACAAACACTGCGGTTGGCGAGAAGCCCGCTTTGCCGAGCATCGAGGGCACGACAATCACCGAATAGACCATCGCCAGAAAGGTGGTTAAGCCAGCGATAACTTCCTGGCGGACGTTACTGCCACGCGCACTGATTTTGAAAAAAGCATCAAGCGGGCCTTTTGGCGCAACTGCGCGGCCAGCTTGAGGTTGTTGACTCGACATGGAAAATCCTCTGAATGTCTTTACTGATTAGCCGGCGTGGTCATTATGAAACCGTTTCTGCACGTTCACTTCCTTATTTGTCGCCTGAAATCGCCGAAAACGGCGTCAGAACGGCAAGGCAAACGTTTAACTCGCATCGCGTGTGGCAGGACAAAAAATTACGCAAACGATTATCCTGCCTTTAACCGCCGTACATCAACCGTGAATGACAACAATTTACCGTTGTCTGGTCAATAAAAACGCGGTTGTGGTGGAAATTTATCCGGTGGCAGAAAAAGAGACAAACAAGGAGGGGAAAGAAGGGAAATAAATAACAGGGTATTTATTGTGGTTTATCTTTTATAAGACGTTTATTACGTAAAACTCCGCCCGTAATGAACGCCTGAAAATATAAAAAATGGATAAGAAATTAACGCAAAATATTAAACGAACCGCCGTTTTCCAGCACTTTCTGATATGCCGGACGCGCGGTGACATTCGATAACCAGGCCTTCAGCAGAGGATATTTTCCCAGTCCGGCGCGGGCATTGATCGCCTCTATCGGGAAACTCATCTGAATATCTGCCGCGCTGAACTGTTGACCGGCGAAATAAGGATGTGTACTCAGATGCTGTTCCAGATAATCCATATGCGTATAAATCTGCTTATCCAGATAATTCTTCTGCACGCCCTGTCCTATGGCGCCGGCAATCGGACGGATGAGCCACGGCATCGGCGGTTTACCCAGACGGCTAAAAATCAGCTTCATCACCAGCAAAGGCATCAGAGAACCTTCAGCGTAGTGTATCCAGTAACGATACTGCTGATGCTCAGCAAACGCCGTGGGTTTCAGCGTGCCCGCCTCATCGTACACTTCCTGCAGGTATTCAATGATGGCGCCAGATTCCGCAAGGATCAGCCCGTTGTCTTCCAGCACCGGCGACTTGCCCAGAGGATGGACTTTTTTCAGCGATGGCGGCGCCAGCATGGTTCCTTTATCCCGCTGATAACATTTGATTTCGTAAGGGACGCCCAATTCTTCGAGCATCCATAAGATTCGCTGTGAACGGGAATTATCCAAATGATGCACAGTTAGCATAAAAGTCTTCTGTCCTTTTTCAATTAATTATTTGTTAACTATAGACAACACTTTCAAAGCGCGTATCAGATTCGCTTTATTAACCCTGACTTTCTTCAGGGTTAATTTATCAAAAATCTTTTTATTTGATTAAAATCACTTACGGATTAATCTTAATTATGCCAAAAAAATTATCGCAACTTCGTTCGCCTTTAATAAGGCTTAATGCCATTATCGCCGGATAACAAATTAACCCGTCGCTTTCGACTCTCTGTTGGTGGAGCCTCACATGTTTTCCAGTAATTACAACAATGTGCTTGTGATGTTTTCGTTCATTGTTGCAATGCTTGCCTCTTATACCGCGCTTGATATGGCAGGCCGGGTTGCCACCACAGAGGGAAAGGCTTCCCGACTTTGGTTAACAGGTGGCGCCATTGCAATGGGTATCGGCATCTGGTCGATGCATTTTATCGGCATGCTGGCCTTTAATGCTTCGATGCCAATGGGTTACGACCCTTTAATTACCCTGCTTTCTATGCTGATTGCCATCATTTCCTCAGCTTTTGCGCTGTGGCTGGTATGCCTTGAGGAGTTACCCACCGGGCGGTTACTTGCCGGTGCCTTGCTGATGGGCGGCGGTATTGCCGCGATGCATTACACGGGTATGGCGGCGATGCAGATGATGCCGCCCATTGTCTACGATTACCGTTGGGTCGCGTTATCCGTGGGAGTGGCGATTGTCGCCTCCGGCGCGGCGCTGTGGATGGCGTTCAATCTGCGTCATCAGTCACCCAATGTCCGTCTGCTGCGCATCAGCGCTGCGGTGGTAATGGGCGCTGCCATTGTCGGTATGCATTACATCGGCATGGCTGCGGCACAATTCCCGATGGACAGCCACAGTATGGCGGCGTTCAGCGGCGTAGACAATAACTGGCTGGCACTGCTGGTGATTGTGGTCACGCTGGCGATTCTGGCGATCACCCTGATCATTTCTATTCTTGATGGCCGGATGCAGGCACGCACCTCGATTCTGGCATCTTCGCTGGCACAGGCGAACCGCGAGCTGACCCAACTGGCGCTGCACGACAATCTGACCCATTTGCCAAATCGTCTGTTGCTGGAAGACCGCCTGAGTCAGGCGTTTCAGAAAGCGTCACGTGGCGAATCACAGTTTGCGGTGCTGTTTTTCGATCTCGACGGATTCAAAGCCGTTAACGATGCCTTCGGCCACCACATCGGCGATCAGCTGTTAATTTCAGTCACCGAACGCCTGCAATCGCAGCTGAGGGCGACAGATACGCTGGCGCGGCTCGGCGGCGATGAGTTTGTACTGCTGGTTGAGATCACCGAACCCACCGATGCCTCGCAACTGGCCGATAAACTGGTGCATCTGATTGCGCGTCCGTTTTACGTTTCCCGCTACGAACTGCTGGTCTCTGCCAGCGTGGGGATCGCGGTGTATCCGGGCGATGGCGAGAATGAACGCGAGCTGATGCTCAATGCTGACGCCGCGATGTATCACACCAAAAATTCCGGCCGTAACGGCCACAGTTTCTTCCAGCCGTCGATGAATGCCAACGCCCAGAACCAGTTGCAAATGCTCAATGATTTGCGTCTGGCGGTTGCACACCATGAGCTGCGTTTGCACTATCAGCCGAAATTTATTGCGCCTTACGGGCCGGTGAGTGGCTTCGAAGCGCTGCTGCGCTGGGAGCGCGACGGTAACCTCCTCAGCCCGGATGTGTTTTTGCCGCTGGCGGAAAAAACCGGACTGATTATCCCGATTGGCGAATGGGTGCTCAATGAAGCCTGTCGCCAGTTGCGGGAATGGCATCTGGCCGGCCATACACAATGGACAGTGGCGGTGAATCTTTCCACGCTGCAATTTGAGCAGGCGAATCTGGTCGAAATGGTGATTGAAACCATTGAACGCCATCAGATCCCGCCTGAAATGCTGACGCTGGAAGTGACAGAAACCACCGCGATGCGTAACCCGGATGCCAGCGTGGAAATTCTGGAGCGCCTGACACAGTACGGCGTAAAAGCCTCCATTGATGATTTCGGTACTGGCTATTCCAGCCTGCTCTATCTGAAACGTCTGCCGGCCAGTGAGCTGAAAATCGACGGTGCATTTATTAATGACCTGATTGCCGGTAGCGAAGACGCCAGTATCGTTTCTGCGATCATTGCCCTCGGCCAGACGCTGAACCTGAAAGTGGTGGCCGAAGGCGTTGAAACGATCCAACAGCAGGAATTTCTGACGCAACTGGGCTGCGACACCTTACAGGGTTATCTTCTGGGGCGTCCGATGACGCCACAGCAGATTGCCCAACACCCCGATACGGACTGGGAGTCGCAGATAACCCTCACAGATAAAACCTGAGGCCCCCAGCTCAGGCTGTCGCCGTGCGGAAAAATCGCACGGCGTTGCGTAGCTCAACACTTTGTTCCGTCAGGGATTGCGCCGCTGCCGCTGCCTGTTCCACCAGCGCGGCGTTCTGCTGCGTCACCCTGTCCATCTGGTCAACGGCAATCCCCACTTCGTGAATACCGGTGTGCTGCTCAGAACTTGCTGTCGAGATTTCTCTGACAATTTCAGCCACCTTATTCACCGAGCTGACAATCTCATTCATGGCTTTACTGGCGCGATCAGCCTGCAATGACCCTTCGGCAATTTTGCTGACGGTGCCCTGAATCAGATCTTTAATTTCTTTCGCCGCCTGCCCGCTTTTTTGCGCCAGCACCCGCACCTCACTCGCCACCACCGCAAACCCTTTACCCTGCGTACCGGCACGCGCCGCTTCCACGGCGGCGTTCAGCGCCAGCAGGTTGGTCTGGAAGGCAATGCCTTCAATCACGCTGATGATATTGATAATTTCATTCGAACTGCCGGAAACATCACGCATATGTGCCTGCATCCCCGTAACAATCACGCCGCCCTGAGACGCCGTTTTCGAGGTTTCCAGCGCCAGCTGGCTGGCCTGCCGGGCGTTCTCAGCGTTCTGGCTGACGGTCGCGGTCAGGTTTTGCATATTGGAACTGGTCTGCACCAGCGAGGCCGCCTGTTCTTCGGTGCGCTGTGATAAATCCACATTGCCCTGTTCAATTTCACTGGCGGCATGATTGATGGATTCACTGCCTTCCATAATCTGATGAATGGTTTTATTCAGTTGCTGGTTCATGCCGTTCAGCGAAGCCAGCAAACTGCCGTCATCACCCGGTTTCAGCGTGATTTTTGCCGCCAGATTACCGGCGGCGATTTCACGCATAATAGAGGCGGCATAAGCCGGTTCA
Organism: Rahnella sp. RcJ3; assembly: GCF_009498575.1. Taxonomy (NCBI): domain Bacteria; kingdom Pseudomonadati; phylum Pseudomonadota; class Gammaproteobacteria; order Enterobacterales; family Yersiniaceae; genus Rahnella; species Rahnella sp. RcJ3. Next base: position 141,437 of record NZ_QSNX01000010.1, read on the forward strand.
CCGCCCAGTTGTTTCACCAGATGGTGCGCCAGCAGCAGTGCCATCGTCAGTGAAAGAATAAACGCCACGCCGACCAGCACTAAAAACATCGCGCTGGCCGTGTGATAGCTGCTGCGCGCATCCGCTGCCGCCTGCTCACTGTTGGTCAGCTCGTTTTTTACCAGCGTCGCCAGATCCGCCATTAACTGTGTGCGATATTTCCGTGAGTTATCGCCACTGATTTTCGTGGCCTGCGCAATGTCGTTGCGTTCAACCGCCGCAATTACATCATTATTCGCCAGCGAAAACTGCTCAAAATTAGCGACGATTTGCTTAAACAGATCTGACTGACTGCCGCCGCTGTCCAGCTTCAGATACGCATTTTCCGCGTCTTTAAAGGTGGCAACCGCCTGAAGGATTTCGACCCGGTGGCCGTCGCGCGGCGCCCCCTCTGGCGAGGCGATATATTGCACCTGTTGCAGGCGTAATTCCGCCAGCGTGCCGCGCATCACCAGCGGATACTGCACGCCGGGAAGCCGGTAGGCACGGTAGTTTTCAATCTGCTGATTACTGCTGTTGAGCAGCCAGGCTGACATCGCCGCCAGAATCAACAGCAAGCTCAGGACGAGTGCGAATGCACCCAGCAAACGGGCAAGTATGGAAAGGTTGGTGATCTTTTTCATCTGGGCACATCGGAAAGTCAGTGACAGGAAACACTCATAACGGCCGGAATGAAGGGAACTTTAGGGAAAATGAAACTATATTTCATTTTGTTAAGCGCTGTCTTTCGTAATGTAATTTTAGGGTTACCGGACGAATTTTTCATGTTACCGGCCCGCCTTAAAAACATGATCTGCCACGCGTTGCAAAGATTTGCTCTCTCATAAAGAGAGAGCACTCAGCGCGACTCACTTTGGCTCACTTCGGTTCAAAAGCGGGCCATAACGGAGTGACTGCCGACAACAGATTCGCCGTACCGGCCGCCACCGACATGTGTCGGAAATTGTCGCTGCCGTCCGCTGTCTTCGCAAATTTCACCACCGTTTCCAGCCCGGCTTCCTGACACAACACCGTGCCGCCAGCGATATCCCACAGCGTGGTGCGCCGTTGCAGATGGCCGTCGATAATGCCTTTTGCCGCAAACACCATGCCGACCGTGGTACAGCGATAACAATGTACTGACCAGTCAGCCGCGCGGATCCCCTGATAAAAGGCCGAGGCTTCGTCCAGCTTGTCGTCCGCACTGTCGCCCAGCGACACAATCTGTACATCTTCAAAACGATCATCGCGACGGAAGGGTTTGTCGTTGAGGAAAATCCCCTTTCCGGATTCTGCTGAAAACAGGTCGTTTAAAACCGGCAGTGCCACAATGCCGATCACCGGCTGTTTATTTTCCACCAGCCCGAGCGACACGCCCCACAGCGGCGAACCGCGCAGGAAATTCGAGGTGCCGTCGATAGGATCAATCACCCAGCACGGCGCGTCGGTCAGAATGCCGCCCATCTCTTCGCCGATCACCGCATCCTGCGGAAAATGCTCTGCCAGCCGGGTGCGGATAAACTGCTCAACCGCCAGATCGGCTTCTGAAACGAAATCCTGCGTACGCTTACTGCTGATTTCGATAGCGTCCCGGCGGTGAAAAAAGTCCAGCGCCAGTCTGGCGGCCTGCGCCGCAATCTGACTGGCAACCGCCAGACGCGGGGACATCATAGTGTTGGTCATGATAAATCCTGAGTTTTCAGTCGGAAGGAACAAAAGCTGTCTTCATAGAATGCATCGGAATCGATGAATAAAAAATGACAACCTGCCACTTGCTAAAATAGCGTAAAACACTCTATATCTGTGTGCTTCAACTTTCTGAATTTTGCCGGAGATTTCCATGCCCGATGCCGCCCATTGGTTGCCCTTTCTGCTGATTTGTCTCGGGCTGGTATTAACGCCCGGCCCGAACATGATTTACCTGATTTCACGCTCACTCTGTCAGGGGCCGAAAGCCGGACTGATTTCCCTCGGCGGCGTAGTGCTGGGCTTCCTGTTTTACATGTTGTTTGCTGCGCTCGGCATTACCGCGCTGCTGATGGCGGTGCCCTTCGCTTATGACGCCCTGCGCATCGGCGGCGCTGCGTATTTGCTGTATATGGCGTGGCAGGCGGTGAAACCCGGCGGACGCTCGCCGTTTCAGGTCAGGGATTTACCCCGCGACAGCAATAAAAAACTGTTCACCATGGGGCTGGTCACTAATCTGCTGAACCCGAAAGCGGCGGTGTTATATCTGACGCTGTTACCGCAGTTTATCGTGCCTGAACAAGGGCATGTGCTGACGCAGTCGCTGATTCTGGGCAGCTCGCAAATTCTGATCAGTGCGACGGTCAACGCGCTCATTGCCCTTTCAGCCGGTTACATTGCCGTCTTTCTGGCCGGGCGACCATTGTGGATGGTCATCCAGCGCTGGTTTATGGGTGCAGTGCTGGGCGGGCTGGCTATGCGTATGTTGCTCGACGGGCGTAAATAACCGGCCATTTGTCACGCGTCATATTCAGTTCCGCATCAACGCTATATAATCCTTTGCATAACGAAACCAGAGGATTTTTCCATGCGTCTATTTTCATCCCGATTTTTGCCTGCCGTTGCCTTGCTCGGGCTTGCCCTGAGCCTGGCTTCCCCTTGCGCTTTTGCCACACGCCAGATAACCGATCAGCTTGGCCGTCAGGTCACTATTCCCGATCAGGTGGATCGCGTCGTCGTTTTGCAACATCAGACCCTTAATCTGCTGGTTCAGCTGGATGCCACCAAAGATATTGTCGGCGTGCTGAACAACTGGCAGCGACAGCTGGGCAGCGGTTATGTGCGTCTTGCGCCGGAGCTGGCGAAAACGCCGGTGGTCGGCGACCTGACCAGCGTGAACCTGGAAAGCGTGGTGGCGCTTCATCCGCAAGTGGTGTTCGTCACCAACTATGCACCACAGGAAATGATCGACCAGATCAGCCAGGCCGGGATCGCCGTCGTGGCGGTTTCATTGCGGGATGATCCGAAAGGCGAAGAACATATGATGAACCCGGTGCTGCCGGATGAAGATGAGGCGTACACCGAAGGGCTGAAGAAAGGCATCGCGCTGATTGGCGATGTGGTCAATCACCAGAAACAGGCACAGGCGTTGATCGACTATACTTTTTCTCAGCGTCAGTTAACTGGCGAGCGGCTGAAAGATATTCCGGCCAATCAGCGGATCCGCACGTATATGGCAAATCCCGATCTGACCACTTACGGTTCCGGCAAATATACCGGCCTGATGATGGCGCATGCCGGTGCGATGAACGTTGCGGCAGCCACAGTGAAAGGGTTTAAGCAGGTCGCGCTGGAACAGGTGATCGCCTGGAACCCGCAGGTGATCTTCGTGCAGGATCGGTATCCGGAAGTGGTCGGGCAGATCACCGGTGATCCGAAATGGCAGGGTATTGATGCGGTCAAAAATCACCGCGTTTATCTGATGCCGGAATACGCCAAAGCCTGGGGCTATCCGATGCCTGAAGCGATGGCGATCGGCGAACTGTGGATGGCGAAAAAACTCTACCCGCAAAAATTCGCTGACATCGATATGCAAAAACAGGCTGATGCCTGGTACCAGCGCTTCTACCGGACGGATTTTAAACCCGCGGCAGACGCGGCGCGCGCGGGGAAATAGCCTCGTCTCCGGCGCTTTACGTTGAGGCAATGTGACAAGGAGACCTGATGACAAATACGATTAAAGTGCTGGCGGCAGGGAGTTTACGCCGCGCATGGGCGCCGCTGTGCGATGCCTTTACGGAAGAAACCGACAGCAAAGTCGACGTGGAATTCGGCCCCGCCGGGCTGTTGCGCGAACGTATCGAACAAGGGGAAAAGGTCGATCTGTTTGCCTCGGCCAATACCGCGCATCCGCTGACGTTGCAGCAGCACGGTAAGGCGCTGGACGTGGAAGCATTTTGCGGCAACAGCCTGTGTGTCACCGCCCGAAAAGGGCCGGAACTGGATAAACTCAACTGGCTGAGCGTATTACTTGATCCCCGTTTTCGGCTGGCGACATCGACACCGCAAAGCGATCCTTCCGGTGATTACACCTGGCAAATGTTTGAGCAGATCGAAAGGCGACATCCCGATGCCGGGGCTATTTTACGCAACAAGGCGCTGCGTCTGGTGGGCGGTGAGAAATCGGCCAAAATTCCGGCAGGCAAACTGGCGGCAGAATGGCTGATTTGCAGCGGTCAGGCCGATGTTTTTATCGGCTACACCAGTTATGCCGCGCTGTTGCGGGAAAATGATGCGCTGGAAGTCTACAACATTCCGGCGGATTACAACGTGCGGGCCAGATACGCGCTCGCGACCTGCACGGAGAAAGGGAAACCGCTGGCAGAATTTATTCTTTCAGAAACCGGCCAGCATATTTTGCAGAACGCCGGTTTTTGCGGGAGACATGCGGTGATGCCGGAATAGAAAAAATACAAACAGGTACAACGCGACCTTAGTGATCGAGGTCTCTTTCTTTCATTGCCCGCTGACGATCGTAATACTCATCTTCAGCGGCAGTGATTTCATCGAGCAGCGAATCCACATCGGCTTTGTGCGTATCTTCGGTGAACAATCCGGTCAGAATAGTTTCCGGTGTCAGTTTGCCGTCTTCGTACAATGCCCAGATTTCTTTGGCAAAGCGCGTTTCCAGCAACTGCGGTGCAAACTGCCCGTAGTACTCGGTCATGTTATTCACATCGCGCTCGAACATCGATTCAGCGTGGTTATTGGCAGCGGCGTCCACGGCCTGCGGCAGGTCGATAATCACCGGCCCTTCAGCGTCCATCAACACGTTAAACTCTGACAAGTCACCGTGAACGATACCGGCGCACAGCATGCGTACGATATTGCGGATCATGGTGTCGAAATCGGCTACCGCTTCTTCTTCAGTCAGGATGACGTCACTCAGACGCGGCGCGACTACGCCGTCAGCGTCGGTGATAAGCTCCATCAGCAGCACGCCGTCCAGACAAATGTAAGGCTGCGGCACGCGCACACCGGCATTCGCCAGACGGAACAGCGCATCCACTTCGGCGGTCTGCCAGGATTCTTCCTGCTGTTTACGCCCGAACTTTGACCCCTTTTGCATCGCACGCGCGTTGCGGGTGTTACGGACTTTACGGCCTTCCTGATACTGCACGGCCTGCTTGAAGCTACGTTGTGTCGCTTCTTTATACACTTTGGCGCAGCGGATCTCTTCACCGCATAAAACGGTGTAAACATCGGCTTCTTTGCCACTTTTCAGTCGACGGACCACATCATCAATCAGGCCGTCATCCACCAGAGGTTGGATTCTATTTGGGATTTTCATGCAGCCTTGTACCTTATTTCAGCGCATGAGGGAATGACCTGCGCAATATTCCCTGCATTACACACCAGACACGCCGTTCGCGTCATCCTTTCTGATCCTTATCGCTTACTGTTCTCAAGGGTACAGTTTAACGTAGTGGCGATGGAGTGGATACTTTATGCACATACGTTATCACTTTTTACCGGTGCTTTTCACCGTCAACGCCCGCCGGGGTTTTATGGCACCCTGATTAAATTTAACTTAAATAATTAATTTATGTCCGCTAATTATTTCTTACTGTAAATAAAGCATGCCAGTTAATAAATTTTTATGTCTTCGGAACTTTTTCTTTAACTTAAGCTTTTCGTGCTGTTTACGCTTCGTTTATTCAAGGCAAAAAACGGTATACGTTCCGTTTAGAATAGAGGTGATACTGTGCCGGTAATTTCCCGTTGCAGGTCTTCTGATATGAATACTATTTTAATAACCGGTGCCACTGGTTTTGTTGGCGGAGCTGTCGTTGAATATTTTCTTCGCCAGCAACTCACCACCAATAATGCATTATTACTCTTAGTCAGGGCTGACGATAATGCGACGGGACTCGCCAGAATTATCGATAATTTGAAGAAGTTTGAATTACATGATACTCAGCTTTCTCCGCTAACTGAGCAATCAATATTGACCGGCGATCTGGCCGATCCGGAAAGTTTTATTCATGACGCGCGTTTAGATAATGTCACGCACGTTATTAACTGCGCCGCCATCGCCTCGTTTGGTCATAATCCGGCCATGTGGCGTGTGAATGTCGAAGGTTCACTGGCCTTCGCCAAACGTATGGTGCAGGTAAAAGGTTTGCAGCGATTTGTGCATGTTGGCACGGCGATGGCATCGATGCCGGATAAAGACAGCGTCTTCTACGAAGGCATGCCGGACAACGAGCAGAACGAAGATCTGGTGCAGTATACGGCTTCCAAGCGGGCGATTGAGAATCTTGTCCGCGCCGAATGCCCGTCGCTGCCGTTCGTGGTTGCACGACCGTCGATTATCGTCGGTCACACGCAGCATGGCTGCCAGCCTTCAAGCAGCATCTTTTGGGTGTTCATGATGGCGATTAAACTGAAGAAATTCACCTGTACGCTCGACGATCAGGTGGATGTTATTCCGGTGGACTATTGCGCGATGGTGCTGGTAAAACTGTGTCTCGCCAAAGACCTCAGCCATAATTTTTATCATATTTCTTCCGGCGAAGAGATGTGTACGCCATTCCATGAAATAGATACCTCGGTGGCAAAAGCCAATAATACTTCACGCATTATCAGTGAATATGAACAGACCAGTTATCAGGAATTTACCGGCATCCGCAAACAATTTAAAGATGTGCTCGGCCCGTGTAATGATAAAATTATTTTACGTGCCATTAAACTTTATGGCGGTTTTGCTCAGTTAAACGTGAAGTTTGATAATTCTCGTTTATTAGATATGGGCATTCCAAAACCTGCTGCCTTTAACAGTTATATTGATAAATGTGTTTCCTCAACCCGCGGACAATCTATCAGCGAACTGATGCAGGTTGATTTTAAATAAACCCGGTGTCTGTTAAATATTAAACACTCCCCTAAATCATTCAGTTGCTTCAAGGCGGCAACTGAATGAATCCCCGGGAGCTTACATAAGTAAGTGACCGGGGTGAATGACCAATCTGCAGGGAGCAGATTGGAACGCTGCTTGCAGCGTGAAGGATGACGGGGATTAGACAAGGCCGTTTCGGCCATACAGCCTGAAACCTTCGCGCTGATTCAGGCGGTCATAATACGCCGTCACTGCCGGTAACGCCGGACGGGACATGGGTGTCATCGACCAGCGGTTCACTGCCAGCCCGATGGGAATATCCGCCAGCGTAAAATTATCCCCCAGCACATAATCGCCGCTGCGCTGAAGTTGTTCTTCCAGCATCTGCATATGACGGTTCCATTCGCTGACACCGGCATCAATCAGCGCCGGATCCTGATGCTGCGGACTGTTGCGCGCCAGCGCCGGAAACGCATAGCGCCAGGAATTATTCAGCTCACCGGATTGCCAGTCCATCCACTGTTCGGTCAGCGCACGACGTTTCGGGTCAGATGACAGCAAATCTTCGCGCCCTTCCCGCGCCGCCAGATAGCGGCAAATCACGTTGGATTCCCACAGTACAAATTCGCCATCGAGCACTACCGGCACCATCGCATTCGGGTTCAGTGCTTTAAATTCCGCAGTCTGGACAGACTGAAAACCCGAACCGAATTGTTCCTGTTCGAAATCCAGCCCCAGTTCCTGACAGGTCCACAACACTTTACGCACATTGATCGACGGTGATTTACCCAAAATCTTTAGCATGATTTCCCCTGTTAACGTGGTACACGAATAGCCGGTCACGACGGACGAATAAAGATCCGCGTGGCTGAGCCGTGATAAGTGGTATCCGTTTTTGCCACGAAACCACATTTTTCCGCCAGACGAACCGAGGCCTGATGCTCCGGCGCAATAATGCAGCATAGCTGACGATCGACGTGTGTACCGGCCCATTTCAGCACTGCCTGCGCGGCTTCAAAGGCGTAGCCTTTGCCATGAAATGCCGGAGAAACGACCCAGCCCATTTCCGCCATGCCTTTGAGCGAGGGTGTGATATCACGCTGATAATCCGCCAGGCCAATTTCGCCAACAAACGCGCCTTCTGCACCCGCCGTTTTTTCGAACACAATCCAGTAACCGAAACCGAGCATCTGCCAGTGGCCCGGATACCGCAGCAGACGACTCCAGCTGGCTTCGCGACCCGAAGGCGTGCCACCGATGTATTTCACAACCGCCGGATCGGCCCATTGCGCGGCAATATCTTCAAAATCATCAACATGATGGCCACGTAAAATCAGACGTTCGGTTTCGATAACGGGAGCACTGGTCTGCATGGTTTTTCCTGAATAAGGTGAATTACCATTAACTTAGCACCACAATTGTGCTGACCGGAAGAGAGGTTTTAGCGGGAAATAAAAATCAGACGATAATGCCGCCGCGCAGTGCCGTCGGCGTTATGCCACGCACGGATTTGAAACGGTTACTGAAATGGCTGGCGGAGCTGAATCCGCATTCCAGCGCAATGGACGTGATGTCCATCTGACTGGTTTTCAGCAAGTTTTCCGCGCGGATCAGCCGGGCATTCATCACGTACTGATGCGGTGCCAGCCCCATGCTTTGTTTAAACATGCGGGCGAAGTGGAATTCGCTGAGTTCTGCCAGCGCGGCAAGTTCCGGCAGTAATAAAGGCTGCCCGAGATGCGTGTGAATATAATCTTTTACGCGGTTGAGCATATGCGGAGCCAGCCCGCCGCGTACCGTTGGCAGCGCCCATTGCAGATGGGTGTAATGTTTCACCAGATGCGCCATCAGCAGATTGGCGGCGCTGCTGAGCATCAGTTGATTGCTGTTTTCCTGCCACTGGCTGCTGAGCAAAAAGTGGCGATACAACAGCGTAATTTGCGGATCCTCTCCGAATGTGCGTTCTTCCAGCTCAATCGCCGCCGGGCTGCGATCCCAGGTTTGTTCCACCAGATGTCGCAGGTGTTCGTCGGAGCAATACAGATGCACAAACGACAAATCGTCGCGCACATCCCAGCTCGACATACTGCCTTTCGGCATCAGACAAAAACGATCCGGCCCGCCGCCGTTCCGCCAGCCGCTGCGGGTTTTGTGGTAACACTCGTAGCCGTCGGCAACGTACAGGCTCAGCGTATGGTGATCAGCGCTTTCCTGATTCACGATGTCATTTTTGTTCGACCACGCCGCCAGCTGAATACCGGAACCCAGTTCCACACTGTCATGCAGAACCGCTTTGTGCTGACGCAGCGTTTCGAAAGCCTGATAGACCTTAGTCATGGCGTACCCGTGTGGAGGAAAGATGACGCCCATTTTACGGTTTTCCCCCGCCCCGGTGCCAGATCTTGCTGTGCGGGTGACTGAAAAAATGCGCAAGAATATGCAACTCAGCGCAAAACGTTGAAAGCCAGCGGTCTGCCGTTACCGCAGAATGTCCTCAGTCATTACTGTCTGAGTGAGAGATTTCTATGAACGCACTGCTTTATATTTTGGTGATCCTGATCTGGGGTACCACCTGGTTTGCGATTTATCTGCAACAGGGCGACGTGCCGGTCACGGTGTCGGTTTTCTACCGTTTCCTGCTGGCTGCGGTGATCATGCTGGTGGCATTGCTGGCGACACGCAGGTTGCGTCGTCTGGCGCTGAAAGATCACCTTTTCTGCCTGGTTCAGGGTTGCTGCGTTTTTTGCTTCAATTTTTACTGCTTCTATCACGCCGCAGCCTACATCACCAGCGGGCTGGAATCGGTGATTTTCTCGATGGCCGTGCTGTTCAACGCGTTCAACGGCATGCTGTTTTTCCGTCAGAAACTGGCTCCGGCAGTGATCCCTGCGTCGGTTCTCGGGCTGGCAGGTATTATCACGCTTTTCTGGCATGACCTCAGCGCCGCGCATATCGCACCGGAATTGCTCAAAGGCATCGGCCTCAGCCTGCTCGGCACTTACGGTTTCTCACTCGGCAACATGATCAGCTCACGCCATCAGCGTCACGGGCTGGATGTGCTTTCCACCAATACCTACGCGATGTTTTACGGTACAGCCGTCATGGGCGCGCTGAGCCTGATGCAGGGCGCTTCCTTCGCCATCGACCTGACGCCGCAATATCTCGGCTCGCTGGTCTATCTTTCCGTGTTTGGTTCGGTACTGGCTTTCGGCATTTACTTCACGCTGGTCGGCCGCATCGGTGCCAGTCAGGCGGCCTACAGTACGCTGCTGTTCCCGCTGGTCGCACTGACGGTTTCAACATTTTATGAAAATTATCAATGGCATGCCAATGCGGTTATCGGGCTGGCGCTGATCCTGCTCGGTAATCTGGTGATGTTCTGCCGTCCGGCCTGGCTGGAGATGTTCAGGCGCAAAGCCGCTGCGGCGTAGGGCAGCTTACCGGCGGGTACAAAAAAACACTCGACAACTCTCCTCCTCGTGTTGCATACCTGAAAGGCCGCATCCTAAGAGATGCGCGCCCTACAGAAAATAATGAGGAGAATAAAATGCCTTTTGTACGTATTGATATGGTCGAAGGAAAACCCGAAACCTACCGCAAAACCGTCGGCGATGTGATCTATGACGCGCTGCGCTCAGCTCTTAATGCGCCGGAAAACGACAAGTTTATTGTCATCTCCGAACACTCTCCGGCAGAAATGATGATTTCCCCTGATTATCTGAATATACAGCGCAGCCCGAACTGCATTGTGATTCAGGTAACGCTCAACACCGGCCGTACACTGGAAATGAAAAAGGCGTTCTATCACGCCGTCGCTTACGGGCTGCATGAAAAAGTCGGGTTACGTCTGGAAGATGTGTTCATCAGCCTGGTGGAAGTGCCGAAAGAAAACTGGTCCTTCGGCAACGGCGAAGCGCAATACGCGTGAGAAAAGGTCTGAAGGTAAACTTCAGGCCAACAAGTTCTCACCACCAATCAGCGGAATGATTCGGGCAAGCACGTCGTTAAAGACGCCACTTTCCGCAACAGCGATAAACTTTGCCTGACGGTGCCGCCAGTCCATTGTATGGATCAACGTGGTGGCAACCACACAAGGTGCGCTCAGATTGTTGACCGGCACTTCGGTCGGCGCGCCCCGGATGCTGCTGCTCACCGGCATACAAATCACCAGCCCGGTAACCTGATTATACGTTTCATGAGACAGGATCAGCGCCGGTCGATATTTGCCTATTTCCTTTCCTTTGGTGGGCTCAAAATCCAGCCAGCAAATATCCCCGCGCTTTGGTAAATACATTAATAATCAAGCTCCCTGTCAGTCGGTTCTGCCAATTCATCAGCGTGAGCATTATACGCGCTCAGCCCCGATAACAAGCTGGCCTCAGTGACCTTCTGCTTATCGGCTTTACGAATTTGCAGCCCGTCTTCAGAAATCTCGATATCAACGACATCACCTTCCTCGAATTGTGGAATTGACTTCAAATTTCCGGACAGCCGTAACGCGATGCTGTTACCCCATTTCTGTAATGTGGCCTGAGTACGCATGTTCATTTCTCCACCGTTGTATCTACAAAGAGTATACAACCAAAAACCCGTAACAGTATTCCTGATACGGGTTTTTGCGAGCTGCATTCCGGCTTTTTATTTTCCTGCGTTAAACGGAAGGATTAAATAATCCCGCCATTCGCCTTCAGCGTCTGGCCGTTGACCCACGCACCGTCGGGACCGGCGAGGAAGGCGACGACGGAGGCGATATCTTCCGGCTGACCGAGGCGCTCGAGCGGCGAGGTTTTGGCGATGGTTTCCACCAGTTGATCCGATTTACCGTTGAGGAATAAATCCGTTGCTGTCGGGCCGGGCGCAACAGTATTGACGGTTATCTGACGGCCGCGCATTTCCTTGGTGAGCACGCGGCTCAGCGCCTCGACAGCCGCTTTGGTCGCGGCATACACGCCATAAGTCGGCTGATATAACCCGACCACGGTTGATGAGAAATTGATGATACGTCCGCCGTCGTGCAGATGTTTCGCCGCTTCACGCAGCGTGTTGAAAGTGCCTTTCAGGTTGATATCGATAAGGCGGTCGAATGCTGCATCGTCGGTTTCGGCAATGGCGGAAAGCGTCATAATACCCGCATTATTCACCAGCACATCCACGCCGCCAAACGCCTGTTCCGCGCTGGCAAACATCCGGCCGACCGCCGCCGCGTCGCTGACATCCGCCTGCGCGCTGATAGCTTTTCCGCCTGCCTGTTCAATTTTTCTGACCACCGCGTCGGCTTCTGCCGCACCGCGTGAGTAGTTCACAATCACGGTAAAACCGTCGTGCGCCAGACGTTCTGCGATGGCGGCGCCAATACCCCGTGATGCGCCGGTGACCAGCGCGACTTTCTGTTTGGATGAAGTCATGATGCGTTTCCTTTTTTCAGTGATTCGGATCTGTTGTCAGTGAGGAAAGCGTAGCCGATTGACGCTGCCGGATAATTACCTGATATTCGTTATCACTATCCGGAAAAGGCGAACAATCATCATGGATAAACTCGACAGCATGCAGTTATTCACCCGCGTGGTGGAGCTGCGCAGTTTTACGCAGGCTGCACAAGCGCTGAATCTGAAACGTTCCACGGTGACCGATGCCATTAAACAACTGGAGTCGCGGCTGAACATCCGGCTTCTGCAGCGTACCACCCGACACGTCAGCGCGACGCTGGATGGCGAAGCCTATTACCAGCGCTGTCTGCGTATTCTGGCAGATGTGGAAGATGCTGAAATGGCGTTTGCCGGTGCGCAGCCGAAGGGGTTATTGCGGGTGGATGTACACGGTTCGATGGCGCGGCATTTTCTGCTGCCCGGCCTGGCGGATTTTCTGGCGCAGTATCCCGACATTGAGTTTTACATGAGCGAAGGCGACCGGCTGGTGGATCTGGTGCGGGAAGGCATTGATTGCGTGATCCGCGCCGGTGAACTGAAAGACAGCGATATGGTGGCGCGCCCGCTCGGTACGCTGCCGGAAATTACCTGCGCCAGCCCGGACTATCTGCAACGTTTTGGCATACCGGAAACGCCAGACGATCTCGCCGGTCACCGGATGATTGGTTTTCGTTCCAGCGCAACCGGCGGGCTGTTGCCGCTGATTTTTCAGGTGCAGGGCAAAAACCGTGAAATCCTGCTGCCGACCAGTTTGTCGGTCAGCGGCGCGGAAAGCATGAAAGAAGCGGCACGGCGCGGGATGGGGATTATTCAGGTGCCGCATTACGGCCTGCTGGAGGATCTGGCGCAGGGAAGTCTGGTACAAATCCTGGCGGATTTCCCGGCCGGTTCACTGCCGGTTTCCCTGCTTTACCCGCGTAACCGCCAGCTTTCACCGCGCGTACGGGTGTTTATCGACTGGATGGTGAAAGAGTTTGCGCGGCGCGATCCGCATCTGACATGATAGTTTTTCTGCTCTGAAAGCATGACGTCACAACGTTAACGACTGGAGACGCCGATGACCACACCTGCTGTATTGCTGCATATCGGCAGCGAAGAAACGCAAGTTATCGTCCGTAATGATGATAACGACGATAAAAGTTTGCTCCTGACACTGGGCTCACAACTCACCTCTGTCGGCTATTTTCATCATTCACCGCCGACGCCGGATGAAATGGAAACTGCCATTATGGTGGTCGAGGACGAAGTGATGCGCATCCGGCACGACATTCCGCCGGGCGCTAAACTGTTCAGCACGGACAACGATATCCGTGCGCTGGCCCGCATTGCCGGTGAGGCGGAAAATGAAGTGATGACGTTGTCGCTCGACGCGGTGGAACGCACTTTCGACCGGCTGGCGCTGGTCATTAATGGCCGCCCGGCGCATTTCGAAGGTATCCCCGACGGCAATGATTTCGCCGCCACGCTGCTGATTTTGCGCGAATTTATGCATCATCTGCAATTTGATGAAATTGTGGTGAGAGGCATGAAATTTGAGATGTAATGATTAACAGCCCCGTCAGGGGCTGTTTTGGTTTTATCTACACTAATGAAGGACTGTTTTTCAACTGCGCAGCATCCGATTCCATCAGTACCATCCCGCTGAGATCCGGCAGGGTCTGATGATTCAGATAATCCCGGAACGACATGCGCGGGGCGTTATTTTCCCAGGCCGATTGCAGCGTGCCCAGCAGGTCAGTGGTTTTCGACGTGATTTCCGGCGTGGTGATGTCGGATTCCAGTGCGCCTTTCACATATTTCTGAATATGTGTTGAGTTGCTGGCGGACTGAGCCACTGAGGCACTCATCAGCGCACCTTTGTGATATTGCACGGACGTCGTGCTTTCTGCCTTGTCATCAATCTGATAGTAAAGGTAATTCTGCGAGTTGCGGTCGCTGGTCAGATTCAGTTTCAGCCCCGGTGTCAGCGATGCATGATAACTGGCGGCCAGATGTGACTGTTGCTTCTGCGTGATATTGCGGTCCTGCGTACCCGTGCCGGTGATCGTGCTGGTTTGAGAAACCTGATAAGAGAACGTATCGGTTTCATCCGGGCGCATCGGATTGGTGGAATCGACCGGTGTCTGCGAGACTGACGCCGTGAAATCCGCCAGCCCGGTCATCATGTTTTTATCGGTTTTGGTCAGCGAGAAATAAACCGGCTCAGCCCCCCCGCTTTTATAAGTCGTCGCGGTTTCGCCATAATTGCTGTTCAGCGCCGTAAAGGCATCTTTGAACATGTTCATCAGCGATTCGTCACCATTGCCACGATTACCCGCGCTGCTGATTTGTTTCAGATAACTGTTCAGCGCCTGCTTCTGCTGGCTTTCTGTGCCCAGCAGTGCGCGCTTACTCATGTCGACGCTGATATCCACCGTGCCAGCAACACCGGTCGATTTCACTGAGCGGGTATTCGCATCAGCATGAAAATCCAGCGTCTGGGTATTGGTGGTGCCCAGCGTGGCGTGTAAGTCCACCGACGACAGCACCGAGGTATCAAACTTCGTCAGGCCACTCAGATCGAGCTTCGGCGGTTGCGCCGTCAGGCCATCAATCGCTTTCTGAAAACCTTCCGCAAGACCGGCCAGCGCTTTGCGATCGGCATCGCTGAGCGTGCCTTTGCTGACATTCACCTGCACGCCGAGTCCGTCATCATCACTGCCCAGCGTGATATCCACCAGTGCGCCGCTGGCAGTTTTAATGCTCAGGCTTATCTGGTTATCAGCTTTGGTATGAAGTTGGGTTTGGGCGGCAACGTTGGCCGCCGAACGGGTCGACTGAGCGGAAGTCTGCTTCATCACCGATTGCGAATAACTGCTGCTGTCGGTAGTGAAACGCTCAAGCAGCGCCGCACCGAGTCCGGTAAAACGCGCCGCATTGCCGGAATGGCTGAAGTTCGATGCAAGCTTTGAAGACATCAGATCACTGGAAGAACGTTCCCAGACCAGTGCCGGTTTGGTGATGTTGTAGACCGGCGAAGCGGTGTCCGCCTGGCCGATCATTACCGTGGTGGATTGCGCCGTCGAAGCCTGCTGCTGGCTGGCTGCAGTAGTGACTGCCGTCAGTGATTTTGTTGACGTAACCAGCGTGTTGAGCGCCTGATTACCTGTCGCAGAGATAACTGTCATCCCGATGAGTCCCTATGTTTTTGCGCCATAGCGCCAGTGGATACCTTGATCCTTCTGATGCTATTTTCGGCAAAAACACAGGAAGCTTTAAGGATATGTAAAAGTTGTTTCTTACGCCCCCGACGTTATTCCAGCGGACCGCCCAGAATGGTTTCGCACATGCCGGAAAGAATGCGTTCGCCGGTTTCGCTTTTCAGATCCTCATACCATTGTTCGGTCACGGCCATTTCTTTGCCGTGGGTGACATCGCAGCGTTTACGCGCCTTCAGCACCAGATCCTTCACGCGATATGCCCGTTTTTCCTGATAACGCAGCAATGCATCTTCAATGCCTAATGAATTGGTTTGCAGCATATTTGCCAGCACCACTGCATCTTCCATCGCCGCGCAACCGCCCTGCCCGATATCCGGCGTGGTGCTGTGGCCGGAATCACCGAGCAGCGCAATCCGTCCTTTGACCAGTTGCATAAAGGGTTCGATGTCGTGGATTTCAACGCGGTTGGTGGTTTCAGGATTGATCTGGCTGATCAGCTTCTGCACCGGTTCCGCCCAGCCCGCAAAGTAACCCTGTAAATCCTCGCGTACCGTAGTGCGATCCTGCGGCAAGCCTTTTGGCAGCGGCACATCAAAGAAAAAGTAGAAACGGTTGCCACTCACCGGCATCAGGGACACGCGTTTACCCTCGCCGACAAACGTCGTCCACTGGTCGGCAGGCGCGATGCTTTCATCGATTTCCACCAGGCCGTTCCAGTTAACATAACCGGCATAGCGGCGCTCCGTTGCATAACCCAGAACGTGCTGGCGGATAATGGAATGGGTGCCGTCAGCGGCAATCAGCAGATCGCCGGTCGCGGAAGTGCCGTCGTCAAACCAGGCGGTGACGCTGTCGGCAGATTCTTCAACGTGCGTCACGCGCTTGCCAAACTGCACCTGGTCGCGGCCATAAGTCTCCAGCAGCATCGACTGAAGTTCCGCGCGTGCCACCGGATATGGCTGCTCGCCGACGCTTTGGATCAGCGGATCCATACTGAAACGCGTCATGGTCTGGCCCTGCTGATATTCTTTGTAGGCCATAAAACGCATGTTGCCGCCGAGTTCGCGCAGCGCCTCTTTCATGCCGAGATAATTCAGGCACTTTACGCCGTTAGGCCAGATGGAAATCGCCGCACCGACCGGTTTGATCTCTTTCACTGCCTCGTATACCGCCGTTTCGATACCAAAACGCTTCAGCGCAATCGCCGCACACGCCCCGCCAATACCGCCACCAATCACGATCGCTTTCATATTTTTCTCCCCTGAGTCTCTTTAGGGAAAAGCAATTTCTGTACCAGAAAGACGATTTGCCGCCAAAGCCTTGTATACAATCTTAAGTGAAATCATTAACTGCCGAAGCGCAGGTGAAATGCGCTAAAACGAGGCGTCGTTTTGGAGCAAGAGTGGCGTAATAGCCGCGAAGTGAATCACTCTGGTGCGAAAGGATGGGGCGGAGAGAAAGCCGGAGGAAGATTTACATCAGACAAATATTCGCAAATCACTCCCCCAGCAGAGGGAGTGATAATTTGGATCCACAAATGCCGCAGTGCGTTACTTGCACCAACCCCAGTGCAGGTTACGAGGTAGCGTTCCCCACGTTTCTATGCAGGTATTTTCCTGTTTGGTCAGTGACTGGGAATATAAAGCCCGTCCCGTTCCTGTTACACCTTTAATTTTTACGTTCGTCGCTTCAGCAGGAATAATAACCTGCTGAGTATTACCCAGCGATAATTTATATTCTTTATTGAAATTGGCTTTAGTACTGCTGTTGGTATAAGTGAGTCTGTAATAACCTGTGTAACCGCCTTTATTACGCAGACTCAGGATGTAACTTTTCGGTACAGGTGCCATTTCCGGGACGTTGAAATTAAGTGTAAATTCCGCTCCCGGTGACATTTCATCAATTTTATCATTGCTTACCATATATGTTTTTCCCATCTGCTTATTGTAATCAAGCTCAAGAATCAGCATATCGCCGTAATAAGCCGCCCCGCTGTTTGATGAAGAGATACCATGTGAATGGCCACCAAATCTTATCGAGCCGCCATACTCCCCCAGTATATCCCGCGTTGGAGTCTCATTTTCACTGTAACTTTCACCTCCATGCTCCAACGCTATTGTTGCTTTACCTTTTATGCCTGCATCGCGTAACTGCTCACGGAACCAGCCCTCACCGTCCCTGACCTTAATATCATACCGGCGGGCAGCATCCGAATTAAACCCTGAAAATTCCTTCGTATAATGCAAATTATTATTAAGCTGAATGAAACGAATACCCGCAATATCAAAACTGTAACCGAAACTGCCAATATAGTTGGTACTGAGATGCGGGAATTTATAACCATTCATGACGTCGTAATCAACGGAAACGACATCTTTCAAACTATTAATATGATCAACTAAATTCCGGATACTACGAATTGCACAGCGATTTTCCCACAAACCACAGTCATTCACATTGCCGTCATAATCATGATTACCCAGCCCGTACCAGTAAGGTGCATTAAGTTTGCCAAAAGCTTTCTTGGCATCAGACCACTCGCCACCATGCCCCCAGTGGGTAATGTCGCCGTTAATAATCGTCCCCCTGAAGGCATCACCGTATTTGTCTTTCAGTGTGTTAATTGCATCAATCTTCTTAAAGTTAGCTTTGCTGGGCACCGTGTTATATGGCGTAGATGTAGTCTCTGCCCCAAAATGCCAGTCAGACGTAATGGCATAATATTCTTTTGGATGAACAACACGCCACCAGGCATTATCTTTTTTATTTTCCGGGTAATACCAGTTTTTACTTTTCGCATTACCATTAAACTTTGCTTCAAAGAATTCAGTAGTCCCGTTAACCTGACGGCCATGTATTTCACCGACCGTCGTATCAGCGCTCCAGGCTTTTGGCGCAGCAATGGAACCATACACCGCAGAGGTTACCGCCGCGTCCGGGAAGACCTCCTGTCTCAGCTGTTCTTTCATATTTTTCAGTGCTTCGAATGTTTCTTCCGCACTGTCTGTTGAAACTTCGTAAGGACGGGAATGCTCCACCCCATTTACATCGGTGTAAACCATCTCCCCTTTTGCAACAACTGGAGAGATATTGTTATCACTGGAATCGACCGTTTTAGCTTCTAATAAACGCACGGCTTGTCCACCTGGCACAGTGATTGCTTTTATTTCATATGGACTTGAATTCTCTGAAACCTTATAGCCAGATATTTCGGTTGAGAGTTTCATCCGGGCATAGTCATTTTGATCATCAGGAATAGGTAACCCGTCCTGATGAGGGTCAGGTACCGGAACAGGCGCGGGAGGATTAGGAGAAGGACCCGGTGATATTTCCCGTTGCATAGAACTCATGTCGATCATCTTCATGCCATCAGGCACAGTGAGTACAACATCCGGTACATGGTAACCACCTCTTTGCGTTGCCACATTGCTAATATTTATTTCTGCTGAGGTATAAAATGGCAAACAAGCAGCGATAGCCATGGCTATCCTGCCATATTTAATTTTATTTTTTGAGACGAACACACTTTCACCCTTGAGGTTAATCATTTTACTGTTAGTAAATTATCGTACCTCGATATTATAATTTGTAACAAACATTTGTTTTAAAATAAATAATTAAGTTGACTTATTTTACAACGACCATTAAACAATCGGAATACAGAAGTTAAATACATATCAACGCTAAGAATAAAACCTTAAAAGTGGTTTTTCACTGTTATCTGTGAGTCCGGAGATTCAGGAAAAAACGGAAGCTGAATAATGTTCAACCGTCAACATAAAGTACTGGCTGTAGTATTCAGAAAAAATATGTATCAGAAATTTTTCCATTTCATCGCTGATACCATTCTTAAAGGGAAAAACCGTCTCACCATAATTGGGGTCAAAGATTTTTATTTGATTGGATTCTGCCCTGAGACCTAATGAGTGTCCGCTGGAAGATTTTTTAATCGATATATGACAGCCATTGCCCTGACTGACACTTTTTAATATTGACTGCGCCATGGTAATTGCGGTGTTTCCAGTCAATTTTATTTCCTCCCGAATAAAATTAACCTGATAAGATTTTAGAATGCCATGAAAAACACTTTTCATTTCTTTCATATTCCCGCTGGCACTCAGGTGTTCCTGAAAATTCATGATCCCCCGCACCACCGTCTTACCTTTTTCACTGGCAATATAGGCACTGAACCGGCTCCAGCTTTGACCTGATATCAGGTATGCGCCCACCAGCCCCTGACACACACCGTTTTCAAGACCATATTCAACCACCCGGCCGGCGCGATCATAGACATTTCCGGTCCATGCGCCCTTACGTTTTTTCTCATCACAATGATCCCATTTATTTTTCTTAATATATTCCCCCTGTCGGAATTTATTATATATCCCATTATAATTTTGTATCAGTCTAACTGAATCCATTCTCATAAAATCACTTCATTCCATTATTAAGAAAAATTTTGCAAATGATAAAGAAAAAATACTTTCAATGTTGAACATGATTAATTCAGAAAACATAAAGGAAACCTTTTCTTCTAAGGGGTTCTCAGCCTCTGGTCTGGTGCGAGAGCGGGAAGGTTGATACTCTGCTAAGTATTGATATTTCGAATACCAAAAGCATAAACATTTAAAAAATGAATCGCTATCCGATGTTCAGCCCGCAGCAGTTGCTTAGTTTTGTCGCCGTCTGCGAAACCGGCAGTTTTACCCGTGCGGCCGACCGCGTGTACCTGTCGCAATCGACAGTCAGCCAGCAAATCCGCCGCCTGGAAGAAGCGCTGGGAAAACCTTTGCTGGAACGCACGTCTCATCAGGTGCAACTGACTGAAGAAGGCGAACGGTTGCTGGGTTATGCGCGGCGGATTATCGCCCTGAACGGTGAAGCGCACGATGCGCTGAGTGACCAGTGGCCGGACGGCGTAGTGCGTCTCGGTGTGCCGGAAGATTTTGCCGCGGCCACCACGTCCCTGCTGGCGCAATTCAGCCGCGCCCATCCGCATATTCGCCTTGATGTCACCAGCGGCCTGAGTCACGAACTGCGCCGCGCCTGGCAACAGGAGATGCTGGATATCATTCTGGTGAAACAACTCACCGGCGAAAAGGCCAACGCCTCGCGCCCCGAGCCGATGCTGTGGCTGGACAGCGCGGCGTTTCCGGCGTTTGAACGGGATCCCATCCCGCTGGTACTGTTTCCGCTCAACGGGTTATACCGCGAAGAACTGTGTCAGGCACTGGATGCTCTCGGGCGTAGCTGGCGTATCAGTTACAGCAGCGCCAGCCTCGCCGCGCTGGTCGCTGCCAGTGCGGCCGGATTGGGCGTCACCTTATTGCCCGCCAGTTGCCGCCAGCCGGAGCACCGGATTCTTGGGGCAGAAAGCGGATTGCCACCGATTGATAACGTCGAGCTGGCGCTGTTTTACCGCCACGACGCGACGCCTGCGCAAATCGCACTGGCCGGAAAATTAAAGGATTTTTGTCAGCTTAGTTAGCCATTGCATTTTCCACTGGCAGGCAGTGGGAAAAATCGCAGCCGGAACCGGCGTCATCTTTTAAGGTGAAGGGAAAAGCAGCATCCTCCCGCATCATGATTAAGGAATTCGACGTGCAAAATCCTCAGCAACAAAGCCGCAGAAACTTTCTTTCGCATAGCGCCAAAATCACTGCCACCGGCGCGCTGTTAACCGCAGGTATGGCATCAGCCTCCCCGTTCAAACCGGGCGCGATGGACGAAAAATGTGACGATGCCAGCCAGATCAACGCGATTTCTGCGCCGCATTACCAGTTGCGCAATGTGCGGCTGGAAGAGGGTTTTGAGCGCGAAGGCGATATCGTTATTGCCACCAGAACCGGTTTGTACAATCTTGAAATCAACAACGGCAAAATCGTGGCGATCCAGCCGGCAAAAGACGCCCCGGCCAGCACCTTGCCTGCTTTTGATGCCAGAGGATTACTTCTGCTGCCCGCCACGCGCGACATGCATATTCACCTCGACAAAACCTTCTACGGCGGCAAATGGGAAGCACCGCGCCCGCGTAAAGGCAAAACTATCATGGACATGATTGCCCGCGAACAGGTGCTGATCCCCAAACTGCTACCAACATCGGTGGAACATGCCGAAGCGATCATCGGGCTGCTGCATTCCAAAGGCACCACAGTGGCGCGCAGCCACTGCAATATCGACCCGGTCAGCGGCCTGAAAAGCCTTGAGCATCTGAAAATCGCACTGGAAAAACATCAGCAGGATTTCAGTTGTGAAATTGTGGCGTTCCCGCAACACGGCTTGCTGCATTCGAAAGTCGATGGCCTGATGCGTGAGGCGATGCAAATGGGCGCGCAATACGTCGGCGGACTGGATCCGACTAACGTGGATGACGCGATGGAAAAATCCCTCGACGCGATGTTTCAGATTGCACTGGATACGAATAAAGGCGTGGATATTCATCTGCATGAAACCACGCCGGCCGGTATCGCGGCAGTGAAATACATGATTCAGACCGTGGAGAAAAACCCGCAACTGAAAGGCAAAGTGACGCTCAGCCACGGTTTTGCGCTGGCGATGATGCAGGGCGCGGAACTCGACGACGTCATTGCAGGGCTTTCAGAGCAGCAGTTCACCGTCGCTTCCACCATTCCGCTCGGCAAACTGAATATGCCGCTGCCGCAGCTCAGCCAGAACGGCGTATTTGTCATGACCGGCACAGACAGCGTCATTGATCACTGGTCGCCGTTCGGCACCGGCAGCATGCTGGAAAAAGCCAGCCTCTATGCCCAGCTCTACGGTAACTCCGACGAATTTGGCCTGACGCGCTCCCTCGCTATCGCCACCGGCAACGTTC
Organism: Rahnella sp. RcJ3; assembly: GCF_009498575.1. Taxonomy (NCBI): domain Bacteria; kingdom Pseudomonadati; phylum Pseudomonadota; class Gammaproteobacteria; order Enterobacterales; family Yersiniaceae; genus Rahnella; species Rahnella sp. RcJ3. Next base: position 163,781 of record NZ_QSNX01000010.1, read on the forward strand.
TGCCGCTCGACGACAGCGGCACACGCCAGTGGCCTGCGGTGAACGATAACGCCGAAATGATCCTGGTCGACGCCAGTTGCTCTGCCGAAGCGGTGGCGCGGGTGTCAGAGGTGAAAGCGACATTCCATCAGGGCAGATTAGTGTTTGGTGCGGTGGGGAAAGTGTGAGGAATTGAAAGTAGTCAACGCTGCAAAGCAAAAAGCCCCTTTCGGGGCTTTTTGTTGTTCTGAACGTTGATGCCCGAAGGCAATGAATCAGAACGGGATATCGTCGTCGAAATCCATTGGGGGTTCGTTGTTCTGTGCTGGCGCGTTGTTTTGCGCAGCCGGACGAGATTGCTGACCGCCACTGAACTGGTTGCCGCCTTGTGGCTGCTGAGGCTGACCCCAACCGCCCTGCTGGCCGCCTGCGGATGGCTGACCACCACCTGCTGGTGCGCCGCCGCTTGCACGGCCGCCGAGCATCTGCATGGTGCCGCCGACGTTAACAACGACTTCGGTGGTGTATTTTTCAACGCCAGCCTGATCGGTCCATTTACGGGTTTGCAGTGCGCCTTCGATATAAACCTGAGAACCTTTCTTCAGGTATTCGCCTGCGACTTCCGCTAATTTGCCGAACAACACTACACGGTGCCATTCGGTTTTTTCTTTCTGCTCGCCGGTGGCTTTGTCACGCCAGCTTTCAGACGTTGCCAGAGTGATGTTGGCAACCGCGCCGCCGTTAGGCATGTAGCGGACTTCCGGGTCTTGCCCCAGATTACCGACGAGAATAACTTTGTTTACGCCTCTGCTGGCCATGTGGATTCTCCTGATGATGTATGTCGTGGTTGAAACCACAGTTTGGGGTGTGAGGAAACTCACTTCGCGACATTATAACCACAAAACGTTGCCTCCGTACCACGGATGTCATGCACTGCGATTTTCTTTCCAGATTGTTCAGCAAACATTCCATTGTTACATTGAGTACTGGATATACATTCAGGTTTTGGGGTGGCACAGGCTGTGATTTGTGTCATAATTGCGCGTTACGTTCTTCTCTGTGCCCGATTCGATGGCTGGCGCGAAACTGGTTTTCACGGCGGTCACCGGCACGGTGAGCTATCAAGTTAATCCGGGAATGATGAATGGATAAGATCGAAGTTCGGGGCGCACGCACCCATAATCTCAAGAATATCAACCTGATTATCCCGCGCGACAAACTGATTGTTGTCACCGGCTTATCCGGTTCAGGCAAGTCCTCTCTGGCGTTCGATACGCTGTACGCCGAAGGCCAGCGCCGCTACGTCGAGTCGCTGTCGGCCTACGCACGCCAATTTTTATCCTTAATGGAAAAACCAGACGTCGACCATATTGAAGGTCTGTCTCCGGCGATTTCGATTGAGCAAAAATCAACGTCGCACAACCCGCGTTCTACCGTCGGGACGATCACCGAAATCCACGACTACCTGCGCCTGCTGTTTGCCCGCGTGGGCGAGCCGCGCTGCCCGGATCATAATATTCCGCTTTCAGCACAGACCGTCAGCCAGATGGTGGATAACGTGCTGGCTCAGCCGGAAGGCCAGCGTCTGATGCTGCTGGCGACCATCATTAAAGATCGCAAAGGCGAGCATACCAAGACGCTGGAAAACCTGGCGTCGCAGGGCTATATCCGTGCGCGTATTGATGGTGAAGTGTGTGATTTGTCCGATCCGCCAAAATTAGAATTGCAGAAGAAACACACCATTGAAGTGGTCGTTGACCGCTTTAAAGTGCGTGACGATCTGGCGCAACGCCTGGCGGAATCGTTTGAAACCGCGCTCGAGCTTTCCGGTGGTACCGCCGTGGTCGCCGATATGGATGACCCGAAAGCCGAAGAAATGCTGTTCTCGGCCAACTTTGCCTGTCCGGTGTGCGGCTACAGCATGCGCGAGCTTGAACCGCGTATGTTCTCGTTCAACAACCCGGCGGGAGCCTGTCCGACCTGTGACGGGCTGGGTGTGCAGCAGTTCTTCGACCCTGATCGTGTGGTGCAAAACCCTGAGCTTTCACTGGCGGGCGGCGCAATCCGTGGCTGGGATCGTCGTAACTTCTATTATTTCCAGATGCTGCGCTCTCTCGGTGAGCATTATGATTTCGACGTGGAAGCGCCGTTTAACGAACTGAGCAGCGACGTGCAAAACGCCATCCTGCACGGTTCCGGCAAAACCACCATTGAATTCAAATACATCAACGATCGCGGTGATACCTCGATTCGTCGCCATCCGTTTGAAGGCGTGCTGCACAATATGGAACGCCGTTATAAAGAAACGGAATCCAGCGCAGTACGTGAAGAACTGTCGAAATACATCAGCAACCGTCCGTGTACTTCCTGCCGCGGCACCCGTCTGCGCGAGGAAGCGCGTAACGTATTTGTCGAAGAAACCACGCTGCCGGAAATCTCTGATTTCAGCATCGGCCATGCGATGGATTTCTTCCGCAATATGAAACTCAGCGGTCAGCGCGCCAAAATTGCTGAGAAAGTGCTGAAAGAGATTGGCGATCGCCTGAAATTCCTGGTGAACGTCGGCCTGAATTACCTCTCGCTGTCACGTTCTGCGGAAACGCTGTCCGGCGGCGAAGCCCAGCGTATCCGTCTGGCGAGCCAGATTGGTGCCGGTCTGGTGGGCGTGATGTACGTGCTGGATGAGCCGTCTATCGGCCTGCATCAGCGCGACAACGAGCGTCTGCTGGAAACCCTGATCCACCTGCGCGACCTCGGTAACACGGTGATTGTGGTCGAGCACGACGAAGACGCGATCCGCGCTGCCGACCATATTATTGATATTGGTCCGGGTGCAGGCGTACACGGTGGCGAAGTGGTGGCTGAAGGCACCGCTGAAGACATTATGGCGACCGAGAATTCACTGACCGGCCAGTTCCTGAGCGGTAAACGGGAAATCTCCGTACCGGCGCAGCGCGTCCCGGCGGATGCCACCAAAGTGCTGAAACTTTCCGGCGCTAAAGGCAACAACCTGAAAGATGTCACGCTGACGCTGCCGGTGGGCCTGTTTACCTGTATCACCGGCGTGTCCGGCTCCGGTAAATCGACGTTGATCAACGACACGCTGTTCCCGCTGGCACAGCGCGAGCTGAATGGCGCAACGATTGCTGAAGCTGCGCCGTACCGTGAAATCGAAGGTCTGGGCCATTTCGATAAAGTCATCGACATCGACCAGAGCCCGATTGGCCGTACGCCGCGCTCTAACCCGGCAACCTACACCGGTATTTTCACGCCGGTGCGTGAGCTGTTTGCCGGTGTGCCGGAATCACGTTCACGCGGCTACACGCCGGGGCGTTTCAGTTTCAACGTCAAAGGCGGCCGCTGCGAAGCCTGTCAGGGCGACGGCGTGATCAAAGTTGAAATGCACTTCCTGCCGGATATTTATGTGCCGTGCGATCAGTGCAAAGGCAAACGCTATAACCGCGAAACGCTGGAAATTAAATACAAAGGCAAGAGCATCCACGAAGTGCTGGAGATGACCATTGAAGAAGCGCGTGATTTCTTCGATGCCGTCCCTGCCCTTGCGCGTAAATTGCAGACGCTGATCGACGTCGGTCTGACCTACATCAGCCTCGGCCAGTCAGCGACCACGCTGTCCGGCGGTGAAGCACAGCGCGTCAAACTGGCGCGTGAGCTGTCCAAACGCGGCACCGGTCAGACGTTGTATATTCTCGACGAACCGACCACCGGCCTGCACTTTGCCGATATTCAGCAACTGTTGGAAGTGCTGCATCAGCTACGCGATCAGGGCAACACCATCGTGGTGATTGAACACAATCTGGACGTGATTAAAACCGCGGACTGGATTGTTGATCTCGGGCCAGAAGGCGGTGCGGGCGGCGGACAGATTCTGGTCGCCGGTACGCCGGAAACCGTCGCGGAATGCAAAGAATCGCATACTGCGCGCTTCCTGAAACCGTTGCTGGAACGCCACAGCCAGCAGGCGAAGAAAAGCGCTTAAGCCATAGCAAAAGGCCTTCCCAAACGGGAAGGCCTTTTGTTTGTCCTGATTACAGACCAAATCCTTCTCTGATCCTTTTAATGACATCTTCTACAGACCCCCGCTGATTCAGTGACCTGAGATCAATATTCTCATCTGACAGTTTTGTGAGAAAGCTCTCCATGTCAGCCCGAATGTTCTCGGGAATGGTGGCAGCCTTTCCTGTCAGTTGACCTGATAACCGGATCACATCATTTCTGTGCTTATTCACAACACGGGAATCCACAGGTTCTCCTGCCGCCTTGCGGGTTGACAGATCAAGCCACGCATTCATTTTTAAAGGGATTAACCTGTCTGCTCCGATATACGAGAATAATTCCGTGCGCAGGAGGCCATCCCTGAGGAAGGAATAATAATGTTCATCGAGGAGGATAGCTGAGAGGCTGGAAACACCTTCATCTTTGGGGATCGGGATAATCTGAGCATCTTCCGGAGGTTCCATTCCTTGTGGAGAACGCGAGAAAAGTTCAATCTGAAAGGGGTAACTCGTGTTTTCTGGTTTCAGAAACCGGTAAAAAATGGGCTTTCCCTCACCCGTCTGGCGGATTTCGTAGTTGCCTGACTTTATAAATTCCCAAAACAAACTGACAAAATCAGGGCTCAGCGCCTCAATAATGAGGACAATATCCAGATCTTTGGTGGCCCGAAATTCTTCCCCGGCTTCATCCATAGTGATCCAGGATGCGACACCACCGATGAGGACGTATTGATCCTGATATTTTTTGAAATACTCGCCAAACAGTTTTAGTCCCCGAATTTCATCCATGGGTATTGATCCTTAAGTTCACTGAGCGCCAGTTGGACCCGTTCATCCTGATTATCTTTCTGTGTCAGATACAGAGATATTTCATCAACGATATGTGTTGAAGCTTTGGGACTCCGGTAGCTCCAGATTTCAACTGTAGCTACAGCGCTGTCGATATGAGTCACTTCATCAAATTCCCCCCTTTTCAGGAGTGAAGTGAATACTTCCCGGGTCATCGCAAACACAGGCTTAGCGCCACGGGCCAGCATCGTGTATTCCGCTAAAGCGCTGTCTCCGGCATAACAGACCCCCTCATCTAAAGGAGGTAGCTTGTTAATCCAGACGATTTTCTTCACCGGATTACGCATCAGCAGAAGAGATTTTACGAAAGTCTCTGAGCGCGAAAATCTGAGTGAATAAAATCGGGTCGAAAAATCTTTCTCATGCGTTGAAGCAAGAAGCCCGGATTTTGTCAGCTCAGAAATGGCTTTTGAGAGCGTCACGCGACTGTAATTATATAAGCCCATCAACTGCTCAGCCGTACAGGTAATACCGGATTTAGAGAATGACTCATCCCATAAAAGCTGGATGAGCATAGCCTGAGTGGCCGGAGAAAAATCGTTTTGCACGTCTTTGCCGGCGCTTTTTTTACGAATTCTGAAGGCATCGCGCAAATCCATGGCCAGTTCAGGAATAAATAACTGCTTTTTAATCGCAATAAAATTTATGTGATGGTCAATCAAGCTGCGGCGTTCCGCCAGATTCATATTTTCGCAGACGTAGACAACCACCTTATCTGTCATCCTTTCAATGAGTGACAGACGTTTCCTTATCGTGACAATGCCCGGATAGGTGTCATCCCGCTGTAAAGCCGCCAGCAGAATCAGAGGAGCGTCACCCGGCACACCAACTTCCAGTTCGAAGAAACCAAACAACTCCTGAAGACTGAATGAAACTGAGAGTTTTACTTCGGTGGCTGTAGTGCGAAAGCCTAAAACCGTTTCAAGGTAGCTAACCAGTTGCGTTATCTTCTGTGTCATTTGCAGATCCGTGTAAAGTCATTTTTTAAAGTATAAAGCAAATCACTTTATACATCGAAAAAGACTTTACACGGTGTGACCCTACTTAAATATCTTCTGCACAAACTCCGCATAGGCCGGGCGCCAGACGTCCATTTCATGGCCGAGATTCGGGTATTCGTGGTAATCGAATTTAATCTTTTTCTCTTCCAGCTCGGTTTTCAATCCGGCAATGTCCTTCCCTGTTACCACATCTTTCTCGCCGACAACCACGGTGAAGTTTTTCAGTTGTGCATTGATTTTTTCCGGTTCAGCGAAGCGTTTCGCCACATCCGCATTGGGTACGGTGGTGGTGCTGACACCGCTGAGTGTCGCCAGCCAGCCAAACTGGTCGAGATGCGTCATGCCACTGACCAGCGTCTGATAACCGCCTTGAGAAAGCCCGGCCAGCGCGCGTCCGGTTGCGTCATCACGCACACGGAAGGTTTTAGAAATCAGCGGGATAATATCACCGGTCAGCTCTTTATCTGCGGCAGCGGCATTGCGCGGATAAAACTCTTTGCGGCGATCTTTGGTGACGTAATCTTCCGGCACCACGCCTTTGGCGTCGGTTTCGGTATCCGGAATGACCACCAGCATCGGCACGATTTTTTTCTCCGCCAGCAGGTTATCCATGATTTGCGGAATGCGCCCCTGATCCAGCGCCGAGCGACCGGTGTCGCCAAAGCCGTGATAGAAATACAGCACCGGCAACGGCTGTGAAGCATCGGTGTAACCCGGTGGCGTCCACACCGCGACCTGACGCTCGGAATTCAGCGCGGCGGAATGATAGGTCAGCGTGCGGACTTCGCCGTGCGGCACGTTTTTCACATCAAGAATACTGCCGGGCACCAGGATCAAACTGGTATTCACCTGACGCTGTGGCTTGGGCATTGCACTGCCAGGATCGGCAATCCTCAAGCCATCCACGTTGAAGAAATATTCATAGAGATCAGGCTTCTGTGCACCCGATGTCCAGCTCCAGACACCTTTATCGTCCTTGGTCATCTGATGCGGAATGTAGGTCACCGGCGTGGCACCGGTCACCACATCGACATGTTCGGCAGTCGGCGCATACAGCCGGTAAGTGATGGTTAAATCAGGATTCACCGCCGTGATGTAATTTTTCGCAGGCACCGACGCATCAGGATCCTGCGGCAAGCTTTGCGCAGAGACGGTCAGCGGGAACGGCGCGCTGAGCGCCAGAATCAAAAGCGTGGCAAGATTCAGCCGGTTACGGGTCATCATCCTTTCCTTCTGGGTTGGCGTGAGCAAACGGACAACCTGTCCTCAAGTAACTCACTGTTTTTGCACAACTCTCAGAGTAGGTTATTTTTACCGCCAGCGAGCGTGATCGGCGTCACTGTTCCGAAGATGCATCTAAAGCATGAAGCTGCGGCAGTGCACTCAGCCGCTGATAAGCAAAATCCCAGAAAGTCCGTACCTTGCGTGGCATTTGCTGTACCTGCTGCGCCACCAGTTGTACCGGCAACGGCAAAGGTTCGAAATCCTTCAGCAGCCGCACCATACGGCCTGCCTGCACATCATCCCTGACCTGATACGACAATAACCGTGCTATCCCCTGCCCGCTGCGCACCGCCAGCAGTTGCGATTCCACATCGTTGGAAAGCAAACGTGGCGACAGCCGCACGCGCAAATCGTCCTCATTCGGCCCGAAACGCCATTCACGGATTTGGGTGCGCAGCGTGCCCATCACCGTCTGATGAGAAGCGAGTTCCGACGGATGTTGCGGTTCACCATGCTGCGCCAGATACGCCGGACTGGCGACCAGAACGCGGGTGACTTGCGCAACCTTACGGGCGACTTTGCCTGAATCTTCCTGATGACCGATGCGCACCGCCAGATCTAACCCTTCGTCAATCAGATCCAGATTACGGTCATTTAACATCATTTCGATTTGCATATCAGGATGTTGCGCCAGAAATTCCATCACCAGCGGCGCGACGTGTTTACGACCAAACTGTACCGGTGCGGTGATGCGCAGCAGGCCGCTGAGCTGGGTTTCTGCGGTATCTTCTACCGCGTTCTGATACTGGCTGAGCAGCAGTCGCGCTTTTTCCGCCAGCCGTGCGCCTGCTTCTGTCGGCGCCAGACTGCGCGTGGTGCGCTCGACCAGCCTTGCGCCGAACCGGTGTTCCAGCGAAGCAATGGCGCGGGTGATCGCCGGAGGAGAACGGTGAAGTTTACGGGCAGCTTCCGCCAGGCTGCCATACTGAAGTACAGCGACAAAAATCGCCATTTCATCTAAACGGTCCATAGATTCTTCCACCAGGTGAAACGCTCAATTTCAATCTTCGTGGATCCCAATCATTTGATGCAAGAGTAATCTTGACGCCAGACCCATAAAGGAGACATTCCATGCCAGCCATTCAACTTTACAGCACACCGCTTTCCGGCCATTGCCACCGCGTAACTCTGCTGCTGAACATGCTCAGTCTGCCCTTTGAGAACAAAGACGGCGGCAAAGACATTCGTCAAACCGCCGAATTCGCGCAGTTAAATCCGCTGCAGCAGGTGCCGGTGCTGACCGACGGCGAACTCGTTGTCACCGACAGCAATGCGATTCTGGTGTATCTGGTGAAACGTTACGCGCCCGACAGCCACTGGTTGCCGGAAGATCCGGTGCAGGCCGCTGAGGTGCAAAAATGGTTGTCCCGCGCCGCCGGTGAAGTGCGTTACGGCCCGGCATCCGCCCGCATGGTGAAACAGTTCGCGGCACCGGAATCTTATGAAAGCGCGCTGGCCGTGACGGCAAAGTTTCTGCCACAGCTTGAACAGCATTTGGAAAGCCGCGAGTTTCTGGCGACGGAGCGGGCCACCATTGCCGATCTGGCCTGTTACAGCTATGTGGCGACGGCTCCGGAAGGCGGCGTTTCGCTGGCGGATTACCCGGCGATTCGCCGCTGGCTGAAACGGGTGCAAAGCCTGCCGGGCTTTACGCCACTTCCGGCGTTGCCACTGCCTGAAATTGTGGGGTAAAACGCGATGAACCATCCTTTCCATGCAGACGAAATCCTGGCACAGGACATGGCAGGGTTTGATGTTTCCGCACACGGCATCCGCGATGCGATGCCGGAACAGCACCGGCTTTTTTTCGCCACGCTGCCGTATCTGTTTATCTCAACACTGGACGAAAACGGCTGGCCGGTGGCAACTCTGCTGACCGGCCCCGCCGGGTTTATCAGTACGCCGGATGACATCCATTTGCGGATAAATGCGCCGCGACGGGCGGACGATCCGGCCCTGGCCGCTTTACAGCCGGGGAAACAGATTGGCGGGCTGGGGATCGATTTTTCCAACCGGCGGCGTAACCGCGTGAACGGCAGGATCGGGCGCATGGATAAAAACCGCATTGAGATCGTCGTCGATCAAAGTTTTGGTAATTGTCCGCAGTATATCCAGATACGCAAACTGGCCGATGTTCCCGTCAGTTTGCCGCTGGCTGCGCGGGAGGATATGACCGAACCGGATGCTGACGCCCGCGCACTGATTGCCCGCGCCGATACGTTTTTTATCGCCAGCCACGCGCACGGCGGTGCCGATGTGTCGCATCGCGGCGGCCAGCCGGGATTTGCGCATCTGGTGGGAAACCGCTTATGGGTGCCTGATTTTCGCGGCAACCGTTATATGAATACGCTGGGGAATTTGCTGGCAGAACCGCGTGCTGCACTGCTGTTTATCGATTTCGAAAACGGTGACCTGTTGCATCTTCAGGGACACACGCAAATCCACTGGCAGCCGGAGGATATTCCCGGGCCAGCAGGCGCAGAACGTTACTGGAGCCTGGACATCACCCGCGTGTGGCGGTTTCGCGGCGCACTGCCGTGGCGGGCAGAGGTGGCGGACTTCTCTCCTGCAACCCTCAGCAGTGGCAACTGGCCGGATAATCAGCGGCCAATTTCCTGACGCACCGCCTCCGGCAGACCGGATACCACCAACTGGTAGGAATCATCAATCAGATAATAAAACTGTGAATCGGGCAGCGAGCCGTCGAGGAACACGGTATTCCAGTGCGCTTTGTTGAGATGATCTCCCGCCACAATATCCGGATGTGCTGCCCGTAATTGCTCTGCCAGTTCAGGGCTGGTTTTCAGCGAAATAGCCTCGCGGCCATCAATTTCACACACCATGGCAAACATCGCGTCGCCCACTTTTACCTGATTTGCGCCGCGCTGATTTTCAACACTTTGCTCCGCACCGGGTTTTCCCATGCAATAGGTCAGCAATTCCGAACTGGTCATGTTTGGGTTTCTCCTTGTAACGTGATGGCTACGTAGCACGAAAGTGCCCTCGGTTAACCATAGCAAACCTGAACGATTTACAGGCTTAACACAGACGTCTTTTCTTTGCCGGTGACAGGATCTGGAATCTCCCCTTTTTTGCGCGCGCCGATTTCCTCAATGATTCTGGCAAAGCGTTCCTCATTGAGTTTGTAAAATACGCCCATAATGATCGCCGCACTGATAGCCAGTGCACAGGGCCAGATAAAGATCAGCTGACGCAAACCGAGTAAGGTCGCGCTGCCCTGCACCGCATTCGGGATATAACCGATTTGAGTCAGCATAATTCCCGGCAGGAATCCGGCAAGCGCGGCAGATATTTTTCGTGAAAAGGTATAACCGGTATACACCGAGCCTTCGGCACGAATACCGGTTTTCCATTCGCCGTAATCCACGGTATCTGGCACCAGCGCCCAGTTCAGGCTGTTGACAAATGCGGTGCCAAAAAATGCCATGCAGGAAAACAGCACAAAGCTTAACGAGCTGTTTCCCCACAGGAAATTAAGCATATCGCCGGTTGCCCACAACAGTAATCCCCCCAGGTACACCTGTTTTTTGCCAAAGCGTTTCACGCAACCCGGCACCAGAAAGACACCGACCAGAATGCAGCCCATGCTGAAAAACCCCATCCACGACAACAGATGAATATCATTAAGCACGTACTGCGTGTAATACACCTGGATCGCCAGTTTGATGTTAAACGCCGCCAGCGTACACAGATTGGCGAGGCACAGTACCAGCAACGGCGGATTACGAAATATGGCGCGAAACGACCGCAGGATGCCGGATTTATGTCCAGCAGGCGTGAGTTCAACGTAACGTTCCCTGACGCCGCGATAGCACCAGCCCATACACAGAATGCCGCAGGTGGCGAAAATCAGGGCAGCGGAGAAATACCCCACCGAAGGGGAATTACCGAACAACGCCTGTACCGGCATAAACCCGACGGTACACAACAATAATCCGAGCGTGGCACCGCCCTGGCGCCAGGCGGCAAGCTGCGCCCGTTCATGGGGATTTTTGGTGATAGCGGGCACCATCGCGCCGTATGAACAATTCATCAGGCTGTAGAACAAGCCGAACAACATAAACAGTACGGTGGCGAGCGCCGTTTTCACCGGCAGGCCGAAATCATTCGCCATAAACTGCGCCGTCGCGATCAGCCCTACCGGCACGGAGGCATACAAAATGAACGGTCTGAACTTACCCCGCGCACCAATATGACGGCGGGAATCAAGTAACACGCCGGTCAGCATATCGGTGAAAGCGGTGAAAAACTTCGCCACCAGGAAGATGATGCCGCCATAAAACGCCGGCATGCCCAGTTCATCGGTATAAAACTTCAGGAGATACAGCGTCCCGATACATAACATCAGGTTCGAGCCAAAATCGCCCATTCCATAGGCGCACTTCTCGCGCAACGTCAGCGGATCAGGGTGATGACAATCCTTCATAGGCGATCCTCAAAGCGCCCCGCAGGGCGCTGTTACAGTGAATGCATTATGCCGTCTGCTTACGCTGCTCAATTTCCGCAACGATGCGCACGTACATTTTCTCGTTGAGGTTATAGAAACAGCCCATCGCCACGATGGTGATTGCCGCCAGCGCACAGGGATAAATGAAGATCAGCTGACGCAGCCCTTCCTGCGTGTGCGCCGACTGCACCACGTTAGGCACATAGCCGATTTGCGTCAGCATCAGGCCGGGGAAGAACCCCGCCAGTGCCTGTGAAACTTTGCGAAAGAAGGTGAAACCGGTGTAGACCGTGCCTTCCGAACGCACGCCGGTGCGCCACTCGCCGTATTCCACCGTGTCGGACACCAGCGCCCAGTTCAGGCTATTGACGAACGCCGATCCGAAGAACGCCAGACAGGAGAACGCGACAAAGCTGACCGAGCCGCTGCCATAGAAGTAGTTAAGGATGTCGCCGACAATCCACAGCGCCAGACCGCCGATATACACTTTTTTCTTACCAAATCGCCGGACGGCGGCAGGCATCAGGAACACGCCAATGAAAATGCATCCCATGCTGAAAAAACCCATATAAGAGAGCAGGATCGGGTCATTCAGCACGTACTGCGTGTAATACACCTGAATCGCCAGTTTGACGTTAAACGCCCCCAGCGTGCAGAGATTGGCGATGCACAGAATGAACAGCGGACGGTTACCGGCAATCGCCCGGAATGACAGCAACAGCCCCGGTTTTTGCGTATCACTGGCGGGCTGCGCCTCGACATAACGCTCTTTCACGCCGGCATAACACAGCCACATAAACAGTAACCCGACCAGCGAGAACAGCGTCGCGGCAAAGATATAACTGCGCTGCGCATGACCTTCAAGCAGGTTCATCACCGGCACAAAACCGACAGTGCACAACAGCAGTCCCAGCGTGGCTCCGCCCTGCCGCCATGCCGCGAGTGACGCCCGCTCGTCCGGGTTTTTGGTGATAGCAGGCACCATCGCGCCATACGAGCAATTCATCATGCTGAAAAACAGCCCGTACAACATAAACAACAGTGTTGCCACGACGGTTTTACCGGTGATCTCAAACGGTGTGCCGACGAAATTGGCGACGGCCAGCAACGTCACCGGAAACGCGGCGTACAATACGAAGGGGCGGAATTTGCCCTTTGGCCCGATCTTACGGCGCGAATCCAGCATGATGCCGGTACCCATATCGGTAAATGCGGTAAAGAATTTGGCGATCAAAAAGATAATGCCGCCGTAAGTCCCCGGCAGGCCGAGCACGTCAGTGTAAAATTTCAGCAGGTACAGCGTGCCAATATCGAGCAGGATATTGGAGCCTAAATCCCCCATGCCGTAGGCCAGTTTTTCCCTGAAAGGCAGGCGCAGGGTCGCGGGGTTTTCCGATGTTGTCTGACTCATTATTATTCTCCTTCACCCGCCGGGGCGATGTATTCCCCCCGGCGGGCAAGCCTTATCAGAGGTGACGTAATGCACCGAACAGCGCTGCCCACTCGCTGTCTGCACGATAAAAGACCGGCGGCTGTCCTAACGGCGCGGCCACCGTAATATCGCCGCCGTGATGCGTTTCCCCGGTCCAGGCGTTGATCCACGTATCCTGCGGCAGATACAGCGACCAGTCGCTGCGCCCTTCTTCATGCACCGGTGCCACCAGCAGATCGCGGCCAAACAGGTACTGATATTTCAGGGTATAGGTGCGGGCATCGTCTTCGTAATGCAGGAACAACGGACGCATCACCGGTAAACCGCGCTGACTGTTTTGTTGCACGGCCTGCCGGATATACGGTTTGAGATGAGTGAACACGCCGGTCATGCGGGCGAAATGAGCGATGGTTTCCGCGTCGCCGTCAAACTGCCAGTTGTCGCCCGGACGGTTGCCTTCGTGAGTGCGCATCATCGGGGTGAAGGCGCTGAAATCGCACCAGCGCAGCAGCAGTTCCTTGCTGCGTTTCATCTCGAACAGCGTGGTGTAACCGCCAATATCGCTGTGATGCAGACCGTGGCCGCTCATTGCCAGCGACAAGGCCGCCGGGATCACCGAGGCCAGCCCGTCGTCCGGGCTCCAGTCAACGTTCTGATCACCCGCCCACATCATCGTCGAATATTTCTGACTGCCGGTGTAACCGGCGCGCATAAAGAACAGCACCTCGCCGAGCTTGCCGGTTTCCTGCAAGGCTTCGTAGTTACATTTCGCCCACAGTGCGGGCCAGGCGTTATGCATGATTTCCGCACTGATGCCGTTGTGCAGGAAGGTATCGGTTGGCAGATATTCACCGAAATCCGCCATCCAGCCGCCACATCCCAGTTCAATCAGGTTCTTTTTGATGACGTTTTTGAACCAGTCATAGGCAGCAGGATTGGTCAGATCGACCACGCCTGCGTAAAACTCGCCGAATTCGACGTGATAATCGCCCCCCGTGGCATCTTTGGTCAGATAGCCTTTTTTTGAGGCTTCGGCACACAAATCCCGATCGCTGGCGACATACGGATTGATGTAAGAAAGGAACTGCACGCCCTCTTCTTTCCACAGAGGAATACGCTGGTCGAGTTGCGGATACAGCTCACTGTTCCACTTCCAGTTCCACATCACGCGTTTGCCGAATGAGGTCATGCGGATACCGGACCAGTCCTGCGCCCAGATGCCGTTGACCTTCACGCCGCCTTCGCGCATCACGTCGAGTTTCTGCTGGCAGACTTCCGTGCCGCCCTGAATACCCAGCGTCACGCCGTCGTATACCCAGTCCGGTAATTCCGGCTGGCGGCCCAACAGCGCAGTGAGTTTTTCCAGCAGGCTGATATAGTCGTCGGCACATTCAAAACGCAGCGTGGCGCTATCTTCCCAGAAGGCCAGTTCGTGGTAGTCCGGCGCGCTGAAATCGAAATTCATATAACCGCTGTTTTCAACATGGCAGTAAACCTTCTGCGTGCTGACAAAGGTCGGCTGGGGGAAGAACGTCCAGTAATAGTCGCCGCCTGCGTTCTCTTTGCAGTCGGCCTGCCAGGTCACATAGGTTTGTTTGTTGCGCCCGACGCCCTGCTCGCTGGTCCACAGCGGGAAAGGTTTGCCGCGCAAATCAAAGTAAGAGAATTGTTCACCGCAGCCGTAAATATGATCTTGCGGTTGCGCTGCCAGCCGCAACCAGATGCGGTTATGTGCGCGGTTATCATTTTGCAGGTTGAGCTGTAAACGCCCGCTATCATCGGTGGTGATAACCAGCGTAGCGCTGAGCGTATTACCACGGCTGAAATGTAAGTGCCATCCCGCGGGTTGCGCAGTGATCTTAACGTCTGTCAGGGCGACCTTTTCATTCAGACGATCTTTAATACTGAAATTACCGCGAAACATATCGATATCCGCTTCGCCGCCGCCAATCCACAAACAAGGCGCTTGCGCGGTATGACGTAAAATCAGACGCTGTTGATAAATCAGCGAAAATTCGTTATTACCGGCGATAAATTCAATCTGAGTATTTTTATTTTGTAGGGTACTCATGATGGTCTCCGTGATTTTTATTTTGCATTAACGTCCAGCAGACCCGCAGCCACGGCAGGCGCCAGCCCGGGTGCCAGCGGCAGACGCGGGATCACCAGGCAGTGCAGCAGATGATAAATATCCTGTTTGCCGTCCCAGACTTTGGTGGTGACGTTGTTGTCAGTGTCCAGCTCCTGCCACCAAGAACCATTTTCGTAGTCCATCAGGTATTTCACGCAGTAATCCCACCAGGTCTGATACCAGGTTTCGTATTGCGCCTCACCGGTCACGCAGTGCAGTGCATACGCGGTGCCCATTGCCTCCACAACCGGCCAGCGCACGCGTTCACGCACGATGGGTTTCCCGTCCCAGTCAACGGAATAAACAAAACCGTCTGCGCCATCCGGTGCCCAGGCATCGCGGAGGGTGGCGTGGAACAGCCCTTTGGCATCTTCCAGCAACCAGGCTGGTGGCGTTTCAAAACGGGCTTCCAGCGCGGCATGCAGATGCAGCATCAGCCGTCCCCATTCGATCCAATGCCCCGGCGTGCCGCCGTAAGCGCGGAAACGGTGCGCCGGATTATCTTTGTTGTAATCGCGGATCGGGTTCCACTGCGTATCGAAATGTTCATTAACGCGATACTCACCCCGACGGGCGACGTCATGAATAATGACCGAGGCAATTCTCAGTGCGCGATCCAGCCATTTGCGTTCGTGCGTGACGTCATAAACAATCAGGAAAGCTTCGACGGCGTGCATATTCGCATTGCCGCCGCGATAGGCTTCGGTTTCGCTGAAGGCTTCATCCCACGACTCGAGACACATCTGTTCGTCTTCACTCCAGAAATACTTTTCGATCACGCCGATGGCCTGATCGAGTAACGCTCCGGCCTCAGGATGGCCGGTGGTGACCGCGCTGGCGGCGCCCAGCAAAACAAAGAAATGCTGATAACCTTGTTTCGAGGCATCCACCACGCCTTCATCATTTACGCAGGCGTACCAGCCGCCGTATTGTTTATCCGCCAGCGCGCCGTTGAGGGCACGGATGCCGTGATCCACCAGCGCATACGCACCGGGACGGCCCATGCCTGCGGCAACGGAATAGACGTGCAGCATGCGGGCAGTGATCCACAAATGGGTGCCCATCTCTGCCCGGACCTGGCCGTTATTGCCCAGCCAGCCAAAGCCGGTGGCCACAGCGGCATTTTTGCCAAAATCGAAGATCCGGTCGGTTTCCTGCTCAAGCCAGCGGTGGTGGCTCAACGTGTTAAACCATTTCATTTTCCACTCCTTTCGTTAGCGGCGGCGCGCCATCATCTCGTCCACAATGTCGCCCAGGCGCTGTAATTTCGGCGCGGAAACATCCCTGAGCATGAGTTCGGTATCAGGTAAACCGACCACGGATGACCAGACCGCACGGCCTGCGAGGAAACCGGACGCGCCCGCCGTCATGGCGACGCTGACCGCGCGCGGGAAGAGTTTTTCATCAACACCGGAGGAGAGGATCACCCACGGCATATGAATATGTTCATTGAGGTGTTGCGATGCACGTAGCAGTTCAGCCTGCGTACCGCGCCCGCTGAGTGGCATTTCGACTTTATAAAGATCAGCGCCGCTGTCGCCGAGTTCTTTTGCGGCATCGATAATCGCCTGTTCGCGGTCAAATTTGTCGCCACGACGCGGCGGCCTGACCACCGGCTCGATAATGCTCAGCAGCCCGTGTGCATGGCAGCGCTGATTAAATTCCTTCACCATCGCCAGACGTTGCTGCGGATCTTCATCGCTGCGCCACAGCACCAGTAATTTCAGCGCCTTACCGCCGTTTTCCCGGACCTGTTGCGGATCGACATTTTTATCGATCACCACGCTGTCCACCGGAATGCCGTTGCCCGGAATAAATTCGTCTGCCGCGACAATCATGGCGCAGCTTTTCGCGATGGCCTGTTGCTCAACAATCTGGCGGTAACAGAACTGCTGATCGACCAGAATCGCGGAGGCGTACGGCGATAAAATCCGCGCGGCATTGACTTTAAAATCAGTCAGCACCTGATCGGCGACCGGGGCTTTCGCGCCGGCTGCCGCGAACATTAAGCGCATCGCTTCACGCTGATCGACCGCCAGCATGGCGAAGCCGCCGGACGGACGGGTGATATCGTTAAGGCTGTAATGAGTCATTTAACTTTCCTTGGTTAATGCGTTACGGATGTGTTTTCTGAGCCAGACCGGCGCTGGTGCGCACCTGCTCAAGAATGGCGGTCCAGTCCTGACGCCCGCGCCCGGCGGCACGCGCCTGGTTGTACACTTCGCGGGAAGCCGCACCGAGCGGCATCGGCACATGCAACTGATTAGCGACGTCCAGCGCGATACCGAGGTCTTTATGGGCGAGGTCAATCATGAAGGCCGGTGACAAATCACCTTTCAGCACTTTGTTCGGCCATGAGGTGGTGAAGTGGCCTTTTCCGGCCGGGGTGCCGCTCATTACCTGCAGCGCCACATCAAAAGAGAGATCCAGCGCTTCGCACAGCACGGCGGCTTCGGCGGAGAGCGCATTCAGGGCGATACTCATGTAGTTATTGATCAGCTTGACGCGGATGCCTTTGCCCGGCCCGCCCGCGTTAATCAGCTCCGAGCCCATCGCCATCAACACTGGCCTCGCGCGCTCAACCTGTTCTGCCGTGCCGCCTGCCAGTAGCAGTAAGGTACCGGCCACTGCGTGATCAGAGGTTCTGCCCACCGGCACATCCATCATGCTGAAGCCTTTTTCGTGCATCTGCGCAATCAGCTTGTCGGTCTGTAACGGATGGATAGTCGACATATCAATAACCAGCGTGGACGGGCTCAGGGTTTCGCAAATACCATCACGGCCAAATAAAACCTCACTTACCAGATCGCCGTTGGGCAGCATAGTAATGACAAATTCTGCGCCCGCCGCCGCTTCTGCCGCGCTCTTGCTGCCCGTTGCCCCCTGCCGTATCAGTGAGTTAACTGCCTGCGGGTTGAGATCGAACACCGCTAACCGGTGTCCCTGTTTAATCAGATTGGCCGCCATCGGAGCGCCCATTTGCCCCAGACCAATAAATGCGACGTTTGCCATCCGTCTCTCCTTTGTGCTGATCAGGCATGTCACTTTTTGATAATCAGCGGTGTCTGTGTTTGTCGTTTTTTGATCGTATTTGTAATTTAAGGTCAAAAAATTGACAGCCATCACTTTTTTAACAATTCGCTAAATTAAAATAACCCCATCAAAACACGCTTAAGGAATAGCCATGATTCGTATCGCCTGTGTTGGAATTACCGTGATGGACCGGATCTATTACGTTGAAGAACTGCCTGCGGAAGGAGGGAAGTATGTCGCTGAAAAATATCATGAAGTGGGTGGCGGTCCGGCGGCCACGGCTGCGGTGGCGGCGGCCAGACTGGGCGCACAGGTGGACTTTATTGGTCGCGTGGGCGATGACGATACCGGCAACCGGCTGCTCGCGGAGCTGGAATCCCTGGGGGTAAATACCCGCTATGTCCGTCGCGTTGAGCAGGCCCGTTCTTCGCAATCCGCCATTCTGGTGGACAACAAAGGTGAGCGGATCATCATCAATTATCCCAGCCCGGATTTACCCGTTTCCGCCGAGTGGTTACAAGCCATCGACTTTTCCCAGTGGGATGTGGTGCTGGCTGATGTGCGCTGGCATGACGGCGCGAAGCAGGCGTTTACCCTGGCGCGCCAGGCCGGTGTGCTCACCGTGCTGGATGCCGATGTGACGCCACAGGATATCGCCGAACTGGTGGCGTTAAGCGACCACAGCGCCTTTTCCGCGCCCGGTTTGCAACGGCTGACCGGAAAAACGGACGCCGGTGCTGCGTTAGTTAACGCCCAAACGCTCACAAATGGTCATGTGTATGTCACGCAGGGCGGGCAAGGTTGTCTCTGGCTGGAAAATGACCGTTTGCATCATCAGCCGGGTTTTGCCGTCAACGTAGTGGACACCACCGGCGCAGGAGATGTTTTTCACGGCGCACTGGCGGTCAGTCTGGCCCAGGGAGCGTCGCCCGCCGAAGCCGTGCGCTTTGCCAGCGGTGTTGCTGCACTGAAATGTACCCGGCCGGGTGGCCGTGCGGGGATACCTGACTGTGATCAGGCCCGGTCTTTTTTGTCACTTTCTGTATAGAATACGACTCAGACGCTCATTTTAAAGGATGTATCCATGAGTCTTACTGAACTGACCGGTAATCCGCGCCACGATCAACTGCTCGCATTGATTGCCGAGCGTGGTTACATGAACATTGAAGAACTGGCGGCGTTACTGGATGTCTCGACCCAAACCGCCCGCCGCGATATCCGCAAGCTCAGCGATCAGGGGCTGATCACGCGCCATCACGGTGGCGCGGGGCGGGCCTCAAGTGTGGTCAATACTGCCTTTGAGCAGCGCGAGATTTCCTGGACGGAAGAGAAAAAAGCCATTGCGGAATCCATCGCCGATTACATCCCCGACGGCTCAACGGTGTTTATCACCATTGGCACCACAGTCGAGCAGGTCGCGCATTCGCTGCTCAATCATAACCGGCTGCGGATTATCACCAATTGTCTGCGCGTCGCGCATATTTTGTATAAGAACCCGCGCTTTGAGGTGATGGTGCCTGGCGGCACGCTGCGCCCGCATAATGGTGGCATTATCGGCCCGGCGGCCACGGCTTTTGTCGCCGGCTTTCGTGCCGACTATCTGGTGACCAGCGTCGGCGCAATTGAAAGCGACGGCGCCCTGCTGGAGTTCGATGTCAACGAGGCCAGCGTGGTGAAAACCATGATGGCGCATTCACGCCATATCCTGCTGGCTGCTGACCATACCAAATTTCATGCCTCAGCGGCGGTCGAAATCGGCAATGTCTCACAGGCCACGGCGCTGTTCACCGACGAACTTCCGCCCGCCGGATTGCTCAAGGTGCTGAAAAACCATCAGGTCGAAGTGATAAAAGTCAGTACCGCGGAATAAAAAAGGCCGACATTTCTGTCGGCCTTAATCAACATCTTATCCCCTAAATAATTCGGGTTGCGGGAAGGCGGTAAGCTCACGCAGCCCGAAGTATGACGGGGATTTACTGAACCGCGGCGAAAGCCTCAGCCACTTGCTTCACATTGTGGTGATTCAGACCGGCCATGCAGACGCGGCCGCTGAGTATCAGGTAAACGCCAAATTCTTCACGCAGACGGACAACCTGCGCTTCGCTGAAACCGGTGTAGCTGAACATCCCGCGCTGTTGCAGCAGGTAGTCAAAATTACGGCCCGGCAAGGCGGTTTTCAGGCTGTCGACCAGCGTGTGGCGCATTTCGAGAATACGGGTACGCATTTGCTCGACTTCGGCTTTCCACTGGGCATTCAGCGCGCTGTCGCTCAGGACTTTCGCCACTACTTTCGCGCCGAAGCTTGGCGGGCTGGAGTAGTTACGGCGCACGGTGGCTTTCAGTTGCCCCAGTACACGTCCCGCCGCATCGCTGTCTTCACAGACCACAGACAGGCCGCCGACACGTTCGCCGTACAGGGAGAAGATTTTCGAGAAGGAGTTGCTG
The DNA here is from genome assembly GCF_009498575.1 of Rahnella sp. RcJ3. NCBI lineage: Bacteria > Pseudomonadati > Pseudomonadota > Gammaproteobacteria > Enterobacterales > Yersiniaceae > Rahnella > Rahnella sp. RcJ3. Next base: position 184,419 of record NZ_QSNX01000010.1, read on the forward strand.
ACGAAGCAGTTCACACCTGCCGCAGCCATCGCCCGGATGGCGTAAGCGTCATCGTCAATGCCCGCGCCAAAGCCCTGATAAGCGATGTCGAGGAACGGGATCAGCTCACGCTGTTTGGTGATTTCAATCACCTGATCCCACTCCGCTGGCGTCAGGTCAGAACCGGTCGGGTTGTGGCAGCAAGGGTGCAGCAGCACAATGCTTTGCGCTGGCAAGGTTTTCAGGCGGTCAATCATCGCCGGGAAATTTACCCCCAGCGTCTCTGGGTCAAAGTACGGATAGGTATGCACTTTGAAGCCTGCGCCTGCAAAGATAGCCACGTGGTTTTCCCAGGTCGGGTCGCTCACGTAAACTTCTGAATTCGGGAAATAAAACTTCAGGAAATCAGCACCGACTTTCAGTGCGCCGGAACCGCCGACGGTCTGAATGGTCGCAATACGCTGTTGTTTCAGCGCCGGATGATCGGCACCAAACAGCAATTCCTGAATGCCTGCGCGGTATGCGGGCAGACCTTCCATTGGCAGATAGACTGACGCGGCCTGTGGCCCGGCGTTCAGTTGTTGCTCTGCATTTTCCACTGCCGCCAGTTGCGGAATAATACCCTGCTCGTCGTAATAAAGACCGATGCTCAGGTTTACCTTATCTTGTCTCGGATCGGTCTTGAAGCTTTCCATCAGCGACAAAATCGGGTCACCGGCATAGGCATCGACATGTTGGAACACGGTATACATCTCCTTGGTTTGGTTAAGTGGCGCTGCGATCCACATCCGGCAACCCGGCGCATCGCAACTGTTTCACAGACTATCAAAGTTCGTTAAAAAAGATGACAACTATGTTGTCGATTTTCGGGCACTCATTGCGTATCAAACCGTCCGTTCGCCTGAGATGCTGATCCGCTCACATCAACTACGATCAAATGGACATCTCATTCTTCCCGGAGCAAACCAATGACAACTCAACACTCACTGCAAGGTAAAGCCGCTTTCGTTCAGGGCGGTTCACGCGGCATCGGTGCCGCCATAGTTCAGCGTCTGGCCCGCGAAGGCGCCAGCGTGGCCTTCACCTACGTTTCTTCTGAAGAAATTTCCGGCCCTGAAGCGGGGTATATCACCGGCGCAAATCTGACGATTGACGGCGGTTTCGGCGCGTAACACTTGCCGGTTCATTCATAAAAATGGCGCAGTCCCCTGCGCCATTTTTTTATCCATTTCGTCAGACGCTGTAGCGCCCCGGACGGTGATTCATCGCAATGATCAGGTTGACGATCACCGCGCCCAGCACCGAAGCAATCAGCATTTCAAGGCTGACCACAAACAGCGATGCCAGCACGATGCAGCAGTCCACACCCATTTGCAGTTTACCGGCGCGAATACCGTATTTGTCCTGCAGGAACAGCGCCAGAATGTTCACGCCGCCCAGACTGGCTTTGTGGCGGAACAGCACAATGAAGCCGATGCCCATAATCACATTGGCAAACAGCGTGGCGTAAAACGGCTGAAGATGATCGAAATGAACAAACAGCGGATGCAAATCAGAAAACACGGAAACCAGCGCGACAGCAGCAAAAGTTTTCAGTGTGAACTGCAAACCCATGCGACGAAAAGAGAGGTAATAAAAAGGTAAGTTGATGATAAAAAAGGCCGTACCGAATGATACCTGCGTCACGTAATGCGCCAGAAACGCCATTCCCGCCGTGCCGCCGGTCAGTGCGCCGACCTGACGCAACATCACCACACCAAAAGAGACCATCAGCGTACCGATAATGATCGCCAGCGCATCTTCAACCAGCGTGTGCCCGATGCGCGGCTGCTCAACCGGCTGTTTGATGTCGTCTACACTTGCCATAATTCCCTGTACCTCAAAATAATAATACTAAAGACTGATTTTGAGATAATTAATGAGATGGAGAGTTAAGGCAATATTCACGCATAGAATTTGCATTAAAAATCGAAAATAAGATTTTATGACGCGTTAATTATTCTTTACATGCACAGATCACGCATATTAATTCAAAATATTGCACCATTAAAGTGAGTCTGCACCAAAATAAATCACCCAAACAGTGCACCTGAAATACGCCCTTATTTTTCTCAGCTAAGCGTCAATAAGCCGTTTTCTTTTAAACGGTTAAGCACTACCGATGTTTTTACGTGGGCGACACTTTTATGGACTGACAGAATTTGGCTGATCAACATGCTTAAACCGGCTAAATCTTTCACCGCAACTTTCAGCAAATAATCCGCATCGCCAGTGGTTTTATAGGCATCAATAATGGAATCGACTTCGCCCAGCATGCTGTGAAATGCATCGACCTGTGCGGGCAAATGATTGATAAGCCTGACTTCAATCAGACCAATCATGCCTAAGTCGAGGGCTTCCGGTGCCAGACGGGCATGATAACCGAGAATGAGTTGTGCCTGTTCCAGACCAATCCGGCGGCGTGAACACTGTGATGCTGACAGTCCGACCAGCTCGCTTAATTCCTGGTTAGTCAGTCTTCCGTTGGTTTGTAATAAGGTCAGAATTTTCAGATCGTAATCGTCAATGCTGTACATGGCAGTGTTCCTGTCGCTTTAATTTTTATATGTGGATTCTTATTGCAAAAAACATTCCCACTATAACCAGTTATAAATACTTTTCGGCCGTTTTTTCTTATACTTGCGCATGATTTAAACGCAAGGAAAAAATAATGAAAAAAGTATTCTACTCTCTCGTTTTGCTGTCAGTTTTGCCCGGTCTCGCAAAAGCAGAGCCGGCATCTTCACGCCTTGAACGCGTATTACAGAAAGGCTCGCTGAATGTCTGCACCACCGGCGACTATAAACCGTATACATTTTTGAAAGAAAACGGTGAGTATGAAGGCATTGATATTGCAATGGCGGAATCGCTGGCGGCGAGTCTGGATGTGAAAGTGAACTGGGTACCGGTCACCTGGAAATCTCTGCCGGACGAAATGAGCGCAGGGCATTGTGATATCGCGATGGGCGGGATTTCGGTCACGCTGAAACGCCAGCAAAAAGCCTGGTTTGCCAACGTACTGGATCAGGACGGCAAAATCCCCCTGGTGCGCTGCGAAAATGTGCGTCAGTACCAGACGGTTGAGCAGTTAAACCGTGCCTCCGTGCGCCTGATTGAACCGGCAGGCGGTACCAATGAAGCCTTCGTACACAGCCATCTGCCAAAAGGCACGCTGACCCTGAGCGATAACGTGACCATCTTCCAGAAGCTGGTGGATAAGAAAGCGGATGTGATGATTACGGATGCTTCGGAAGCGCTGTTTCAGCAGAAACATTACCCGAAACTGTGTGCGGTAAACCCGAAGAAGCCGCTGCAATATGGCGAAAAGGCTTACATGCTGCCGCGTGATGACGTGAGCTGGAAGATGTATGTCGACCAGTGGCTGCACCTGAGCAAAGCCACTGGTGAATATCAGAAGATCGTCAGCCAGTGGCTGGCCGTGAAAAAGTAAGACTTAGTCGCCAATATAAACGCGGGCGACGCGCTCGCTGAGCTGGGTAATCAGCTCATAAGCACTGATACCGGTTGCCTGCGCAATGCGCTCAACCGGTAATTTCCCGCCCCAGAAAATCACTTCATCGCCGACCTTATCGGTCGCATCTGGCCCTAAATCGACAGTGATCATATCCATCGACACACGCCCGGCAACCGGCACTTCCCGACCATTGACCAAAACCGGCGTACCGTTCGGCGCACTGCGCGGATAGCCGTCGCCATACCCCATCGCTACCACGCCCAGACGGGTATCACGGTTGCTGACCCAGGTGCTGCCATAACCGACCGGTTCACCGGCAGCATGCTCACGCACGGCGATCAGGCTGGAAGTCAGTGTCATTGCCGGTTGCAGCCCAAAATCGCTGGCTGTACCGGTTTCCATTGGCGACACGCCGTACAAAATAATGCCGGGGCGGACCAGGTTCATATGCGATTCCGGCCACAACAAAATACCGCCGGAAGCCGCAATAGATTTTTGTCCCGGCTTGCCTTCGGCAAATTCATTAAAACAGTTCAGCTGTTTCGGTGTCGCGTCGCTTTCCGGTTCGTCCGCGCGGCAGAAATGGCTCATCATATTGACCGGCTGAACCACGTTTTTGCAGGCACTCAGACGCTGATAAAATGCATCGGCCTGTGCCGGATGAACGCCCAAACGGTGCATACCGGTGTCGATTTTCAGCCAGACATTCAGCGGACGCGCGAGGTCAGCACTTTCCAGCGCATCAAGCTGTTCGAGGCTGTGAACAGCGGTATCAAGCTGATGTTCAATCAGCAACGGTAATTCGCTGGCGGAGAAAAAACCTTCGAGCAGGAGGATGGGTTTTACCACACCGGCTTTACGCAGCATCAGCGCTTCGCTAAGCCGGGAAACGCCGTAATAATCAGCGTCCTGCAAGCTATGCACCGTCTCCAGCAGACCGTGCCCATAAGCGTTTGCTTTCACTACCGCAACCAGACGACTTTGTGGCGCCAGATGACGCACCCGTTGCAGATTGTGTCGCAGAGCGCGGCGATCAATGACAGCCGTAGCCGCTTTCATTTTAAGTCCTTTGCATGAATTTGAGAGTTTCTGATAGCAAGGCTGAGAACCAAACCCCACCTAGCCTCCCCTTGTGAAAGGGGAGGGATAAATTCAAAACCCGGGAAGTTAATCCTCGTCGTATTGCGGGCCGCCATAGTTATCAAATCGCGACCACTGACCGTTAAAGGTCAGGCGGACGGTACCGATCGGGCCGTTACGTTGTTTACCGAGGATGATTTGCGCGATGCCTTTTTCTTCACTGTTATCGTGATAGACCTCATCACGATAGATGAACATGATTAAGTCGGCGTCCTGCTCGATGGAGCCGGATTCACGTAAGTCGGAGTTGACCGGGCGTTTATCCGCACGTTGCTCCAGGCTTCGGTTAAGCTGCGACAGCGCCACCACCGGCACCTGCAATTCTTTCGCCAGCGCTTTGAGCGAGCGGGAGATTTCGGCAATTTCCAGCGTACGGTTATCAGACAACGCCGGAACGCGCATCAGCTGGAGGTAGTCGATCATGATCAGGCTCAGGCCGCCGTGCTCACGGAAGATACGTCGCGCACGCGAACGAACTTCGGTTGGCGTCAGCCCGGACGAATCATCGATATACATGTTACGTTTTTCGAGCAGAATCCCCATGGTGCTGGAAATACGTGCCCAGTCTTCATCATCGAGCTGGCCGGTACGGATTTTGGTCTGGTCGACGCGCGAAAGCGACGCCAGCATACGCATCATGATCTGGTCGCCGGGCATCTCAAGGCTGAAGATTAAGACCGGTTTATCCTGCATCATCGCGGCATTTTCTGCGAGGTTCATCGCAAAAGTGGTTTTACCCATCGACGGACGCGCCGCCACGATGATCAGGTCAGATTTTTGCAAGCCTGCGGTTTTCTTGTCGAGGTCAGCATAGCCGGTTGAAACGCCGGTTACGCCGTCATGCGGGCGCTGGAACAGCTCTTCGATACGGGAGACCGTGCTTTCCAGAATACGGTCGATACTTTTTGGACCTTCGTCTTTACTGGCGCGGCTTTCGGCAATCTGGAATACGCGGGATTCGGCTAAGTCCAGCAGGTCTTCGCTGCTGCGACCTTGCGGATCATAGCCCGCGTCGGCAATTTCATTGGCGACGGAGATCATTTCCCGGACAACAGCACGTTCGCGCACAATGTCAGCGTAAGCGCCGATGTTCGCCGCACTGGGGGTGTTTTTAGAGAGCTCTGCCAGATACGCAAAACCGCCGACGGAATCCAGATCGCCTTTCTGTTCCAGCGATTCGGAAAGCGTGATCAGGTCGATTGGTTTGCTCATTTCCAGCAAACGCTGCATTTCGGTAAAAATCAGGCGGTGCGGGCGGCTGAAGAAGTCATTGCTGACCACCCGTTCGGCCACATTATCCCAGCGTTCGTTATCCAGCATCAGCCCGCCCAGAACGGATTGTTCAGCTTCCAGCGAATGCGGCGGAAGTTTCAACCCTTCCATCTGGCGATCGCGGTTTTCGTTCTGTTGATTGGTCGGTTTTTTTGCTGCCATCTGTGGATTATTTCCTGCTCTAAGCGCCTGTTTTATGAGCGTCGGGTTTCCAAAAATCGGAGCCTGACTCGCGCGACAGTATAAACCATTTCAAAAGGGTATTAACCCTTAGTGCCGAAAATCTGGATTGTCCCTGACATTTAGCCTAGGGTTGAAATCAGACTCCATCACGAGGAAAAAACATGGCAAAGCGCATCCAGTTTTCTGAAACAGGCACCCCGGACGTTCTGCAATACGTTGATTATCAGCCACAAGATCCGCAGGCAGACGAAGTCCAGGTCGAGAATAAAGCCATCGGTATCAACTATATCGATACTTATGTGCGCAGCGGTCTGTACGCACCGGCCAGTTTTCCGGCGGGTTTAGGCACGGAAGCGGCAGGCATAGTCAGTAAAGTCGGTAGTGGCGTAACGGACATCAAACCTGGCGATCGTGTGGTTTACGCACAATCCGCGCCCGGCGCTTACAGCGAATTCCATAACGTACCACAGGAAAAAATCGCCCTTTTGCCGGACGCGATCAGCTTTGAGCAGGCCGCAGCCTCCTTCCTTAAAGGGCTGACAGTTTATTATTTACTGCGCAAAACCCATGAAGTACAGGCCGGTGAAACCATTCTTTTCCATGCCGCAGCCGGTGGCGTAGGCCTGATTGCCTGCCAGTGGGCGAAAGCGCTGGGCGTAAAACTGATTGGCACCGTGGGCTCTGATGAAAAAGCCGAACGCGCCAGACAGGCCGGTGCATGGGAAACCATTAACTACCAGAAAGAAGATATCGCGACCCGCGTGGCGGAACTGACGAACGGCGAAAAAGTCGGTGTGGTTTACGATTCCGTCGGCAAAGATACCTTTGAAAAATCGTTAAACAGCCTGAAACGTCGCGGTTTACTGGTCAGTTTCGGCAATGCGTCCGGCCCGGTAAAAGGCGTGGTTCTGGCGATACTCAATCAAAAAGGTTCGCTGTTTGTGACGCGCCCTTCCCTGAATGGTTACGTGACTAACCGTGAAGAACTGCTGGAGGCGAGCAGCGAGCTGTTCTCAATGATCGCCAGTGGCGCGATAAAAGTGGATGTCAGTGACGCGCAGAAATTCCCACTGTCCGAGGCAAAACGCGCGCATGAAACGCTGGAAAGCCGCGTGACACAGGGTTCAAGTCTGCTCATCCCATAAAAGTTTCCCTGAACCAATGCAAAAAAGGCTTTCACAGTTGTGAAAGCCTTTTTTACTGCCTGACTCAGACGACCTCTGATTTCAGACGGGTACTGCTGTAGGGTACTGCCGGGTAAATCCACAGGGCGATGTCACTTAAGCGACTATTGTGTGCCTCAGCGGACTTGATGAATTCGGTTTACAGCCTGCTGGCTGCCAATGAATCCATCCTAACAGTCACCCATGTTAAAAAATATGATTTATGCATTTTGACCGCACATTCTGACCTAGCTTGTGATCGCTAGCACATAAGCAAAAGTTATCACTGCAACGGTTACATTTTTTTGCGCTCAGAATACGGTCAGCAATCCCCATCATTTCATGCAGTTACGGAAACCGATAAAGTGAAGCTGTTATTACGGCAAGCGACGGCGACGGTATTTTGGCTCATCAGGCCGGAAAAATGTCCGGTAAATCCAGACCGCAAGCACGGCCAAAAGCAGCCACGGCAACATTTTTACAACAATCGCCAAAAACCCACCCAACATCATCAGAGCAAATGCCACGACCAGCGCCGCAACCATACCCAGTAAAGAAATGCCGGTCAGCATCAGCATAAAGAAAAAACCAAGCACGAAGAGAATTTCCAGCATCGGGTGCTCCTTAATAAGCCATGTGCGATAAGACGTAGCGTCCAAACACGCATTAACCATTACAAGAAACATGCCAGTGTGATGGGATAAATAATTGATTGAATAATAAGGAAAAAATAATTCGCAGGCACGAATGGCCTGCGAAAAGATAGTAAATTTGACTAACAGATAGCGATTTTACTCACCCTGTTTTTATGCCTGCGCCACCACTTCCTGCGGCTGAGCAACCATCTGCAACGCCTGTTCGACCACATCAATGCCCGCGCCGGCTTTATGCGCATTCTCACTCAGATGACGACGGAACTGACGCGCGCCCGGCACCCCCTGGAACAGACCAAGAATATGGCGGGTGATGTGACCGAGGTAAGTACCTTTGCTCAGTTCCGCTTCGATATACGGATACAGCGCTCGGATAATATCCGGCCCGGTTTTCAGCGGCGCATCAGAGCCGAACAGCTCGCGATCCACATTCAGCAACAGGCCCGGATTCTGGTAAGCCTCACGCCCCACCATCACGCCATCCATATATTGCAGGTGCGTTTTGGCTTCTTCGAGGGTTTTGATACCGCCGTTAATTGCCAGGGTCAGGTGCGGGAAATCACGCTTGAGCTGATATACGCGCGGGTAATCCAGCGGCGGAATTTCACGATTTTCTTTCGGACTGAGGCCCGAAAGCCAGGCTTTACGCGCATGAATAATGAAGGTATCGCAACCGCCGTTTTCTGAAACCTGACGGATGAAATCACACAGAAATTCGTAGCTGTCCTGATCGTCAATACCGATTCGCGTTTTAACCGTGACCGGAATTGAGACTACGTCGCGCATGGCTTTGATGCAGTCAGCCACCAGCGACGCCTGACCCATCAGACAGGCACCAAACATGCCGTTCTGCACGCGATCTGACGGGCAACCGACGTTGAGGTTAATTTCGTCATAACCACGTTCTTCCGCCCGTTTTGCGCAATGCGCCAGATCAGCCGGATTGCTGCCACCAAGCTGCAAAGACACCGGATGTTCTGCATCGCCAAACCCGAGATAATCCCCTTTGCCGTGAATAATGGCGCCGGTCGTGACCATTTCGGTATACAGCAACGTCTGGCCGGTCATCAGCCGGTGAAAATGGCGGCAGTGGCGATCGGTCCAGTCGAGCATCGGCGCAACGGAAAAACGCTGGGCGGAAAAGGGAGTGGTCTGGGGCATTACGTGTTGAGTTTCTGACATCGGCCTGACATTCGCTGAAGGGGTTCGTGACGCTCCCCCCGCTTCGCGCCAGAGGGAAGGTAATCGCTGATTATACCACAGAACAAAGATTCGGCATCTTGTGCCGCTGAGCAGGCGGATGCCGACGTTGCATCACATCTGAATGGCGCATAATTCGTCGTTTTGGTGCAAGCATGATAAAATCATCGGTGGTCGCATGATGTGGCCTATTCATTCCAATCTGCGCTCAGAGACCGTTGCTATGACCCTGAATAATCCGGAAAAATTACTTTCACAAGCTGAAGAACTTTGCCAGCAGCGCAATGTTCGCCTGACGCCTCAGCGGCTGGAAGTACTGCGCCTGATGACGCAACAACCCGGTGCGATCAGCGCCTATGACTTGCTGGATCTATTGCGCGTAAGCGAACCTCAGGCGAAACCACCGACCGTTTACCGGGCGCTGGATTTTCTGCTGGAACAGGGATTTATTCACCGTGTTGAATCCGCAAACAGCTATGTTCTCTGCCATCATTTTGAAGAGCCGAGCCATACTTCTGCGCTGTTTATCTGCGACCGCTGCGGGTTAGTTACCGAAAAAACCACCGACGGCATTGAAGAGCGTCTGGCAAAACTGTCATTAGAATCCGGATTTGAGCTTCGCCATTCCGTCGTTGAAGCGCATGGCTTATGTGCAGAATGCAAAGTAGTAGAAACCTGCGACAGCCATGACCATTGCGATCACGACCACAGTATTGTGGTGAAAAAACGCTGAATGATCGGGTTTTAAGGTTTTGAAGGTGACTCGTAAGAGGAGGATGTTTTGTACAGAGAAGAGGTTGGGTACATCCGTGTACCCGTATCCTGAAGCGTTCCGGGTAGGAGCAGCTAAATCTCAGGATACGTCACTGGCACGCGAGGGGGAGTCGCGTCTTACCAGTGATATTTGTTTTTGGTTTCCCATTCATTGAGCTCTTTCTCGGCCTGATCTTTTTGATAGCCGTAACGCTCCTGAATTTTACCGACTAACTGATCACGTTTACCTTCAACCACTGTCAGGTCGTCATCAGTCAGTTTGCCCCATTGTTCTTTCACTTTCCCTTTGAACTGCTTCCAGTTACCGTCGGCTTGGTCCTTATTCATAAAATATCTCCTGTTACCTTGGGTTTTATGAACTGCATTTCGTCTTGCAGCTCGTCCTTAACACTTTAAAGGTTAGTAGAGAATCTCGATTAATCCTCCCTAAACAGGGATAAAAACCACTATTAGGATTAATCTAAAGCATGAAATAACGACAAAGCTGCGCTTATTTCTTTGAAAATAGCTGAAAAATCAGTGCGACGGAGACGAAAACCATGTGTCATGCCGCCAGTAACGACGCCATATCCAGCCCAGTGAAATCCCGCGTAACCCGAGGAATACCGTCAGCGCCAGCCACAACGCATGATTGCCCAGCAGCGGTAAAGTGAACAATGTCAGCCCGAACCCCAGCGCCGCCACCAGCATGCTGTTTCGCATATCCCGCCCACGCGTTGCGCCGATAAACATGCCATCAAGCAAATAGCACCAGACAGCCACCAGCGGCAGTATAATTTGCCAGCCAAGATATCGGTCCGCCAGCTCACGCAATTCCGGTAATGATGTCAGCGCATCAATGATCGCCCCACCCGCCAGCGCGTAAACCAGAGCAAAAAACAGCGCAACCAGCCCGGCCTGACGACACGCGGCATGCCAGACATTCAGCAGTTTTTCGCGGTTGCGGGCACCGAATGCCTCACCGGAATGCGCTTCGATAGCATAAGCAAAACCGTCAAGTGCAAACGCGGTAAATGTCAGCAGGTTCATCAACACGGCGTTGACCGCCACAATGTGGCTGCCCAGCCGCGCGCCCAGAACGGTCAGCGATGCAAAGCAAAGCTGCAACAGTAATGAGCGCAGCATGATGTCGCGGTTAAGCCCGAGAAGACGGCGCAAATTACCACGCCACGCGGAGGTGATTTCTGCGCCGGTGATACCGCGTCGTTTCATCACCCGCCAGACGAAATACAGCCCGATGAGTAGCGTGAAATACTCGGAGCTTGCCGTCGCCATGGCTGCGCCACGCACGTTCCAGCCCAGCCCGATCACCAGCCACAGATCCAGAATGATATTCAGCAAATTCCCGGCAATCAGCAAAATCACCGGCCCGCGAACGTACTGAATGCCGAGCAACCACCCGAGGATCACCAGATTCGCCAGTGAAGCCGGGGCGCTGAACCAGCGGATTTCGATAAACAGCCTCGCCTGTTCAAGCACGGGCTGGCTGCCGCCGACAATGTGAAACGCCAGCTCCATCAGCGGATGACGGAATACCACAATAATGACGCCCGCCAGTACAGCCAGAAGGAAGGGTTGTACAAAAGCACGCGCCAGAAGCTGATTATCTTTCGCGCCCAGCGCCTGAGCGGTCATGCCGGTGGTACTCATCCGCAGAAACAGTAAGAGCATAAAAAGGAAAGTGGTGATCATCGAACCCACAGCCACGCCGCCGAGATAATCCGGGCTGTCGAGATGACCGATCACTGCGGTATCCACCAGGCCGAGGAGTGGCACCGTGATATTGGAAAAAATCATCGGCAATGCCAGCATCCAGAGCGCTTTATCGGCAGGGCTTAAAAAGGTGTTTTTGAGTGTGTGTCGCAGGGAATGATGTTGCATAGAGAATCTCATGCCGGAGGTTCAGGTTATGCCTGTAAATGACATCGCCCCGAAAGGGGCGATGATGAGAGAAACGCATTTCTCTTTGAATTCACATGGATGCCAGAGGCGGCCGCCATCCATATTCAATTAGTTTTAGTCTTGTCTATCTGACACAGCAATTTCTGACTTAGTCATATCTGACCGAGTAATTCGAGTTATATCAAGGCGGCAACTAAGCGAACGCCGGGAGCATACACAAATATGTGACCGGGGTTCGCGAAGGCAGCCAACGCAGAGATAGCTCGAAGTACGAAGGTCAGATCCAGTCGCCGTTGCGGATAACACCTACGGCTAAGCCTTCAATGCTGAAATTCTGCTCGCGCAAATCCACCACGATCGGCTGAAACTCGCTGTTCTCTGGCAATAACTGCACCACACTGCCTTGTTTTTTCAGGCGTTTCACGGTGACCTCATCATCGATACGGGCCACCACAACCTGACCATTACGCACGTCTTGCGTTTTATGCACGGCCAGCAGATCGCCGTCAAGGATACCAATATCACGCATCGACATACCGCTGACACGCAGCAGGAAATCGGCGCTCGGCTTAAACATTGCCGGATCGATCTGATAGTGCCCTTCGATATGTTGCTGCGCCAGCAGCGGTTCACCGGCGGCAACGCGGCCAATCAGCGGTAAACCTTCTTCTTCTTCCATCAGCAGACGAATGCCGCGTGATGCACCGGAAACAATCTCAATAACACCTTTACGCGCCAGCGCTTTAAGATGCTCTTCCGCCGCATTGGGAGAACGGAACCCCAGACGTGATGCAATCTCTGCGCGGGTTGGTGGCATACCGGTGGTGGAGATATGATCGCGAATAAGGTCGTAGACCTCTTGTTGTCTGGTCGTTAAAGCTTTCATTCCGCCCCCTGGTTGTTTATACAGTCTTGCTGTGAGTATATACAGCTAAACGGTCAATGAAAACCTAAGATTGAATAAAAACAGGGCATAACGTTGATTCCTGGAATGCAGATTCCAAATCAGAACCATCGCGACCAAAAGATGCTGACCCAGACAAAAATCGCCAATATGATGGTCAGAAGTACGGCAGCAGAGCCGATATCTTTTGCGCGACCGGAAAGCACATGAAACTCAGGCCCGATGCGGTCTATTGCACATTCCACCGCGCTGTTGAGCAACTCCGTGACACAGACCAGCACGACGGATCCCACCAGCAGGATACGTTCAATGGTGCTGACATCAAGCCAGAAAGATAGCAAAATTAACGGGATAGCGACGCTGGCCTCCTGGCGAAATGCCGCTTCGTTTTGCCATGCCGCTTTGAATCCTTTCCAGGAATAGCCGGCCGCTTTATAAATTCGGGTAAATCCGGTGACTTGGTTCGCCATTTCGGGTACTGATCCTTAGAGTGTTTGCAGCATTTTAGCTTTTATATGACCACAGATCTCCACGGATCTTTCTGGTATCCTTGCGGCGAAATTGCTAACAAGAGGCTTCACGTTTTTATGTCAGGTTGGCGTAGACTTTATTACACATTATTGAATTTACCACTCTCATTGCTGGTAAAGAGCAAGGTCATACCTTCAGATCCGGTTACCGAGTTGCATTTAGACCCGACGCGGCCGATTTTGTACGTATTACCTTATAATTCCAAAGCCGATTTGCTGACGTTGCGTGCGCAATGTCTGGCGCAGAATCTGCCTGATCCTCTTATTCCGCTGGAAATTGACGGAACCCTGCTACCAAGCCATGTCTTTATAGCCGAAGGCCCGCGCGTATTCTCTTATTACACGCCGAAGCAGGAGTCCGTAAAGCTGTTCCACGACTACCTTGATTTGCACCGCAATAATCCGGATTTAGACATTCAGATGTTGCCGGTGTCGGTAATGTTTGGTCGTGCACCGGGCCGTGAAGGTCAGGACGACACGCCGCATCTGCGCGTGCTGAACGGTATCCAGAAATTTTTCGCTGTGCTGTGGCTGGGGCGGGACAGTTTCGTCCGTTTCTCCAATACCGTTTCCCTGCGTTATATGGCGACGGAACACGGCACAGATAAGACGATTGCTCAAAAACTGGCACGTGTGGCGCGGATGCATTTCTCCCGTCAGCGTCTGGCTGCGGTTGGTCCGCGCCTTCCGGCACGTCAGGATTTATTCAATAAATTGCTGGCCTCAAAAGCCATTGAGAAAGCGATTGAAGACGAAGCCCGCAGCAAGAAAATTTCCCACGAAAAAGCCCAACAAAACGCCATCGCCCTGATGGAAGAGATTGCCGCTGACTTCTCTTATGAAGCCGTGCGCCTCTCTGACCGTGTGCTGAGCTGGACGTGGAACCGTTTGTACAAAGGCATCAACGTTAATAATGCCGAGCGTGTACGCCAGTTAGCGCTGGACGGTCAGGAAATTGTGTATGTGCCTTGCCACCGCAGCCACATGGACTATCTGCTGCTGTCTTACGTGCTCTATCATCAGGGTCTGGTACCGCCGCATATTGCCGCCGGTATCAACCTGAATTTCTGGCCGGCTGGCCCGATTTTCCGCCGTCTGGGTGCGTTCTTTATTCGTCGAACCTTTAAAGGCAACAAGCTCTATTCGACGGTTTTCCGTGAATATCTGGGCGAACTGTTCAGCCGCGGTTATTCGGTGGAATACTTTGTGGAAGGGGGGCGTTCGCGAACCGGGCGTCTGCTGGAGCCGAAAACGGGCACGCTGGCCATGACCATTCAGGCCATGCTGCGCGGCGGTTCACGTCCGATTACGCTGGTACCGATTTACATCGGTTATGAGCACGTCATGGAAGTGGGTACGTACGCGAAAGAATTACGCGGTGCGACCAAAGAGAAAGAAAGCCTGACACAGATGCTGAACGGGCTGCGCAAGCTGCGTAACCTCGGCCAGGGTTACGTGAACTTCGGTGAGCCGCTGCATCTGACCACTTACCTGAACCAGAACGTGCCAACCTGGCGTGAAGCCATCGACCCGATCGAAGCACAACGTCCAAGCTGGCTGACGCCGACAGTGCAGGATTTGGCAGAACAGATCATGGTGCGCATCAACAATTCAGCGGCAGCCAATGCCATGAACTTGTGTTGTACCGCGCTGCTGGCCTCCCGTCAGCGTTCACTGACACGCGAACAGCTGACCGAGCAAATCGACTGTTATCTGCAATTGCTGCGTAACGTGCCTTACAACGCGGATTCGACGGTGCCTGATCTGACCGCTGACCAGTTGCTTGATCACGCGCTGAACATGAATAAGTTCCAGGTTGAGAAAGACAACATTGGCGACATCATCGTTCTGCCTCGCGAACAGGCCGTGCTGATGACGTATTACCGCAACAACATCCATCATATGCTGGTGTTGCCATCACTGATTTCAAGCATTGTGATGCACCACCGCCAGGTCAGCCGCGCGGAATTACTGCATCAGGTCGAACTGATTTATCCGATGCTCAAAGCCGAACTGTTTATGCATTTCGATACGCCTGAGCTGCCACAAGTGCTGGATGTTCTGACGCTGGAACTGGCGCGTCAGCAAATCATTCACCTTGAAGATGATGAGCTGACACTTAATCCGGCCCGTATCCGCACCCTCCAGTTGCTGGCGGCTGGTGTACGTGAAACGCTGCAACGTTACGCGATTACCTTCTCCCTGCTCACCAATAACCCAAGCATCAACCGCGGTGCACTGGAAAAAGAGAGCCGGATTATGGCGCAGCGTTTATCCGTGCTGCACGGTATCAATGCCCCTGAATTCTTCGATAAAGCTGTGTTCTCGACGCTGGTCGGCACACTGCGCGCAGAAGGCTATATCAGTGACACCGGCGATGCCATTCAGGAACAAACGCGTGAGATTTACCTCATGCTCAGCGACCTGATGACACCGGATATCAAGCTAACTATCGAGAGTGCGGGAATGCCTTCTGAGCTGCCGCAAGCAACGGAGCCACCGGCTGAACCGAAGATGGATGTACGCGATACCGATCATTAACCCGTATTAGCGCCAGACATCAGATTAAAAAAACAAAACGCCCGGACTTTTTACAGAGTCCGGGCGTTTTTAATTGTTGTCGCGCAGGCTAACTTACTTAGAAATTGAAGCCTGACAGGCTCATCAGAATACCGAGGAACAACACCAGCCCGACATAATTGTTCTGGTGGAAAGCCAGGAAACAGGCATCACGTTCACGTTTAGCAATCAGCTTTTGCTGATGCACAAACAGCGCAGCAGCCAGCAGCAACGACCAGTAAAACGGTGCGCTGAGCTGGGACAGATAACCGACAATCCCCATCAGGATCAGCGTTGCCAGTTGCAGAAGGCCGATGATCAGCGTGTCAAAACGACCAAACAGAATCGCTGTCGATTTCACGCCGATCTTCAAATCATCGTCACGATCGACCATCGCGTATTGCGTATCGTAAGCCACCGTCCAGCAGATATTTGCCACGAACATTAACCAGCAGCTAAGCGGCACACTTTCGCTCACAGCGGCATACGCCATCGGAATTGCCCAGCCAAACGCCGCGCCCAAAACCACCTGCGGCAGATGGCTGACGCGCTTCATGAACGGATAAATCCATGCCAGCGCCAGTCCGGCCAGAGACAGCCAAATGGTCATGCGGTTAAGCAGCAGAACCAGCAGGAATGACACCAGCACCAGTCCGGCGAATAATATTTTCGCCTGCTTGCCGGTGATCGCCCCGCTCGGCAATGGCCGGTGAGCGGTGCGTTTTACGTGACCATCAAACTTACGGTCAGCGTAGTCATTCACCACGCAACCGGCGGCACGCATGAAGAAAACGCCCAGCACGAAGACCAGCAAAATCTTCGCAGACGGCATTCCCCCCCCCGCGACCCACAGTGCCCATAACGTTGGCCACAACAGCAGCAGTGAGCCAATCGGCTTATCAATGCGCATCAGGCGGCAGTAATCACGCCATGTGCCCTGCGTCATACTTCCTGACACTCTCTGTTCTCCTTGTTGATTAGTCTGACTCATACCTTGCTCACTTTACCCTCAGGGCGGTGAACCGGCGAATCCGGGAGGAAAATTTCGGTCAGCAGCAACGGCTTATCAGACAAACGCAGGCGGGAACGGCGCGCCCATAATTCTCCCTGCTCACTGTGTAACTGGCCTAAATGAATGTAATCGCGGGACAAGTTGTTCCCGCTAAACAGATAGCGCCCCAGCGGCACCGTGCCTAAATCGACCAGCGCCAGATCCGGCCCGGTCAGCGTTTCTTCAGGAATGACCGTGCGCCCCAGCAGCCAGGGTTCGGCATCGCCAAACAGCACGATTTCGCGGATCCAGTAACGGGCACTTTCCGGCAACTGCTGTGCTTCGCTTTCACCCAGTTCTTCGCGACTGACAAAACATTCATTTTGCGGTTTCACGGTGACGGTAACACCCTGCTTTTCAAACCGGCGGGTCATGGACCCCATTTCCATCAGCCAGTCAGCCACATCCGCAGGCACCTGCGAAGGGTCGTCAAACCAGTGGATCGGGGATGGTTCGGGGGAATGGGGATCAGACATCAACGGCTCCGTAATGAAGGCATTCATACCTCCAATGAATTATCTGCCTCGCATTCTAGCGCATCAATGCGAGGCAGTAATTGCCTGATTTATTCGCGGCGCAGACGTTCGCTATTGGCCAGAAACAGTGTCACGACCAGCACAAGGATCGCGCAGGCGTAAACCAATGTGTCATAAGGACTTTTGTGGTCGACGATGATCAGGCGGATAATCGCGGTGATGCCGATGTAAATAAAATAGCGTAACGGGAAATGATAGCCCGACGAAAAATATTTAATAATCAGGGCAATAAACTCAAAATAGAGGAAGTAAATTACAATCCCTTCGATGAGCAGATATGACGAAGACTGATCGTTATTCACGAACAACACCATTGCTAAATGATAGGTTTCGCGCCCGATAAAAATCATCAGGATCGCGGCCAGTCCTAATAAGAATACGTTCAAAATTCGCTGCATAATGACGGATATCATTAATGCCCGTTTTGATCCTGCCATGTGATCTACATCCCACTTTTGTTATTAATCCCCGCAGAATACCACAGAGTCAGCACAGGAAAAGCGCCATTAAAAAAGGGCCAGCCGGTGAAGGCTAACCCTTTTATTGAGAAATATTTCGACCTGTCCCTCTAAATCATTCGGGCTGGATCAAGGCGGCAAGGGAACGAAGCCCCGGGAGTATACACAAGTATGTGACCGGGGTTCATGAAGGCAGCCAACGCCGAGGCAGCGCGAAGGAAGACGGGTATTAGCGCCAGTTTTTGAAGCGGTTGATTAAACCGTTCGTGGAACTGTCGTGGCCTGTCACTTCTGAGCTACCTTCCAGTTCTGGCAGGATACGGTTTGCCAGCTGTTTGCCCAGTTCTACGCCCCATTGGTCGAAGGTGTAGATGTTCAGGATCACGCCCTGGGTGAAGATTTTGTGTTCATACATTGCGATCAACGCACCCAGGCTGTAAGGCGTGATTTCACGCAGCAGGATGGAGTTGGTCGGACGGTTACCTTCGAACACTTTGAACGGCGCAACGTGTTTAACGTCTTCTGGTTTTTTACCCTGATCGGCGAATTCTTTCTCGACAACATCCAGAGATTTACCGAATGCCAGCGCTTCGGTCTGGGCGAAGAAGTTAGATAACAGTTTCGCGTGGTGATCGCTCAGCGGGTTATGGCTGATGGCCGGTGCGATGAAGTCACAAGGGATGATTTTAGTCCCCTGGTGAATCAGCTGATAGAACGCGTGCTGACCGTTAGTGCCCGGTTCGCCCCAGATGATCGGGCCAGTCTGGTAATCCACCGGGTTGCCGTTACGGTCAACGAACTTACCGTTAGATTCCATGTTGCCTTGCTGGAAGTAAGCGGCAAAACGGTGCATGTACTGGTCGTATGGCAGGATAGCTTCGGTTTCGGTGCCGTAGAAATCGTTGTACCAGATGCCGATCAGCGCCAGCAGTACCGGCAGGTTTTTCTCAGCCGGCGTATTCGCGAAGTGTTTATCCATCGCGTGCGCACCGCTCAGCAGTTGTTCGAAGTTATCGAAACCTACAGACAGCGCGATAGACAGACCGATTGCGGACCACAGAGAGTAACGGCCACCGACCCAGTCCCAGAATTCGAACATGTTGTCGGTGTCGATACCAAACTCACTCACCGCTTTACCGTTGGTGGACAGCGCCGCGAAGTGTTTCGCCACGTGTTGGTTATCGCCAGCGGTTTTCAGGAACCAGTCACGCGCGCTGTGGGCGTTGGTCATGGTTTCCTGCGTGGTGAAGGTTTTTGATGCAACCAGGAACAGCGTGGTTTCCGGAGACAAATCCTTCAGCGTTTCAGCGATATGCGTGCCGTCAACGTTGGAGACGAAATGCATATTCAGGTGGTTTTTGTACGGACGCAGCGCTTCAGTGACCATGAACGGACCGAGGTCTGAACCGCCGATACCGATGTTCACCACGTCGGTGATGGCTTTGCCGGTATAACCTTTCCATTCGCCACCGATAACACGTTCGGTGAAGCCTTTGATTTTCGCCAGAACTGCATTCACTTCCGGCATCACATCTTTGCCGTCCACGACGATTGGCGTGTTGCTGCGGTTACGCAGTGCAACGTGCAGAACAGCACGGTCTTCGGTGCGGTTGATCTTCTCGCCAGAGAACATCGATTTGATTGCGCCCTGAAGGTCAGTCTCTTTCGCCAGCGCCTGCAGCTTATCCAGCGTCTCTGCGGTGATGCGGTTTTTGGAGAAATCGACCAGCATCTGGTCTTCAAACGTGGCAGAGAATTTGGAGAAACGATCACCATCTTCAGCAAACAGATGGCTAATCTGCACATCTTTCATCTTGTCGAAATGCTGCTGCAGGGCTTGCCAGGCAGCGGTCTGAGTTGGATTGATATTTTTCATAGCAATGCTCTTAGGCTGAGAATAAATATGAGGTAACTGTCCCGATTGTAGCCTGAAGTTCCCGGGAAGAGATGCCTTTTCTTGCGATAGGTTAGATCTGCTTAATCACAATGACAGAGAACAATATTAGATGAGAATCGCTCAAAATGTGGCGCATGCATTGCCTGACCGTTGACAGACGGGCGATAAACGGCTATTCCTAAGCGCCTAACTCGCGCGCTCGATGCGCGAGCCAGAAGAGGCGCGTCGCCCAGGCAGTGTATCGGAGGAGCCGAAATCCTACGAAGATACATCAGGGGGAGCGGCGCCGAGATCATAAGCCCACGGCAGGCAAATGATCGACTACAGGGGCTGAATCCCCTGGGTTGTCACCGGAACACCCAACAGGGTGTCGGCTAGGTGGGGCGCTTCTGGGTGTATCGTAGTATCTCTACGCCTGCTCCCGTTTCCCGCTCTTCCCTTTGTGCCAATTCTTATGGAATCGATGGCCGTCATGATATGGCGACCCGGACACGAGGTTTTACATGAATCACGCAGTATCCCGCAACGCCAGCCAGCAGCCTTTGGGCAATGTCATCGTCGCCAAATTCGGCGGTACCAGCGTGGCGGATTTCGACGCAATGAACCGCAGCGCGGATATCGTGCTGTCGCGCCCTGAAGTGCGTCTGGTTGTTCTCTCCGCCTCTGCGGGCGTCACCAATTTATTAGTTGAGCTGGCAGAAGGTAAAGAAACCGAACGCCGGGTGTTCCTGCTTGATGAAATTCGCCGCATCCAGAGCGCCATTATCGATCGCCTCGATAATCCCACCGTGATCCGCGAAGAAATCGGCCGCATGCTGGAAAATATCGCCATGCTGTCAGAAGCGGCGAGCCTTGCGACCTCTACCGCGCTGACCGACGAACTGGTGAGCCATGGCGAACTGATGTCCACCCTGCTGTTTGTTGAAATCATCCGCCAGCGCAACGTGCCAGTGGAATGGTTCGACGTACGTAAAATCATGCGTACCAACGATCGCTTTGGGCGCGCGGAGCCGGATACACAGGTATTAAGCGAGTTAACCGTTCAGCAGCTACAACCGCGCTTGCAGGACGCCCTGGTAATCACACAAGGTTTTATCGGCTCAGAAGGCAAAGGCCGCACCACGACGCTTGGCCGTGGCGGCAGCGATTACACCGCCGCATTGTTGGGTGAAGCGCTGAGCGTTTCCCGTGTGGATATCTGGACTGACGTCCCGGGGATTTATACCACCGACCCGCGTCTGGTGCCGGCGGCAAAACGTATTGACCGCATTGCGTTTGAAGAAGCCGCTGAAATGGCGACATTTGGTGCCAAAGTTCTGCATCCAGCCACTCTGCTGCCCGCGGTGCGTCGCGGTATCCCGGTGTTTGTAGGCTCGAGCAAAGACCCGTCAGGCGGCGGCACCTTAGTGTGTGATACCAGCGATAATCCGCCGTTGTTCCGTGCGATAGCCCTGCGCCGCAGACAAACGCTGGTCACGCTGCACAGCCTGAGCATGCTCCATTCACGCGGTTTCCTCGCCGAAGTGTTTGGTATTCTGGCACGCCACAGTATCTCTGTGGATCTGATCACCACATCCGAAGTCAGCGTCGCGCTGACGCTGGATACCACCGGTTCCACATCCTCAGGCGACAGCCTGCTGACCACCTCACTGCTGACAGAATTATCCTCACTGTGCCGCGTGGAAGTGGAAGAGAATCTGGCGCTGATTGCGATTATCGGCAACAAACTGTCCCAGGCCTGTGGCGTCGGCAAAGAAGTGTTCGGCGTGCTGGACCCGTTCAATATCCGCATGATTTGCTACGGCGCAAGCAGCTACAACCTGTGCTTCCTGGTGCCGGGCAACGATGCCGATCAGGTCGTTAAAACTCTACACCGCAACCTGTTCGAATAATGACGGGCGCGGTATGTGAGAAGACCGGGCCATGTGCCCGGTCTTTTTTTGTCTGTACTTTTGCAAACAACAAAGACAAGGATCACCTCAATGTTAGCCAAAATAACCCGCCTGTTCCCGTTGTGGGCCGTGCTGTTATCCGTCGCGGCCTATTACTCGCCCGGTACGTTCACGCCGATCGGCCCGCATGTTTCTACCCTGCTGATGCTGATTATGTTCGCGATGGGTGTCACTCTCGAATTCGGTGATTTCAAACGCGTGCTTTCCCGACCTGGCCCGGTTGCTGCCGCCACGTTCCTGCATTATCTGATCATGCCGCTGGCGGCGTGGGTGCTGGCAAAACTGTTCCATATGCCGGCAGATTTATCGGCGGGAATGATTCTGGTGGGCAGCGTTGCCAGCGGTACAGCCTCTAACGTGATGATTTATCTTGCGAAAGGAGATGTCGCGCTTTCCGTGACGATTTCAGCAGTTTCCACACTGGTGGGGGTTTTCGCCACGCCACTGCTGACGCGTCTGTATGTCGATACGCACATTAAAGTGGATGTGGAAGGCATGCTGTTAAGCATTTTGCAGATCGTCGTCATCCCGATTTTAGCCGGTCTGATTATTCATCATCTGTTCACGAAAACCGTGAAACGTATCGAACCGCTGCTGCCGCTTTTCTCAATGGCATGCATTGTCGCCATTATCAGCGCCGTCGTGGCGGGCAGTCAGGGCTTTATCGGTTCGGTGGGATTGATCGTGATTGTGGCGGTTATTCTGCACAACGGCATAGGCTTACTGAGCGGTTACTGGGGCGGGAAACTGTTTGGCTTTGACGAAACCACCTGCCGCACGCTGGCGATGGAAGTCGGGATGCAGAACTCAGGTTTAGCGGCGACGCTGGGGAAAATCTATTTCACCCCGCTGGCCGCACTGCCGGGCGCATTGTTCTCGGTATGGCACAATCTGTCAGGTTCTTTGCTGGCCGGTTACTGGTCCGGTAAGCCGGTCAAAAAAGACTGATTTCCAGACGAAAAAGAAGATGAAAAAGAAACGGGCGCCTTCCTCAGCGCCCGTTTTGATTCGTCCTACACCCGTTGCACATCATCATTCGGTTCGCGCTGCTCATCTTCCTGCTCATCCTGATCCAGCACGTTATAGGCCACTGCACAGAACAGTGAGTTCAGACGTTTCATATCCCCCAGCAACCCGAGGTGCAGCGAGCTGGTTTCGATACTCTGCACATTATGCTGATGCAGGCGATCGACGTGCGCATGCGCATAACGGCGGTCGAGAATGCGGAAACGGTGTTTGGAGCGGCGCAGACGGCGCGCACTGGTCAGATCGTTCGACAGGAAAACGCCCAGACTCAGGCGCAGGTTATCCTGCAATTTCTCATGTAAGGCATCCAGCTCCACCAGTCCTTCCGGCGAGAACGCGCGTCGGGTAGCGTGGGATTTGGCG
This sequence comes from Rahnella sp. RcJ3, assembly GCF_009498575.1. NCBI lineage: Bacteria > Pseudomonadati > Pseudomonadota > Gammaproteobacteria > Enterobacterales > Yersiniaceae > Rahnella > Rahnella sp. RcJ3. Next base: position 207,475 of record NZ_QSNX01000010.1, read on the forward strand.
GTGATATCGCCGGTCATGCGCTCGATAATGTCACCGGCCTGTTCGAGGTTCAGCGCCATTTCGATGATTTCAGCCCAGCGGCGGGAATCATCTTCGCCAAGTCCTTCCTTGTTGATTTGCGCCAGATACAGTTTGATGGCGGTATAGAGCACATCAACATCATCGTCGAGACGCCGCACTTCGCGATCCTGCGCCAGTTTACCGTGCATCACTTCCCGGTTGAGGATCAGCATATGTTCGACCACGTCGCCCATGCGCAAGGTTTCACGGGCGGCATTGGCCAGCGCCAGCGTCGGGGTATCAATTGCGCTGACATCCAGATGGCGCGGACGCAGACGGGGATCATCTTCAGGCACATCGGCAATCATCATCTCGCAAACCTTCGCCATCGGCGCCGTCAGCGGCACCATCGCCAGACAACGGATCAGGTTGTAGAACATGTGGAAGTAGATCACCAGTTCTTCATCCGGAATGCCAAGCCGCGCCAGTTGCGTCGACAACAGTCCGACAAACGGCAGCACAATCACCAAACCAATCAGTTTAAACAGCGTACTGCCGAGCGCCACGCGGCGACCGGCGGCATTCATTTTACTGGCGTTAATCATCGCCAGCAGCCCGCTGCCGAGGTTGGCACCGATGACCAGACAAAGTGACACTTTAAGCGAAATCACGCCGGTCGCGGCAAGGGTTGCCGTCAGCAACACCGCCGCCAGACTGGAATAACTGATGATGGCAAACACTGCGCCGGTCAGGGCATCGAGCAGCACATCACCGGTCAGGGACGAGAATAAAACTTTAACGCCGGAGGCCTGCATGATCGGCGTCGCGGCGCCCACAATCAGCTCCAGCGCCAGTAAAATCAGCCCCAGCCCGATACCGACACGGCCCATTTGCCCCGCACGGGTCTGTTTACGGCTGAGGAAGAACGCGACACCGACGAAAATCAGCAGCGGAGAAAGCCAGGAGAGATCGAAGGTCAGGATACGCGCCATCACGGCGGTCCCGACATCTGCACCGAGAATAATCACCAGTGCCGGAGCCAGGGCTACCAGCCCCTGCGATACAAACGACGTGACCAGCAGCGCGGTAGCATTACTGCTTTGCACCAGCGCAGTAACGCCAATGCCCGCCACAAACGCCAGCGGTTTTTTCTCGACACTGTTACTCAGAACACGGCGCAGATTGGCGCCAAAGACACGCATGATGCCGGTACGCACGATGTGCGTACCCCATACGAGCAGAGAAATAGCAGACAACAAATGCAAAAGGGTTAACACGAAAGAACAGCTCCATTAACGCCAGGCATAGACCGGCCATCCTGCCTGCCGGGCGTGCTGGAGCAGGATAGCGTCTGGATTCACCGCCACCGGCTGGCCCACGCGGGTCAGCAACGGCAGATCATTATGGGAATCAGAATAAAAACTGGCTGATTGCAAAAGGGATGCGTCCTGATTGATGAGCTCCAGCAACCGCGAGACTTTTCCCTCGCGATAGGTCATCGTCCCTCGTGTGGCGCCGGTAAAACGCCCGTCTTTCATTTCAACACCAATCGCCAGCGTTTCATCAACACCGAGAAAACGGGCAATCGGCTGCACCAGATGTTCACCGGACGCGGAAATAATTACCGTCCGGTCGCCCTGTGCACGGTGAGCAGCCAGACACTCACGCGCCTGCGTGTAAACACGCGGGGCAATCACATCCTGAATATAATTCGCGACCATCGCCGCGACATCACGTTGACTGCGGCCGGACAGCGGCACCAAAGTACAACGCATGTACTCCTGCATATCCATCTGACCGATAGCATATTGCTGCATCAGCGCGGCATCTTGTTGCAGAAAAGCCTGCTCATCGGCCACCCAGCCATTTGCCACCATGTAGGCTGACCACAAACTCGAACAGTCGCCGCTAATCAGGGTTTCATCGAGATCAAACAGCGCCAGTTTCATGCAACTTCCCGTAACGTAACAAGATCTAACTGTAGACCAATATCGCTGCCATCGGCGCGAAGTGAGGCCACAGAACGGTTTAAGACATCCACAGAAAGCTCAACTCCGTGTGCTAAAACGCGATAACGCACGACGTTGCCAAGCAGACTGTGGCTGATAATTTTAGCCGGAATACCTTCAATCAGCTCGCATATTGTGACCGACTCCGGACGGATGGCGACACGGCCCGTGTAAGTTATGCCGGTCAGCGCCATCGCCTGTTCAGGGCTTAGCAGGTTGTAGCTGCCGATAAAGCCCGCAGCAAACGCATCCACCGGTTCAGTATACAGGGTTTCGGCATCGGCATTTTGGACGATTTGCCCTTTGTTCATCAGCACAATCCGGTCGGACATGGTCAGCGCTTCTTCCTGATCGTGGGTCACGAAAATCGCCGTCAGATTCATTTCACGCTGAATACGGCGGATTTGCTCACGCAGATGCTTACGGATACGGGCATCGAGCGCGGAAAGGGGTTCGTCGAGCAGCAACAGGCGCGGCTGCGTAACCAGTGAACGCGCCAGTGCCACACGCTGACACTGACCACCGGAAAGCTGATGCGGATAACGTTTTGCGTAATCGTTCATTTCCACCAGTTCCAGTACTTCACCGACGCGCCGGTGCAGCTCTGACGCCGGTATCTTTTGCATTTTCAGGCCGAACGCGACATTGGCTTCAACCGTCATATTAGGAAACAGCGCATAGCTCTGGAAGACCATGCCGATGCCGCGCTGTTGTGGCGGCAGCGGCACAATATCCTGCCCCTGAATCAGAATTTTTCCGCTGTCGACGGAAGTCAGACCGGCCAGACAGCGCAGCAGCGTGGATTTTCCGCAGCCGCTTGGCCCCAGCAGTGTGACGAATTCTCCCTCTTCTGCTGAGAAATCGATGTTGTTGAAAATCTGCGTCGGACCGTAAGACTTGTTGAGTTGAGTAACCTGCAAATACGACATAATCAGCTCTTTCCTTTGTTCAGCATGTTCGCCACCCAGGTGAAAATCAGGACGACCATGAAATAGGAGATGACCAATGCGCTGGTAAAATGGCCGCTGCCATTACGCATGTTATAGAGGTAAACCTGAACCGTTTCATAACGGCTGCCCGCCAGCAGATTGGCGAACACAAACTCCCCGATCAGGAAGGAAAACGACAGCAGGACGGCAATCATTCCGCCTTTGCGTAAGTTAGGCAAAACCACCAGCAGCGCCGCTTTCCAGGTGCTGGCACCGAGCAGATGTGCAGCATCCATCAGGTCACGCAGGTTGATCGCCTGCATGTTGTTAGAAATAGCGCGATAGATAAACGGCAGCGCGATGGTGAAGTAACAGCCAATCAGGATCCACGGCGTACCGGTGAGCGCCAGCGGTTCAGCGGAATAGAGTTGCATCAGGCCCACCGATGACACCACCGGCGGCACGGCGAACGGCAGCAGGATCAGGATGTTCATCAGTGCATCGAGCTTAGGGAAATAGTAAGCAATCACAAACATTAGTGGCAGGATCAGTACCAGCGACAGAAAAAGTGTGCCGAAACACACCAGCAGCGAATGCCAGAGCGCAATCAGGAAGCGCGGATCGCTCCACAGTTCCACCAGCCATTTCAGCGTAAAGCCGCTCGGTAAAATGGTCACCCCCCATTCCAGCACCAGCGCATAGACCAGCGTCGCCAGCAGCGGCAACATCAGGACAATCAGTAAAATCCAGATCACCACACGGTGGTAAATTGCTTCAGACCGCGACATCTTACGTTCCTTTTTCTGCCCGTCAGCTGCGCTGACTGAGATAACTTTTACGCAATAACCACTGATGGATCAGCGTGATAAAGGCCATCAGCACCACCAGCAACATCGCCAGCGCGCTGCCCATATTCGGATCGAGAGAAATATCCCCCGAGACCAACGCCGCGATACGCACCGGCACCACGTTAAAGTTACCGGTGGTCAGCGCATACACCGTGGCATACGCGCCAAGGGCATTGGCGAGCAAAATAACGAAGGTGCCGAGCAAGGCCGGGAACAGTACCGGAATACCGATATGACGCCAGTAACGCCAGCGTCCCGCGCCCAGCAAGGCCGCTGACTCGCGCCAGTCCTCCCGTAACGCATCAAATGCCGGATACATCAGCAACACGCCGAGCGGGATCTGGAAATAGGTATAGAGCACAATCAGGCCGTCTTTTGAATAGAGGTCGAAGTGTTCCATCAGGCCATATTTTTTCAGCAGCAGCGTCAGACAACCATTCAGGCCAAGCAGGATAACGAAGGCGAAGGCCAGCGGTACGCCCGCAAAGTTGCTGGTCATGTTAGTAAACGACATCACAAAGTCGTGCAGCTTTGTCGGGCCAAGCTGGCGAAGTGAGTAACTACCCACTAACGCAATAAGCAAACCGTATAAACTCGACCAGATGGAAATATCCAGTGAGAAACGCATAGCCTGTAAATAGAACGGTGATGTCAGAATGTCGGTGTAATTGCCCAGTCCCCAGGCTTCATAGGTTTCGCTGTAAAAGCTGCTCACCGCAATCCATGTCAGCGGCGCCAGCTGAAAAGCGATGAAAAACACCAGAAACGGCAGCATAAACAACGCCGCAATCCACTTAGCTTTCATCGGGTATCCTCTAAAAGTGACGGGATTCAGGCCAGTAATGCCGCGCAATGTGGCTTGTCGTGGGCAATATTGAGGATCTGACAAACGGTTCCGCATAACTCCGTCTGCAACGGTGCGGCCTCTTTGAAGCTGAACGCACTGCCGAAGACGAACAGCGGCACCTGACGCTCCTCCGGCAAAATACCGCCGTGGCTGCGGTCATCATTCATACCGTGATCCGCAGTCACGATCACCTGATAACCGGCGTCCAGCCAGTCGCCCAGATAGCGCGACAGGATGCCGTCTGCGGTGCGTGCTTTGTTGCGGTATTGGGGCGTCGACAGGCCAAATTTATGCCCGGCATCATCAATGTTCATCGGGTGGATCAGCAGGAAGTCGGGATCATGACGACGACGCAGGCTTTCGGCGTCATCGAACAGATGCGAATCAGGGTAACTATCATCGTAATAAAAATGGCCGTGCTGGATAGTCAGCGAGTCATCGCTGGTGTGGCGGTCACGCGGCGGGTCAAACGGCGTGCGGTTATACAGCTCGCTGACCCAGTGATAAGCCGCAGCAGCCGTCGTCAGGCCAGCGTCGCGGGCATAGTGGAAAATACTACGTTGAGTCGATAACCGGTCAACGTGGTTGTGAACAATGCCACTCACCACCGGCGTGATACCGGTGAGAATGCATTCATAAAGTGGCCGGGACAGCGAAGGCAATTCGCATTCCAGTTGATACAAGCGGCCGCGTCCTGCGGCACACTGGGCTTGCAGATAACCCATTGCGTCGCGGCCGACCTGATAATTCAGCCCGTCGAGTACTACCAGAATGCTCTTCATACCATGTATACCTTTCATTTCTTACAGGTGTTGTTATTAACCAATGCTTTCGCTGTCCGGTTTTTCTTATTTTTTAATCAATTACTGCTGCATGTTGATCATGACGTTTTCCTGCCACAGACGCGGCAAGGTTTTCGCGCTCTTATCCCAGGCAGCCGGATCTGCAATCGGGTGCGCATTTTTGTATTCGCTGGAAGGCAACAGTTTGGCTTTTGCATCGTCTGGCAGCGTGATGTGATCGGCACGGATTGGACGGGCATAGCCTTGTGCCAGATTGATCTGACCGGCATCAGAGAAGATGTATTCACGCGCCAGTTTGGCGGCGTTCGGATGTTTGGCGAATTTGTTGATGATCGTGGTGTAACCGGACGTGATAGTGCCATCAGATGGGATCACCACGTCGAAGCGGGTTTTGTCGATTTTGTCGCGATAGCTCAGACCGTTGAAGTCCCAGACTACGCCAACCTGCACTTCACCTTTTTCCAGAGACGCGATGACCGGGTTAGTCAGGCTCAGACGCCCTGCTTTCGCCAGTTTGCCAAAATATTCCAGACCTGGTTTCAGGTCCTTTTCATTGCCGCCCATCGCGTAAGTTGCCGCCAGCACGCCATTTGCGGCCTGCGCTGCGGTGCTCACGTCACCGATAGTCACTTTGTATTTGCTGTTTAGCAGATCAGCCCAGCTGTGTGGCTCATCTTTCACCTGCGATTTATCAATGATGAAGGCGATAGTGCCGGTATAAGCAAGTGCCCACATACCCTCTTTATCTTTTGCCCAGTCTGGTACCTGATCCCAGGTGGTCGGTTTATAGGGCTGAGTCACGCCTTTTTGCACGGCAACGGGTCCAAAAGCTGCACCCACGTCGCCAATATCAGCACTGGCATTGTCTTTTTCTGCCAGGAATTTCGCGATCTCCTGTGCCGAACTCATATCGGTATCGCTATGTTTCAGGCCATACTTGGTGCTCAGATCACTCCAGGTTCCTTTCCAGTTCGCCCAGTCATCAGGCATACCGACACTGTTTACCGTTCCTTCGGCTTGTGCCGCTTTCAGGAGTGCAGCAGGAGGTTCAGCGGCAAATGCCGATGAAGCGGAGAGGACAAGCGCGCTGGTTAACACAGAAGCGAACAACTGTTTCATAACGGATGCTCCGGATGGTAGTGTGTGTGAAGTGCTGGTCTAGTCCAGCAAGAACCAAGCCAATCTAACGCTCAATTGTGATAATTATATGTCAGCGCGAAAAAGCAGCAGTTTTAAGCTTATCGCTGTTAACAAGCGCACATTATTTACACGATGAAAGTTCAGATTGGTGCAAAAACGCACTGAAATGAGGCTTGCTGACCGATGAGTGAATCGCAGACTACCCTTGCCGTTATCTGCAAGGCATTAAGCGAAAGTATTGCGGCCGGGGCATTTTCTGCCGAGGGAAGGCTGCCTTCTGAGCGCACGTTGAGTGAACAGTTTTCCACTACCCGTATTACATTACGGGAAGCATTGAGCCAGCTTGAGGCCCAGGGTCTGATTTACCGGGAAGTACGCCGGGGCTGGTTTGTTTCCCCGCCACGCATTGTCTACAACCCGCTGCAAAGAAGTCACTTTCACGCAATGGCGAAAGATCAGGGGCGCAGCGCAAAGACCACAGTGATTAATGCGAAGCACTGTATTGCCAGCGATACGGTGTGTCAGAAGTTATTGTTGCCGTCAGAGAGTGAGGTCATTTGCATCCGGCGGTTGCGTTATATCGATAACCGCCCGGTTTTGTACGTCGAGCACTATCTTAATCCTCTGTATTTTCAGGGCATTCTTGACGCGGATCTCACGACATCGCTGACTGATTTGTACGCATCCCGCTATGACATCCATTACGGACGCGTGCGTTTCGACATGGTGCCGACATTGCTGCCTGAAGAGGCGTCACATGCGCTGAAAGTGGCTCCCGGCAGTCCGGCGCTGTTTATTACGCGGACCAACCGCGACCAGCACGACCGGGTTATCGACTGCGATTTAGAATACTGGCGCTATGACGCGCTGCACATTGATGTGGAAGTGAGTTGATTTAAGTGGAAAAAAACACCGATGGGATACCCTAAATCATTCGAGATGAATTAAGGCGGCAACTGAATGAACCCCAGGAGCTTACTGAAGTAAGTGACTGGGGTTCGTGATGGCAGCCAATGCAGAGTCAACTTGAAGGATGACGGGTATTAGTCGGCGTCGTAACCTAAGTTCGGCGCCAGCCAGCGCTCCACTTCGGCGACCGGCATATTTTTACGTGCCGCGTAATCTTCGACCTGATCACGCTGGATTTGTGCCACGGCGAAGTATTTGCTGTCAGGGTGGCTGAAATACCAGCCTGACACCGCAGCACCCGGCCACATCGCAAAGGATTCGGTCAGTTGCATACCGGTATTGGCTTCCACATCCAGCAGCTTCCAGATTTGCCCCTTTTCAGTGTGTTCAGGACAGGCCGGGTAACCGGGCGCCGGACGTATTCCCTGATAATTCTCGCGGATCAGCTCTTCGTTGCTCAGATTCTCGTTGGCGGCAAAACCCCAATACACCTTGCGCACTTTCTCATGCAGGTATTCCGCAAACGCTTCTGCCAGACGGTCAGCCAGCGCCTTGATCATGATTTTATTGTAATCATCATGCTGTTTGTCATACGCCTCGGCCAGCGCATCCTCCTCCAGCCCGCCGGTTACAGCAAATGCCCCCATGTAATCTTTCTTGCCGCTGGATTTCGGTGCGACAAAGTCAGCCAGGCAATAGTTGGCGAAATCGGTTTTTTCCGTTTGCTGACGCAGATGATGGCTGACCACCAGCACGTCTTCGCGGCGTTCATCGCTGTAGATTTCGATGTCATCGCCTTTGCGGTTTGCCGGGAAGAGACCGACGACGCCGCGTGGGTTGAGCAATTTCTCAGCGCAAAGTTTATCGAGCAGGTCATTGGCATCTTTGAACAGGCGTTTCGCTTCTTCGCCGACAACTTCATCTTCAAGAATGCGCGGATATTTACCTGCCAGCGACCAGGTCATGAAGAACGGCGTCCAGTCGATGTAATTGCGCAGTGTTTCAATGCTGGCTTCGACTTTCTGGATGCCCAGACGATGGACCACCGGTGGCGTGTAAGCTTCCCAATCGATAAAAGTAGCGTTGTCGCGGGCCACTTCAAGACTCACTGGCGGCGTGCGCGGCTTTTTACGACCATGCTGGATACGTACAGTGTCGTACTCTTTACGTGTACGTTCGATAAACGCGTCCCGCTGATCTTTTGACAGCAACGCAGACACCACGCCGACAGAACGCGAGGCGTTTTGCACGTAGCAGGTCACACCACTGTAATTTTTTTCGATTTTCACCGCAGTGTGCGCTTTCGATGTGGTTGCGCCGCCAATCAGCAACGGCATGGTAAAACCACGCCGCTCCATTTCTTTCGCGACGTTGACCATTTCATCGAGTGACGGCGTAATCAGCCCGGAAAGCCCGATGATATCGACGTTTTCTTCGATGGCGGTTTTCAGGATTTTGTCCGTCGGCACCATTACACCGAGATCGATAATCTCGTAGTTATTACATTGCAGCACCACGCCAACGATGTTTTTACCGATGTCATGGACATCGCCTTTGACCGTGGCCAGCAGGATTTTGCCGTTGGTCTGGCCCTTTTCCTTGCTGGCTTCAATGTATGGCTCCAGATAGGCCACGGCCTGTTTCATCACGCGCGCGGATTTCACCACTTGCGGCAGGAACATTTTACCGGCACCAAACAGGTCGCCGACGACGTTCATACCGTCCATCAGCGGGCCTTCGATCACTTCGATAGGACGCGCGGCCAGCTGACGGCACTCTTCGGTATCCAGTTCGATAAATTCGGTAATGCCTTTCACCAGCGAGTATTCGAGGCGTTTTTTCACGTCCCAGCTGCGCCATTCCGCCTGCTGCTTATTCGCTTCTCCATCGTCCTTGCTGCCACGGTATTTTTCAGCCAGTTCAAGCAGGCGCTCAGTACCATCATCGCGGCGGTTGAGGATCACATCTTCGACGGCGTCGCGCAGTTCAGCCGGTAAATCATCATAAATCGCCAACTGACCGGCGTTGACGATGCCCATATCCATACCGTTGCGGATGGCGTGATACAGGAAGACGGCGTGAATGGCTTCACGTACCGGTTCGTTACCGCGGAAAGAGAATGAAACATTGGAAACACCGCCGGAAATCAGCGCATGCGGCAGTTGTGCTTTGATATCGGCGCAGGCTTCGATGAAATCGACGGCGTAGTTGTTGTGTTCGTCAATGCCGGTCGCCACCGCAAAGATATTCGGGTCAAAAATGATGTCTTCCGGCGGGAAGCCGACTTTTTCAGTCAACAGCTTGTAGGCACGGCGGCAGATTTCAATTTTGCGGGCGCGGGTATCCGCCTGCCCGGTTTCATCGAATGCCATGACCACAACGGCCGCGCCGTACCGGCGTACCATACGGGCGTGGTGCAGGAAGGCTTCTTCGCCTTCTTTCATGGAAATGGAGTTAACAATCCCCTTGCCCTGAATGCATTTCAGGCCTTTTTCGATAACATCCCATTTGGAGGAGTCGATCATGATCGGCACACGGGCGATATCCGGTTCACCGGCAATCAGGCTGAGGAAACGCACCATTGCCGCTTCGGCGTCGAGCATCCCTTCATCCATGTTGATATCGATGATTTGCGCGCCACTTTCTACCTGCTGACGGGCTACCGCCAGCGCTTCCGCATACTTTTCTTCTTTAATCAGTCGCTTGAAACGAGCAGAACCGGTCACATTAGTACGTTCACCGACGTTCACAAACAGCGTCTGTGGATCGATGGTCAGCGGTTCCAGCCCTGCCAGACGACAGGCAACAGGAATGGTCGGTAAAGCGCGGGGCGGTACGCCTTCCACGGCTTTCACCATCGCCGCGATATGCGCAGGCGTGGTACCACAGCAGCCACCGACAATGTTCAGAAAGCCCGAGCGTGCCCATTCGGCAATATGCTCAGCCATTTCTTTGGCTTCGAGATCGTATTCACCAAAAGCATTAGGTAAACCGGCGTTCGGGTGCGCGGTGACATAACATTCTGCAATACGAGATAACTCAGCGACATACTGACGTAACTCATCCGGACCCAGCGCGCAGTTAAGGCCAAAGGTGAGCGGTTTAACGTGACGCAGCGAGTTATAAAAAGCTTCGGTTGTCTGGCCAGATAAGGTGCGGCCGGAAGCATCAGTAATCGTGCCGGAAACCATGACAGGCAATACGATGCCCATTGCTTCGAATTCACTTTCTACTGCGAACGTCGCGGCTTTGGCGTTGAGAGTGTCAAATACGGTTTCGATCATGATCAGATCGGCACCGCCTTCGATCAGTGCCCGGGTGGATTCGCGGTAGGCTTCAACCAGCTGATCGAAAGATACGTTACGAAATGCGGGATCGTTAACATCCGGGGAAATCGACGCCGTCCGGTTGGTCGGGCCTAAAACCCCGGCAACATAACGCGGTTTATCCGGCGTACGGGCGGTCCACGCATCGGCACATTGACGCGCCAGCCGCGCAGCTTCATAGTTAATTTCAGCCGACAGCGATTCCATATGGTAGTCAGCCATTGCAATCGTGGTGGAGTTGAAGGTGTTGGTTTCGAGGATATCTGCACCAGCAGCAAGATAACCGTTATGGATCTCGACGATCACGTCTGGTTTGGAGAGCACCAGAAGATCATTATTGCCTTTAAGATCGCTTTCCCAGTCAGCAAAACGCTCACCACGGTAATCTTCTTCTTCCAGACGATAGCTTTGGATCATGGTGCCCATACCGCCATCCAGAACCAAAATGCGCTGTGCCAGCTGCTTATGTAGCGCCTCAACTCGATTAGTCACTTTCACCTCATCACCCATCACGCACACCCGGCAAATTGTTCATTCATGCGCCGGAAATCATGGTCAACATCCTAGCATACCTTCCTCAGCCAAAAGCCCGCACCGACGTGAGACTTTTTCAATTCGGGAAGACATCCCGCAAACGCAGTGCAACACATCGGATGAGCGTAAAGGCAGGTTGCGATCCATACTGTAAAAACGAAAACCAATTCCAAAAATGATTTTTCTTCGCCAGCTTTTGGCGCATCTTACAAGGAACAGGCTCATGGCAACGTCCGTAACGGCTCCGGCCAAACGTGCTAAGAAAACCAAAGCCGCGGCTGTAACCGGCAGCGCAGCGACCGGGCAGGTGCAGTCCCTGACACGTGGCCTTAAGTTGCTGGAATATATCGCTGAAGCCCAGGGCAGCGTGGCACTGACCGATCTCGCCCAGCAGGCGGGTTTACCCAATTCCACCACCCACCGCCTTCTGACCACCATGCAACAGCAGGGATTTGTCCGTCAGGTCGGCGATTTGGGCCTGTGGACCATTGGCTCACATGCTTTTATCGTAGGAAGCAGTTTCCTGCAAAGCCGGAATTTACTGGCAATGGTGCATCCGATGTTACGCCGCCTGATGGAAGAATCCGGCGAAACGGTGAATCTGGCGGTGCTGGATCACAGTGATTATCAGGCGATCATCATCGATCAGGTGCAGTGCAATGCCCTGATGAGGATGTCCGCGCCGATTGGTGGCAAATTACCGATGCATGCGTCGGGTGCCGGTAAAGCATTTCTTTCGACGTTGCCGGAAGAGCGTCTGGCAAAACTGCTGCATAAAATAGGCCTGCACAGCTATACGCCCCTGACAAAAACGTCTCCTGTGAATCTGAAGCAGGAGTTGGCGGATACCCGTAAACGCGGCTATGCCTTTGATGATGAAGAGCATGCGCTCGGACTGCGTTGTGTGGCAACCTGCATTTACGACGAACACAACGATGCCTATGCGGCGATTTCAATCTCGGGCCCGGTTTCACGAATCACCGATGACCGCGTGACGGAACTGGGTGCACTGGTGATTCATGCGGCGAAAGAAATCACGCAGGCCTACGGCGGTGGAAAACACTGAGAAAGATGCTGAAATCCCACCATTATCCGGGAGGATTTCAGCAAATTAACGCTGGCTAAAACGCCGGGAACGACGATACGCAAAAACATCTTCGACGTGCCCTTCACGGATACGCTGTTGCAAACCGCGCCAGTAACCGGCGCTAAACAAATCGTCGTGTAGCGTTTCAAAGATTTGACCAAGGCGTTTGTCGCTGCAAAGGAAATGCCGGAATTCTTCCGGGAAAACATCGCCCGGAGCAATGCTGTACCAGGGTTCGCTGGCCAGTTCATCCTCCGGGTAACGGGGTGCGGGAATATCGCGGAAATTAACTTCAGTCATGTAGCAGATTTCATCGTAGTCATAAAACACCACACGACCATGACGGGTCACGCCAAAATTCTTAAACAACATGTCGCCGGGGAAGATATTCGCCGCAGCCAGTTGTTTGATCGCATTGCCGTATTCTTCAATCACGTCATGAAGCTGCGTATCGCTGGCCTGTTCCAGATATAAATTCAGCGGCGTCATACGCCGTTCAATATACAGATGCCGGAGCGCAATGCTGTCCCCCAGATCTTCTATCTTGGCAGGTACTTCGCACTGTAGTTCAGCCATCAGTTCAGGGCTGATGTTTTTCTTCGGCAGAACAAAGTGCTCAAATTCCTGGGTATCGGCCATCCGCCCGACGCGGTCATGCTCTTTCACCAACTGATAGCAGGCTTTGACCTGTGCCTCAGTCACTTCTTTCTGCGGCGCAAAATTATCTTTTATCACCTTGAACACGCGGTCACTGCCAGGCAGGGTAAATACCAGCATGACCATGCCTTTGACCCCCGGCGCAATAATAAAAGACTCGTCGGCTTGCGCCATAAAGTGCAAATGTTCACGGTAACATTCTGTTTTTGCGTGCTTTTGACAACCGATAGCGCTGTACAGCTCAGCCGTGGTTTTGGCCGGTAAAATCTCACGTAACCATTCAACCAGCGCACCGGGCTGCGGGGCATACACCATAAAATATGAGCGGGCAAAGCCAAAGACTATGCTGGCATCGTTGCTTTCCGTCAGACAGGCATCAACAAATAACTCATTCTGATGACTAAGATGCACCGGCAATAACAGCGGGAATATCTGTGAAGCACATCTGATTTTGCCGATTATCCACGCGGCTTTATTGCGATAAAAAATCTCGGTAGCGATCTCAATATCAGCATCCGCAAGCCACTCTGCGGGGAAGCGTTGCTTTAATGCAGTGGCAATATAATCCACATCACGGTTCGCATCCTCCCACGGTAAGCGCACCGGCAGGTCATCAAGGACTTTTACCAGCGTGGCAAAGAAATTACCCTGAACCGGGTAGAGGCGTGACAAAGGACGGGCACAATGTTGCTGACGCCGGGAGGACTGCTCACTGAAAATAAAAAGTTTGTCCGCTGTCAGATCGCGATGTTTGAAAATCCGGCAATAGACTGAATTAAAAAAGCTTTCAGCGATTTCAGCCCTCGGATAATCAGGCAGTAATCCGGAGTAACATTCCTTTATGCGGATCAGAAACGCGGCATCATAAAAACGCTGGCCGGTAATGCATTTGAGCTGGGCGACAACCAGACCGACATGGTGGTCATACAAATGGATACGTTGCTTCATCGCTGCCTGTACCGCTGACCAGTCGGCATTTTCAAAGCGCTGCTGCGCCCCCGATGTCACTTCGAGAAAGCGGCCGTACTGGGCGTCGAACCCCTGTAAAATAGTCTGCGCAATCAACAGCTCTATACGCATAGTGGCGACTCCCTGAGGAAAGAGACCCGGCTTTCACCAGGTCTGATGAGCATCAGTGTGACGTCGGAGAAAACTGCTGTTCTTCGGTAGAGCCGGTGAGTGCGGTAACCGAGGAGCGACCGCCCTGAATAATGGTAGTGACTTTATCGAAATAGCCGGTTCCGACTTCCTGCTGATGAGAAGCAAAGGTATAGCCGCGATCTATGGCTGCAAATTCCGGCTCCTGCACTTTATCCACGTAGTGCTTCATCCCCTCGCCCTGTGCATAAGCATGGGCAAGATCGAACATGTTGAACCACATGCTGTGAATGCCCGCCAGCGTAATGAACTGATACTGGTAACCCATCGCGGCCAACTGGTCCTGGAAACTGGCGATGGTTTTATCGTCGAGATTCTTCTTCCAGTTAAACGATGGCGAACAGTTATAGGCCAGCAATTTGCCCGGGAATTTAGCGTGGATGGCCTCAGCAAAACGCTGAGCCAGTTTCAGATCAGGCGTCGATGTCTCGCACCACACTACGTCGGCATAAGGTGCGTACGCCAGACCGCGACTGATGGCCTGCTCAATACCGGCGTTCGTCCGGTAGAAACCTTCATGTGTTCTTTCGCCGGTAATAAACTGGCTGTCATACGGGTCGCAGTCCGACGTCAGTAAATCTGCCGCATCGGCATCGGTACGTGCCACCAACAACGTCGGCACACCAAGAACATCGGCGGCAAGACGCGCGGAAATCAGCTTCTGTACGGCTTCCTGTGTCGGCACCAGAACTTTGCCGCCCATATGCCCGCACTTCTTCACCGCAGCAAGCTGATCTTCAAAATGAACGGCGGCAGCACCGGCTTCAATCATGGATTTCATCAGTTCAAAGGCATTGAGTACGCCACCAAAACCGGCTTCAGCGTCCGCCACAATCGGCAGGAAATAGTCGGTATAGCCAGGCTGCCCGGGCTCAATGTTATTGGCCCACTGGATCTGATCAGCGCGACGAAAAGTGTTGTTAATCCGCGCCACAACTTCAGGCACCGAATTCACAGGATACAAAGACTGGTCGGGATACATACTGGAAGCCGTATTGGCATCCGCGGCAACTTGCCATCCCGAGAGATAAATGGCTTCGATACCCGCTTTTGCCTGTTGTAAGGCCTGGCCACCTGTCAGCGCGCCGAGGCAATTCACATACCCTTTACGCGATGCGCCGTGGAGTAAATTCCACAGGCGGGCAGCTCCGTGCTGAGCCAGCGTACACTCCGGATTGACTGAACCCCGCAGGCTGATCACTTCTGCCGCCGTGTAAGGTCGGGTGATATTTTTCCAGCGTGGTTGGCTCCACGTTTCTTCAAGCTGCTGAATTTGCTGAGTACGGTTCGTTTTCATGGCAAATACTCCGGTCTTTTTATGTGTAGGGTAAGAAGGATCAGGCCAGCAGCTGATAGCCCGGCAGGGTCAGGAAGTCGATTAACTCATCTTGTGTGGTGATTTTTTCCATCAAGGCAGCCGCCTGCGTGAAACGACCGGCACTGAAACGTTGTTCGCCCAACTCCTGCTGAATAACCAGCATTTCTTCGTTCAGCATGCGGCGGAATAACGGCTTGGTGACGGGTTGTCCGTCATTAAGCGTTTTGCCGTGGTGGATCCATTGCCAGATGGATGTGCGGGAGATTTCAGCCGTGGCAGCATCTTCCATCAACCCGTAAATCGGGACGCAGCCGTTGCCAGAAATCCAGGCTTCAATGTATTGCACTGCGACGCGAATATTGGCGCGCATTCCCTCTTCAGTACGCTCGCCGGAACAAGGTTCGAGTAATTGCTCTGCAGTAATTTCGGCATCTTCTTCACGTAGTACATCCAGCTGGTTTGAACGGTTACCCAGCGCTTTGTCGAACACTTCAAGCACGGTGTCTGCCAGCCCAGGGTGTGCAATCCAGGTACCATCATGTCCGTTATTCGCTTCCAGCTCTTTGTCTGTGCGGACTTTATTCAGCACCCACTCGTTACGCTTAACGTCTTTGCTGGGAATAAATGCTGCCATTCCGCCCATCGCAAATGCCCCACGCCGGTGACAGGTTTTAATCAGCAGCCGGGAATAAGCATTTAGAAAAGGCTGAGTCATCGTTACGGACTGACGGTCAGGTAATATACGGTCAGAATGATTCTTCAACGTTTTGATATAACTGAAGATGTAATCCCAGCGACCACAGTTCAGTCCGACAATGTGATCGCGCAAGTGGTAAAGGATTTCGTCCATCTGGAAAACCGCAGGCAGGGTTTCAATCAGCACCGTGGCTTTAATCGTGCCCCGCGCCAATCCCGCATAATCCTCGGCAAAACTGAAGACCTGGCTCCACCAGTCAGCCTCATGATAAGACTGCATTTTTGGCAGATAGAAATAGGGGCCACTGCCTTTTGCCAGTAATGCGCGATAGTTATGGAAAAAGTACAAAGCGAAATCGAACAACGAACCGGGAATAGCTTCACCCTGCCAGTTCACATGCTTTTCAGGTAAATGCAGGCCACGTACACGACAAATCAGAACGGCAGGATCAGGTTTGAGCTGATAAATTTTCCCGGATTCATTGGTGTAGCTGATACTCCCGTTCACCGCATCGCGTAAGTTAATCTGCCCTTCTATAACTTTCTGCCAGTCCGGTGCCAGAGAGTCCTCAAAATCCGCCATAAAGACTTTTACATTGGCGTTCAGCGCATTGATCACCATCTTGCGTTCGACAGGACCAGTGATTTCTACCCGGCGATCCAGTAAATCAGCCGGAATGCCCCGTACCTTCCAATCTGAATTTTTTATGGAATGCGTTTCCGAAATAAAATCAGGCAACACCCCCTGATCTATCTTCTGCTGTACGGCAATGCGATCGGCCAGTAATCGATTTCGCAGCGGGGTAAAACGGACAACCAGTTCGGATAAAAAATCCACGGCTTCTTCGGTCAGAATTTGCGCTTCGTTTTCACCAAAACGGCGCGTAAAACCAAGCTGACTGCGGGTAATTTGCTCAGACATCGTTTATCTCCTGATTTATCTGCTTAATCTGCCAGACCGCCTCACTGAACAGATGCTATTACGGTCGAAAACATACCCGAGATACGCTCATGATCCTGAGGTGGCTTTTCTCTGGTTATTTATTGCCCGATAGATTTAAGCGTAATCAGTAATTTCATAAAATCAAAAACGATTTCCATTTTATTTAAAAATTAAAAAAGTTCTGTTTTTAATCAATTAGATAGAATTAAATAAATTTTCCGTAAAATGGGAATGAATTTCGAATCTAAGAAAAATGTATGCAGAAGGAAGAAGATCAGAAAAAAGATCGCAGGGAGAAAAAGGGGAGAAAAACAGACGACCGGTAAGATCGTCTGCTGGAAGCGGAAGGGGATTTACTCGAGTGTCGGATTCATCTGGCGCAGATCAAACGGCGTGATCTGATAAACATAGTAATTCAGCCAGTTAGTGAACAGCAGATGTCCATGGCTTCGCCAGGTCGCCTTCGGTGCCAGCTCGGCGTTATCCTGCGGGAAATAGTTGTAAGGCATTTCAGGTGATAACCCCGCCGCCACATCACGCAGATACTCTCCTGCCAACGTTCCCGCATCATATTCAGGGTGCCCGGTCACAAAAGCCATCCGCTTATCTTTTGTCGCAAAGAGATAGGCGCCGGCTTCGTCGGATTCAGCAAAGATCTCCAGATCCGTGTGCTGGCGGAGCACATCAGCCGGAAAATCTGCATAACGGGAATGGGGTGCCAGGAAGCTTTCATCAAAGCCACGGGTCAGTAATGCCAGCGGTTGCAGCGTCTGATGAGGATACACACCCGAAAGCTTCGCTTCGCGGGTCATTTTAGGTAGTCCATAAAGCACATTCAGAGCAGCCTGAACCGCCCAGCAAACAAAAAGTGTGGATGTTACATGCTTTTTCGCCCAGTGGATCACGCGCTCAATTTCCGGCCAGTATGCTACATCACAAAAATCGACCAATCCTAAAGGCGCACCGGTAACGATCAGGCCATCATAGTTGTCATGCTGAATGTCTTCAAAGTCACAATAGAAATTATTCAGATGCTCTGCAGGGGTGTTTTTAGATTCACGACTGTCAATGCGCAGCAGCTGCACATCTATCTGCAGAGGAGAGTTGGAAAGCAGCCGTAAAAACTGATTTTCGGTCTCAATTTTCTTCGGCATCAGGTTGAGAACCAGCACCTTAAGAGGACGGATCTCCTGCGTTTTCGCACGTGATGACGTCATGACAAAAACGTTCTCATTGCGCAGGAAATTCACGGCTGGTAATTCATCTGGAACCCGGATCGGCATAACAACTTCCTCACTACATCCATTTATACGTTTAGACTTCTAGATAGCCGAAGATAACGGGTTTTGATTGAGATGTCGAGCCTGCAAGCGGTAAGTGAAAATGTTTCAGCTTAAGCTACTAATTTAGACGGTCTGGTTATAAAGGAGAGCAGTTCAGGGCGCAGGAGAGATAAAAACGGCGAGTTAAGTTGTGGATCCTGACGGTTTTTAGGATAGATAATGTACAGAGCATTTCAAATTCCGCATAGCAAAAAGCCCCGTACTTTCGTACGGGGCTTTCCACTAATTTGATGCCTGGCAGTTCCCTACTC
>NZ_QSNX01000011.1:0-17664 GCF_009498575.1 Rahnella sp. RcJ3
CGAGGGAAGTGAGAGAAAAAAGGTCGAAATATCCCTTAAAAAACAATGCCGGTCACCTTAAGTGACCGGCATTACCCCGAAGGGCGGTTTCTCTACTGCTACAAACCCGGGCCCGTGCTGACATTGATGTTGATATGAGAAACATTAACGTTCCATCCATCACCAGCAGTTGTCATCAAAGAACCCAGTACAACGATCAGTGCATAAATACACTTATTCATTGATGCGGCCTTTTACAACCGCGTTTCACCAATAAGCACCGGGACCGACTGGAGAAGGACAAGCAGTGTTTGGGTTGCCTGTCCGCGCGGTACTCAAGTGCTAATTTCAAGCCCGGTGACCCGTCGCTAAACGGGCAAACTAGCCCCGCGCAGATGCTACCACCAAGACCATAAAAACAATAAGGATATGTGTATAGAATTTAAACTTGCTGCCTTCCCACCCCTGGTGTAAGTTAGTGGCGTTTGGGTTGCCTGATCCCGCTTATTATTAAAGCGTGAAACTGGGTTGATTTAGCGCTAACTGAATCACCCAACAAAAAAACCGCTCTCTGAAGCGGTTTTTTTGTGCCTGAAATTCAGCCCTTACCGTCTCATTTCCCCTGGCCGAAAAAGTCGTTGTACAGCATGTAAAGATGCGCCGCACTCCATGAGAAGTTTGGTGCGCCCTGCTGCTGGCCGTTGAGCGGATTGTAGTTTTCCCGGATAGGCGCATCCGAAACCAGACCATCGGCGTGATCAAAGAAGGCCTGCGCCATTTTGACGGCATCTTCGCGGTAACCGTATTGCTCCATGCCTTTCAGACCGAAATATAACTGATCGACCCAGACCCTGCCGCGCCAGTAAATGTCTGCACCGAACGCCGGATTGGTCAGTGCGGCGGTGCCCAGCGGCACATAGGTGTTAAATTCGCGCACATCTTTCATCACTTTCACCACGGCGTCGGCATGCGCCTGCGTCGCTGCGCCGTTAAACAACGGTGACCAGCCTTCCGGACCTTTGCCGCGTTCGACAATCGGTTTGCCCGCGCAGCCGTTGGCCAGCGGTTTGTCTTCAATCCGGATGTCATAGAAGAAGCCGCTGCGGCTGTCGAACATGCAGGTGTTGATGTATCCGGCCAGTTTGACGGCTTTCGCACGGAAATCTGCGGCGGCTATTTTCTTGCCCAAAATGTCGGCGATTTCGGCCATGTATTTGTTGTCGCTGTACATATAGCTGGCTTCATCGACGGATTCCTGTAACAGCGAATACCCCAGCAACGTTCCGTCATCCGAACGGTTTTCGGCGAATTTGACCTGCCAGTCCTGTTTTTTACCGCCATTTTTGATGTATTTCGCCAGCTGATCGGCATCGATAAAACCGAAGGCCGCCGCATCATCCCGCCCCGATTCCCACGAAGCCGCCACCTGCGCCGGGATTTCGATGCTGTCGTACTGACCGGATTTCACCACGCGGTCGTAGTTTTTCAGCCCGGATTCGGTCTGTTCTTTCTGCCCTTCCCTGACGGTAAACAACATCTTGCCGTCAGCGGTGTTATGCGCTTTATCGCGCGTGGCGCCATATTCCGGCACGCCGTTATGGTTATGGTCACGGTTACGCAGCCACCAGTCGTGATAAGCGACCAGTTTAGGGTACATCTCCGCCAGCCATTGTTTATCACCGGTCGTTTTGTAGATTTCCATCACCGACCACGCCGCCAGACTCGGTTTCGTGTTGCGCTCATTCCAGTTGGTGCCATCGCCGCCACGTTCCGGACCCGGGTTATAGGCAATCAGATCAGGTACAAAACCGGCATCCCACGGACGAACCGGATCACCGGGCGGGATCTGAAAGGCAAACACGGCGCGGATATTGTTTTTCGCCACCTCGGGATTGAAATGCGCCATCGCATACGCTTGTTTCCAGGTGTCCCACGGCCAGGTCTGATTGCCGGAGAACCAGCGGCCAGTCACCGATGGCGTCACCGAATCAAACTTCATCGCACCTGCCGCCCCGCGCCAGTTAGCGGTTAATGTTTCGATGGCTTTCACCGCCACACGTTCCTGATCTTTGGTTGCTTTCGGGTTTGTCAGACCGGCATTCAGGTAGCCTTCCCAGCGTTTTTGCGAGGCATCCAGATAAGGCTGGGGATGCGCCAGAATATCCTGGATTTTCGGCTGCTCTTTCTGAACCTCAGCGGCCGTCAGCAGATGCGAATAAGTGGTGTAAAACGTGGTGGAACCGGCGATTTTGGCTTTGCCGGTAAACTGATGGCCTGTAACCGTCATCTGCATCGGCAGGGATTTGTGGATCTGATATTCGGACTCGCCGGAGGTCATCAGGCTTGAGGCCTCGCGCACTTTGCCGAAAATCACACGCAGGCCGTCAGCAACCGGCAGGATCTGGCGCGTATACCCCGGATATTCCTGCCCGATGGTTTTATCCGATGGCGGTTTTCCTTCCTGAGCGCGGAGCTTTTCCAGCAGTTCGCCGTCCCAGACCAGTTCCAGCGGGGAATCCGTGGTGATTTTAGTTTCCAGCAAAGAAGTGCGGGACGTCGCGAAACGCAGGGTCATGTCGATGCGGATGCCGGGCGCGGTCAGCGTCTGGATAAGCGCCCCGGGAATGCTGTAAGCGGTCATGCTCAGCGCGACTTTTTGTCCGGCTTTATACACCGTCAGCCGGTCAAAGTTATCGGCCATAAAGTTGATATATTCTTCGGTCAGCAGCGCCGGTCCAGGGAATCCGCCCATACCTTGCGGGCCAGACGGCAGTAAATGCCCGTGCCAGGCACCCTCATCAAATAAAGGATTAAAACGCTGATGCTCGTCGAAATCATAATCGAGCATATATTGCGGCGCGCCGGTACGGTTAATAACGTTTTTAAACGAATCAGCCCGCAAAGTCTCGGCGTTTTCTGCCTGTGCGTGTGCAGAAATAAATAAAGCAGCGCAGATAATTAAACTGAGCGGCCGGTGCGGATTAATTTTTTTCATTATGATCTTCCCCAGTAGAAATATTGCATAAGAAATACCGAGTTGCTGGCGCCGGTATTGTCATTGCTCATATAGAATTTGCTGTCTAATGCGGTCGCGAACCGGCCGCCGTAATATTCGTACCAGATACCGGCCTGTGCGTAAGACGTGGTGGTATCGAAAGTAGTATCCCGCGAATGTTCGGCATAACTGTACGCGGTGGATAAATACAGTCCGGTGACCGCTTCAACCATGGCGCTGACCATCATTCCTGATTCGTGGCCGGAATGGCTGCTGTCGCCTTTGCCGGTGTGATGCCAGACGCGCCCTGCCAGATTTTTACCCTGCAAACCCGCGAGGAATAGCTGCCCGGTGCCATCGGTCAGTTCCAGACCGTTGAGCAGCGTCAGCCCTTCCATCAGATCATATTGCGTGTAGCCGTTGACCATCGCCTGATAGGTGTATTTATCTGAATAACGGTCGTATTTTCCGAAATGCAGTAACGCCGTGCTTTCATTAACACGGCTTTGCGGTGCGGCGGTCAGGCTGTAACGGAACTTGCCGGTCAGGTTTTGCACCTTCACTGCCTGCGTTAAATCGCGGGTATTAGGGATCACGTAGCCGTATTCCGGCGTGAAATCGCCCCACCATTGCAGGTCATCCAGCGAGGAATCGTTGCGCATACTGAGGATAAATTCGGTGCCCCGATCAGTACGATAACCACCGTAAAAACGGTTTAAGCCGCCTTCGAATCCGCCCCAGCGGTGATCAGGCACCCAGGCGTTTCCCTGATGATCGGCCTGTACCGTCCAGCCTTCGCCGTAAATAAGCCCGAACCAGTTACCGTGTTTTATTTCCAGACCACCTTCGATATAGGTTCCGTCGCTGTATTTGTGCTGATCTTTGCCATTTAAATACACGCTGCCGCCGCCGCCCATTTCGCCATAAAAGCGATAAGCAGTGGCGTCGCGGCTGACCGGCGTTATTTCCGGTGGTGCTGATTCATTATGTTCGGCGGGGACAACCGGTTCCTGCGCCCGCAAATTCATTGATAAGGAAAATAATAAAAGTACTAATATTTTATTTAATGATGTGTTCTTCATCGGTATGCGCTTCTTTGTTTGGTTATTATGAACAGGAAAGCAGAAGTAAAACGCATACTAGTAAATATTTTACTAAAATATACTTAAAATTAGGTAAAGCGTTAACTCTGTCACAGTGAGATTTTGCGGGCCGGAAGGCCGGTGAGCGGTGTACATAAGGCACTGATCACATTAAGCTACGGCTTTGGTTTACCTGATGATGAGACGCTGATGGCTACTTTGAAGGAAATCGCTGAGGCCGCGAACGTATCCGTTGCGACGGTTTCACGTGTGCTCAATGACGATCCGAGCCTGAGCGTGAAAGCGCAGACCCGCCAGAAGATTTTAGAAACGGCGGAACGCCTGGAATATAAAGTCTCGCCTTCCCGCCGCAATGCCACGCAACGCATGACGTTTGCCGCATTGTTTACTTACCGGCAGGGGCTGGAAATAGACGATCCTTATTATCTTTCCATGCGCTATGGCATTGAAACACAATGCGAAAAACTGGGTATCACCCTGATTTCCGGCTATGACTTTACCGGCGAAAAAGCGCTGCCTCCGGCGGACGGTTTTCTGGTTATCGGACAACCTCAGGCCGCACTGCATACGCAGCTCGCGCAACAATCCACGCCGGTCGTTTTCATTGATGGCGTAATGGAAGACCCGCAATCTGACTGCGTGAATGTGGATTTATTTAAGATCAGCCAGAAGGTCATCGACTTCTTTATCGGTCAGGGCTATTCGCGCATCGGCTTTATCGGCGGCCGCGATCACCCTGAATTCCCGGATCAGCGCGAGCAGGCCTTTGTGGAATATGGCCGTCTGAAAAACGTCGTCCAGCCGGACGATATCTGGTACGGCAATTTCACCAGCCAGTCCGGCTATCAGTGCGCCAGGAAAATGTTGCAGCAAAATGCGCCTTATCCCCCGGCGTTGCTGATTGCCACCGATACCATTGCGCTGGGCGTGACCCGTGCGCTACTGGAACACGGCGTTAAAATCCCCGAGCAAATCGCGCTGATCAGCGTTAATGACATTCCGACAGCCCGCTTTGTGTTCCCTTCTTTATCGACCGTTCGCATCCATTCCGAAACCATGGGCGCACAGGCGGTCAACCTGCTGACCGAGCGTCTGCGCGATGAACGCACCGTACCGCTGTCGGTATTTGTGCCAGGATCGCTGCAACTCCGGGACACCACCCGCCGGTAAAATTTAACTGCATGATCCTCAAACCGATTTTTTATTTTTTGTGATCGCCCTGACAACCAGTAAAACTTTTTAGTTATTTTTACTAAATATTTACTATCTTCTCTCCCATAGAAACACGTCTCAGGAGAGATCACGTGAATAATTGGGAAAATATCGAGAAGCAGTCGGAGAACCGTTTACCGCCACGCGCCTCCTTTTTCAGCTATGAAAATCCACAGGCGGCGCTGCGTTTCGATCGCGCAGCCAGTCACGGCTTTCAGTTGCTCAGCGGCCGCTGGCAGTTCCGCTTTTTCGAGCACCCGGCGTTAGTCCCGGATGAATTCTACAATCAGCCGATGACTGAATGGGGCCACATCACCGTCCCCGGCATGTGGCAGATGGAAGGCCACGGTCAGCTGCAATATACCGATGAAGGTTTCCCCTTCCCGATCGACGTTCCTTACGTTCCCACTAATAACCCGACCGGCGCGTATCAGCAGCGTTTTACCCTCGATGCAGCCTGGACAGGCAAACAAACGCTGATCAAATTTGACGGCGTGGAAACCTATTTCGAGGTGTATGTGAACGGGCACTACGTCGGATTCAGCAAAGGCAGCCGCCTGTGCGCAGAGTTCGATATCAGCGCCAGCGTGAAACCGGGTGAAAACCTGCTGTCGGTGCGTGTTTTACAGTGGGCGGATTCAACGTATATCGAAGATCAGGATATGTGGTGGATGGCGGGAATTTTCCGCGATGTGTATCTCATCGGTCAGGATCCGGTTCATCTTAACGATTTCACCGTAGTCACCACATTCGATGAAAACTACTGCGACGCCGTGCTCAACATTGATGCCGTGCTGGGTAATTTACACCAACCCGTCAGCGGTTATCGTCTGCACGCGCAGTTATTCGACGATGGCGTCTGCGTGGCACAGTTATCAGCAGATAACCTGAATATCGGCGATGAAACGCGCTGTCGCCTGGACATTCCGGTCAGTCATCCGCGCCAGTGGAACGCGGAACATCCTGAGTTATATCAGCTGTTGCTGACGCTGTATGACGACACGGGACAGATGATTTCGGTGGTACCTCAGCGCGTTGGCTTTCGTGACATCCGCGTACGCGACGGGCTGTTTTACGTCAACGGACGTTATCTCAAGCTGCACGGCGTAAACCGCCACGACCACGATCACCGCAAAGGGCGTGCGGTCGATATGGCGCGGGTGGAACGCGATATCATCCTGATGAAACAGCACAATATTAACGCGGTGCGCACCGCGCATTACCCGAATGATCCTCGCTTTTACGAGTTGTGCGATATCTACGGATTATTCGTGATGGCCGAAACGGATCTGGAAAGTCACGGTTTCGCGAACGTCGGCGATCTGAGCCGCATCTCCGACGATCCGCACTGGGAACACGCCTATGTGGAGCGTATCGGGCGTCACGTCATGGCGCAAAAAAACCACCCGTCGATCATTATGTGGTCGCTTGGCAACGAATCCGGTTATGGCTGCAATATCCGCGCCATGGCGAAACACTGTAAAGCCCTCGATCCGACACGTCTTGTTCACTACGAAGAAGATCGCGACGCCGAAGTGACCGACGTCATCAGCACCATGTATTCCCGCGTACAGATGATGAATGCGTTCGGCGAATACCCGCACGCCAAACCGCGCATCATCTGCGAATACGCGCATGCAATGGGCAACGGTCCCGGCGGATTAGCCGAATATCAGGCCGTTCTGAATCGCCATGACAGCCTCCAGGGGCATTACATCTGGGAATGGTGCGATCACGGATTGCTGGAAACCGGTGAAAACGGCCAGATGCGTTATACCTACGGCGGCGATTACGGCGATTATCCAAACAATTACAACTTCTGCATGGACGGGCTGATTTACCCCGACCAGACGCCCGGCCCCGGCCTGCGCGAATATAAACAGGTGCTGTGCCCGGTCGGCGTCAGTCTCCGCGGCGGCGCGCTGCACATCAAAAATCGTTACTGGTTCAGCTCACTGGAAGACATCACGCTGTCGCTGACCGTTCAGGTCGCCGGACGCGGCCTCGAAACCCGCGAAATTTCCCTGCCGCACCTGCAACCCGGCGAAGGCGAAACGCTGGCGCTGCCAGAATTTCCCGCCAGCGGTCAGGAAGTTTTCCTGAATGTTGGCATTCGCAAAAACAGCCCGACGGTGTACAGCGAAGCGCAACATCCGCTCGGACAGTATCAGATGCTGTTGCAGGCAGCCCGCCCGTCAGCCATGAAACCTGCGCCGCAAAAGTCCGCAACGCTGTTATGTGATGAGCAAAAACATCAGCTTATCGTCAGCGGCGAGGGCTTCCGGCTGGCATTTTCCCGTCTGGACGGCGAACTGCAAAGCTGGCAAGTGGATGACGAAGAGATCACAGGCCGTGCGCCGAAACTCAATTTCTTTAAGCCGGTCATCGACAACCATAAACAGGAGTTCGAAGGCCTCTGGCAGCCCCATCATCTGCATATCATGCAACAGCATTTCCGGCAGATGCACTGGGCGCGCCAGCAGGACGACGTCGTCATTGAAGTGCAAAGCATCATTGCGCCGCCTGTTTTCGATTTCGGTATGCGCTGCACTTATCGCTGGCAGATATCGCCTCAGGGCGTCGTCACCCTCGATTTATCCGGCTCGCCTTACGGTAATTTCGATTCAATTATCCCGAAGATCGGCCTCGATTTTGGCGTCAGCCGTCGTTTCACGCAGGTGGAGTATTACGGGCGCGGGCCGGATGAAAACTATCAGGACAGCTGTCAGGCCAATCTCATCGGCCATTATCAGCAGCCGGTGAGCCGTTTATTTGAAAATTACCCGATGCCGCAGGACAACGGTAACCGGCAGGATATCCGCTGGCTGAGTCTGTGCGATGACGCTGGAAAAGGGATTTTCATTCAGCCGCACCAGCCGCTCAATTTCAGCCTGTGGCCATACAGTGCGCAGATGCTGCAACAGGCGCAGCATATTGATGAACTGACGCCGGACGGCTGCCTGACCCTCAATCTCGATCACAAAATTTCCGGTCTGGGCTCCAATTCCTGGGGTTCCGAAGTGCTCGATTCTTATCGCGTCTATTTCTCGGCATTCCGCTACGGCTTCACGATGGTGCCGTTCAGCCAGCATGGCACCAACAGCCAGCAGCTCGCGGAATTCACCTTTCATCCCCGGGAGGAAAACTGATGATTATTCTCGACTGTTTAACCGAATTTCAGCGGCTCTACCGTAGCGGAAAAAAATGGCAGCGCTGCATGGAAGCCATTAATAACCTGGACAATATTCGTCCCGGCGTTTTCCATTCCGTCGGCGATTCGCTGGTTTACCGGCTCGCCAGCGGCAGCGAAAAACAGCGGGCGGAATTCGAGGGTCACCGCCGTTATTTCGATGTGCATTACTACCTTGAAGGCACGGAGGAAATCGAGTTTTCCGCGAAATCTGCCCTGCACCGCGTGTCGCCTTATGACGATGAAACGGATCGCGAATTTTTTACCGGTCAGGGTGAAACGATAAAGGTACCTAAAGGCCGCGTGATCATTTTTGAAAACCACGAAGCGTACCGGTTCAGACCGGAAAAAGGCGTCAGAAAAGTCATTTTAAAAGTGACCGTCGAAGAGAGTTATTTCGTTAATAAATAATAAAAAAACAAGAACCACTTACCCTATAAACATCGCAGTTGGAGAGTATTTATGGCCGGGTCCAGTCGAAATACCATAGGCAAATTTGGATTGTTATCCATGACATTTGCCGCCGTTTTTAGCTTCAATAACGTCATCAACAATAACATCCAGTTAGGCATCGCCTCGGCACCGGTATTTCTGGTGGCGACCATCATCTACTTTATTCCGTTTTGTCTGATCATCGCCGAATTTGTCTCATTGAATAAGAGTTCGGAAGCCGGTGTGTATGCCTGGGTGAAAAGTGCCCTCGGCGGCCGCTGGGCGTTTATGACCGCCTATACTTACTGGTTCGTGAATTTGTTTTTCTTCACGGCGCTGCTTCCCCGCGTTATCGCTTATGCGTCTTACGCCTTTTTAGGGCACGATTATATTTTCACGCCCTTCACGACTGCGATTATCAGCATCTGTCTGTTTGCCTTTTCCACGATGATTTCCAACAGCGGTGCGAAACTACTCGGGCCGATGACCTCCGTCACCTCGACATTAATGCTGCTGCTGACGTTCTCTTATATCGTGCTGGCGGGCGCTGCGCTGATGGGCGGCGCAGAACCGGCGGATCCGATTAATGTTCAGGCGATGACGCCGCATTTTAACTGGGCATTCTTAGGCATTATTGCGTGGATATTCCAGGCAGCAGGCGGCGCAGAATCGGTCGCGGTATACGTGAATGACGTCAAAGGCGGCAGCCGCGCGTTCGTGAAAGTCATCATTATTTCCGGGCTGGTGATCGGCGTGCTGTATTCCATCGCCTCGCTGCTGATTAACGTGTTTGTGGCCAAATCCGCGCTGCATTTTACCGGCGGCACGGTGCAGGTATTTGAAGGGTTATCCGCACACTTTGGATTACCGGCGGTGCTGATGAACCGCTTTGTCGGCGTGGTTTCCTTCACCGCGATGTTTGGCTCATTACTGATGTGGACGGCAGCGCCGGTAAAAATCTTCTTTACTGAGATTCCTAAGGGGATTTTTGGCGAGAAAACTATTCGTCTGAATAAACACGGTGTTCCGACCCGCGCGGCGTGGATCCAGTTCCTTATCGTTATCCCGCTGATGTTAATTCCGACATTAGGCTCAGACAGCGTGCAGGATTTAATGAATACGCTGATTAACATGACCGCTGCCGCGTCGATGCTGCCGCCGCTGTTTATTATGCTGGCGTACCTGAATCTGCGTCTGAAATACGACAGCGTCGAGCGCGATTTTAAGATGGGCTCCAGAATGCAGGGGATCACTATCGTCGGTACACTGATTGTGATTTTCACCGTCGGGTTCATCGCCTCAACCTTCCCGACCGGTGCCAGTATTATCACCATTGTGTTCTATAACGTCGGCGGACTGGTGTTGTTCCTCGGCTATGCCTGGTGGAAATACAATAAATATTCCAAAGAACTGGACGATAAAACCCGTTATCACGAAGACACGCCGCTGGCGAGAATTGTGCTGGAATCGCAGAATGAAACAGCGCGGGTGAAGAAAGAGAATATGGCAAAGTCACTTTCCGGGGCGTAAGACTGCGCCCTGCAAAGCGAAAATAAGGACATAAAAAAACCGCCTGAAGAGGCGGTTTTTATTTTTCTGCACCAGAACTTACAGCGCAGAACTTACAAAGCGATATCCGCAGGCTGTTTTGGCTCTTGTTTGGCCTGAACATCCAGCGGTCGTAGCTGAACCACGTCGGCGACCGGCGTGGTGATCATCGACGGCGTTTCCAGTTGCAGAATACGGCTGGTTTCCAGCAGCTCTTTCTCGGTCGCTTCGATATTGCCATTCAGTTTGGTGCCGTAAGACGGGATGATTTCACGGAATTTGGCCTGCCATTCCGGGCTCGCGGCTTTCTCTTTGAAGACCGTTTCCAGCAGTTTCATCATGATCGGCGCTGCGGTTGACGCACCCGGTGATGCACCCAGCAACGCCGCAATACTGCCATCTTTTGCGCTCACCACTTCAGTGCCCAGACGCAATACGCCGCCGTGTTTGCCATCTTTTTTGATGACCTGCACACGTTGTCCGGCCACCCAGCGTTTCCAGTCTTTCTGCTCGGCTTCGGGGAAAAATTCCTTTAGCGCGGCGTGACGGTCTTCATCGCTGAGCATCACCTGCCCGACCAGATATTTCACCAGATCGAAGTTACCCATGCCGACATGCGTCATCGGCAACAGGTTGGAACTGTTCACACTGCCAAACAAATCCCACAGGGAACCGTTTTTCAGGAATTTGCTGGAGAAGGTGGCGAACGGCCCGAACAGCAGAACCTGTTTGCCATCAATAATACGGGTGTCGAGATGCGGAACGGACATCGGTGGCGCGCCCACGGCCGCTTTGCCGTAAACCTTCGCCAGATGGCGTTTCACCACATCCTGATTTTCGGTCACCAGGAATTCACCGCCGACCGGGAAACCGCCGTATTCACGCGCTTCCGGAATGCCGGATTTTTGCAGCAGCGTCAGGGACGCACCGCCCGCGCCGATGAACACGAATTTCGCATTCACCATGCGATGTTTGTGGCTGTGTTTCAGATCGGTAATCGTCACGCGCCAGCTTTTATCCGGATTGCGCTGGATATCGCGCACTTCCTGACCGTTTGCCAGCGTGAAATTGGATTTTTTCTGCAACGCCTCGACAAGCTGTCGGGTCACTTCGCCGAAGTTCACGTCCGTACCTGCGGTGGTGCGGGTCGCGGCAACTTTTTGTTTCGGATCACGGCCATCCATGACTGCCGGGATCCATTGTCTGATTTGTTCCGGGTCTTCCGAATATTCCATCCCGCGGAACAACGTGCTTTCCTGCAACGCAGCAAAACGTTTGCGCAGGAAATCGATATTCTCATCGCCCCAGACAAAGCTCATGTGCGGCACGCTGTTGATGAACGAGCGCGGGTTATTCAGCACGCCTTTCTGCACCTGATACGCCATAAACTGACGGGAAACCTGGAAGGCTTCGTTGATCGCCACGGCCTTGGTGATATCGACAGAACCGTCGGGCATCAGCGGGGTATAGTTCATTTCTGCCAGCGCGGAATGGCCGGTACCGGCGTTATTCCAGCCGTTGGAACTTTCCTGCGCCACGCCGTCCATGCGTTCAATCATATGGACTGACCAGTCCGGCTCGAGTTCCTGGAGATAGGTCCCCAGGGTAGCACTCATAATTCCGCCGCCGACCAGCAATACATCAACGGATTTTTCGTCTTCTGCGGCCGCAGGCTCGCTGGCACCCAGTGAGTCACGGTTGAGAAGCATACCAAGTATCTTTCTCATGACGTCTGTTTCTCTAAATGTTCAGTTCTGTTCTGTTATGAATCGTTGTTGTGACTATCGAACAAGAAATTAGCAAAAAAACACGCGGGATCGTTACTGAAACTTCATTTTTTCAAATGATGGCTACGAATATAACATTATCACTACAAAAATTAAAAAAGGATTTAACGTTTCAAAAAAACAGGCAAACGGGATATCGGACAGCGCTTCAGGCCGCGTCACCGCTGGATTTGAAGGGTTTTGCAAAGGCGTTTTAGAGGGCCTGGGGGCGGTCAAAGAACGAGCTATTCGTGCTAAATCGGGTTTTGAGTCGCGGAATAGCAGAAAAAAGTGAGGGAAAGCGATCAACCGGCGGCCTGATGACCGCCGGCATCAGGAGGTTAACTGTCGGGCATTTCCATTGAGCGGATCACCAGAAAATCTTCTGAAATACCTGCACCTTTGTCTACCTTCTGCACGTCATGTACAAACCAGGCATATATCTCTGAGGGAGCACTGTCTTCAGGCCAGGGTGGCGGCAATCCCTCATAAGCAGCGTGCCCGTAAGCCAAAAACTTTTTCGCCCTGCGTAATGCAGGAATGTAAACATCAGGCACGAGCTGACGGCGGGTATCGTGGCTACCCCGTATTTCCATCGCATTTTGCATACTCAGTGCAGCACGGTGAACATCATCCAGCCAGCCCCAGTGTTTACGCAAAATATCGATTTCATTGCGAATATCACTGGCGGTCTCCTGCGCTTTTGGCGAGATACCTAACAGGCCTGCCGACGCACCTGCGGAAGCCATCACCTGCCCGCGCTGTTCGGCATATTTCATGCACTGACTGCGATAAAGATAAAACTGTCTGCCCAGCCAGTCGATATAACTGTCGAGGTGCAAATTCTGCGCAGCAACGCTGAGATTTTTAAAAGGCACTGCCTGCTGATATAACGCTGTCCACTCTGCGACCGATTTCTCCTTCACGCTGTTTTCCATTATGAAGTAGGAAGCGACATCGGTATCCGTTTTATCTAGAGTCTGGAAATCAGGGAAGGGAACGCCTGCCAGCGTAGCCTCACGGTACATTCTGTGTAAGGCGACCCGGCACAACTCGGCGCTCGGTTTTTGCTCATCAGGTTTTAGCCCGCCACCCACATCTTCAGAACAGCCGGGCAGTAACTCCTCGCGGTATTTTTGCTTATCGCCGCCTAAGCGGTAAAGGCTTCGCCAGACCCGCGTTTCATGGGCCGCCACCAGATGCAGGGCGCTTTTCACCGCAGCCGGTAACGGGGTGTCCTGATCGACATATTTATCCCCCAGCAAAATACTGATCCCCCTGATGGGGCCGCCGAATGCCCCCACAAACCAGTCCACACCGTTGTTATTACTGGCAGGCGTATGCCGGGCACAATCGAATAAACCGGCAAATATAATCTCAACGGGAATACCCTGATAAACGTATTTATCCCCCTGCTTCTGGCAAATATCGTCGAGCAGCGTATCCAGAAACTTACGCGCCAGAGTTGCCCCGAGGTCGTAACCGAATAACGAGACCGAGATCAGCTTGATGGGCACCTGACTCTTATTTTTAGCCTCTTTAAACGCTTCTTCAAAAGAAGTTTTGGTTGAAGTGATTCGGGTATCTACGCCCGTCACCAGCATGTCGGCAATTACAGGATTGTCGCGCAACCAGGGAGTTGCTTCGATGCTCACTTTTTTCACCGCACTTTTCGTGATATCCCCGGCCAGCGTCACCCATTCAGTGGGTTTAATCAGCTTTTTACCGACATCTTTTAATACTTCCCACCACTTGCCTGTTTTAAAAAATTCTATGCCTGCTTCTTTGGCAATATCACCAGGCAGATCTTTTAAGTCATCCAGTGCGCTGCCTTGCGCGCCATCCATAATGGCGTGGAGTTTCGAGGTTAAGTTTTCATGGAAAGGTGTGCCAAGACCGGAAATGTAAAATGCATCGTAACTCTCACGGGACGTATTTTTATTCAGATCTGGAAAAGCTCTGAATAAACGCCCGACATTGCTGAGGCGATTTTCTGGTGCATCTTGCTCAATATTACGATGAATGCCATCGAAGAAGAAGCCCAGATTCCAGGTTCGTGTACAGTTTCCCAACTTTGCATCCTCCCCCAGTTGTGCTCTCATCGCGGCTGCAGTTAAGCTTTCAACATCCATAATTAAGACTCCTGCTCACTCATTTGTTCTTGGGCATTAGGCAGATCTTCAACCTTCGGATGAATAAATCCTGTACCCCACCACAAACGGACCTTATCTGCAGGAAGAAAATAAACATGCAGATAATTTTCTTCCCATTTTCGTTCGGGAAGAGGCATGATTATTTTATGGATTTCAGTACGAGTTCCTGCTTGATATTGCGCAAGGGTGTAATCAACAGTCCAGACAACTTCCGCCGTTTTACCACTGATACTTCCGCAACATGTGGATTTACCAGAACCTGAAGCGTAAGGGTTTTCTTTATCATGTGCTGAAGAATTAGCACCCGCTATACCATTCACACTAAATCCCAAAATAGGCCGGTCAATTTCGCTGTGAATAATTAATGTCACCGGCCCGGTCGGTGGTCCCCAGACGGATGCCCAGACTAACCAGCCACCCCATCCCAGTATGAACAGTAATAATCCTGCGCCCAGCCATTTACCCCAGCGTGCGTAGCCACGATTAACGGCTCCGTCTATTTTTTCCAGTCTGTTAAAAAAATCCATTTTATTCCCCGCCATAACTTTTATTTACCGTTTACTGCATCTGGGAGTTCTTCAACCTTCGGACTAATAAACCCTGTCCCCCACCATAAGCGCACTTTATCTCCGGGCAGAAAATAAACATGCAGGTAATTCTCCCCCCATTTCCGCTCAGGGATAGGCATAACAACACGTCGTTTTTCGAGACGCATCCCCTTGAGATACTGCTCATGTGTTATATCAAGAGTCCACATAACATCCGCTTCTTGACCGCTGATACTTCCACAACACGTGGATTTACCCGGCCCTGATGCATATGGATTATTTTTATCATGTGCTGAAGAATTAGCACCCGCTACGCCATTCACACTAAACCCCAAAATAGGCCGGTCAATTTCGCTGTGAATAATTAATGTCACCGGCCCGGTCGGTGGTCCCCAGACGGATGCCCAGACTAACCAGCCACCCCATCCCAGTATGAACAGTAATAATCCTGCGCCGAGCCATTTACCCCAGCGTGCATAGCCGCGATTAATGGCTCCGTCTATTTTTTCCAGTCTGTTAAAAAAATCCATTTTATTTCTCACGTTATTTTATTTTTGACTGACGTAATCAGATGCCTGCCGCAGATAATTTATCAACCTTGTCAGGATGTTTTTCATAAGGTGACCAGGCATTGTCATCCAGCGGCGTGGTGGCCTCGCGGTAGTTGTAATCGCGTTTGAAGATTTTGCCGGTCACGGCGTTCCAGTGGATTTTCAGCCCCCAGACGCTTTCGGCGTGGCCGTTGCTCATCCCCGACGGCTCGCAGTACGGCAGGACCACGCCAAACTGGTACTGCTCCGGCCCGTCGCCGAACAGCACCTTTTCACACGTCAGGCGGTGTCCGCCTCAAAGCGAAACCAGATACCGACCTCGGCCAGAATGCGTTTTATAAACTGCAGGTCGGTTAAAATAAAAACCGGCTACATGCACAAAAGTCATTTAGCTGTTTATAAAAACGCTGCCCTTATCATCCCGCTCCAGCAGTGACCAAAGCGTACGGTGAAGCTTGCTTTCTTTATCTTCATATTCCGGCAGGGCTTGGCCTTGTTTGACATGAGCATAACGCAAACTGCCGTCGATAAAGGTGCCCCAGCGGCCCGAGTGCGGGCTGGTTTCGCCGCTGTATGCAGTAAGTCGGACGGGTTCCACCTGGCGTAATAACTTCTCTTTCTCCGGCCAGTTGTACAATTCCTCCGGTAATCCTTTCGGGAAAAAACCTTCCGGCGGCACATCGATAAATTCGCCTTCAACCCGACGGATAAGGGTCCAGCCTGTTTTTGCCCACTTAGACTCTTTCCAACTGAATCTATGTTTACAAGTTTCTGCGTCAAACCATTCGTTACGCTGAATGCCCTGCCGTGCATCAGGTGATTCACCATAATCAGCTGGTAAAAATCGAGCTGCCGAAAAATCAACATCAGGTAAATATATTCCAGTTTGGATTGGTACATCTCCTTTTTCTATTCTCACGGATGAGTCAAGTATATAAAGAGGAATTTTTTTTGGAATTTTTATATATGGGCGCACACAATTATCACTATATGTCAAACGCCCCTCCTCCCACTCTCCCCATATTGTTATTGATAAGTTTTTATCTAGTTCTGAAGCTTGATACTCATGATGTCTAATTTTATCTTTTTCTTGATCAGTCATCCACCCATCCCAAAACTCTACGATTCCCTTATTGATATTGCTCATAGCATGACCAATATCAAATGCCTTAACATCATTATGAGTTCGCAGAATGTAAGCCTTGATATAACGTTCCTTTAATGGTCGGATATTAGACATTACGCGTGATTCCCATACTATATCAGCCTGCTGCCATTGGGGGAGCTTACGGGTATTAATCGGCATTTCACGTTTATATCTTGCCAGGGCTTCTTCATGGGCATCGATATAGGCAATGATGGCGTCACGGGTTTCGGCATAATGTTCTGCTGAGATAAAATTTTCTAAAAAATAACATTCCTGCGGATGTAAAATCCCCATTATTCTTTTCCTTTTGGTTCATACCAGTTGTTTTTATTCTCTAGCTTCGGTAACCCCAGATAAGGGCTGACCGGGTCACTGCCCACATCGCCATAGCCCCAGCTGGTTTTACGCCGCTCACCGGTAAACTCTTTTTTAAGCTGCGACGGGTCCAGTACGATTTGTACCGCTCCGCCTTCCAGCGAATATTCTTTGGCATTCTCATTGATTTGTGTTGCAGCCCGGCCTTCCCAGACCTTGAGGGGCTGTCCCGGCGGAACGGTGTAAACGACATATTCTCCGTTTTCATTCCAGCTTTTCCATACGGCAAAGTTTTTACGCCAGTCACTTTTCGACGTCAGCTTTTCAAACTCTGCCTTTCGCATCCAGCAAATACTATTGTCGGAAGAGTTTGGATCAATAACTCGATAGATCATTTCACCTGAAGGCATTTCAACTGCTGCCATAGAGTTATCAAAGGTGCCAAACTTCCCATCTAATGGTGTTTTGCGAGATGCCAGCGATCTGATATCAGGCCACCCCTTATTAATAAACTTCTCTAAGTCCGGGGATAACTTATCTAATGCGGGATATGTTCTTTGTTTTCTGCCAACATCCACCCAATCCGGCTTTTCCTGCTTAAACATCTCCACTTCTTTTGCCGCCCGTTCGCCGCCGTAGAGGTGTACATTGGTGCCCACATGCGCGCGGTAGGCATTGTCACCTTCAACACGCAGGCGGTTTGCCAGTTTTTCCAGTAAATCCGT
>NZ_QSNX01000011.1:17701-17968 GCF_009498575.1 Rahnella sp. RcJ3
CAGTTTTTTGGTGACGGAGAGGAGTTCATCAAAAACACTTAACAGATCGAAGACGTCCAGGCTGTCGATCACGCCGCGTAATTTCTCCTCGAGGAAACGGTAAGGGTTATAAATTTTCAGATACTTCAGCGCGCTGCGCGTGGCGGGCATATTCAGAAAATCGTTCAATAAGCCGATGGCGCCTTCAAGAGCACGGTAAAGCTGGCCGGGGTTGTTTAGCTGATCCAGATGACTTTTGCGCAAATACAAAAACAGGACTTTAAATCC
>NZ_QSNX01000011.1:18015-18446 GCF_009498575.1 Rahnella sp. RcJ3
CGGGATCATGGAAATCACCGTCCCCGTGACGACCTGTCCGGTGGTTTGTCCGGTATTGAAATCTCCCTGCAGGATTTCCCAAATCCATTGCCCTGCGGCCTCAATTTTTCTTTGCCCGCTGCAGACCCAGCTGTCAGGCGGCGGGGTGAAAAATGCCAGCGCCTTTTCGAAATCGTCATCCATTGGTGATCGTCCCTGTTATTTCGTTAAAAGGCTGTCCGTTGCCGCATCAAGCGAGGTGTAGCGTTCCCAGTCCGGATCCGGTAAAGGGTTTCGTCGGCGGAGGTCGACAGGCGCTGAAAGTCACGGATAACGCCGTACACGACGCGTTCGGGCTGGAAAGGCGTGCCCATCGTGAAGCTGGCGAACTGGCGCAGCATCTGCGCGGCACCGATATCCGGTGCGGGGCAGGTGACGTCAACGGTGTAGGA
>NZ_QSNX01000011.1:18508-204819 GCF_009498575.1 Rahnella sp. RcJ3
TTTAATGGAATTTAAGTATTCGCAAAGAGATATATGAAGGGAGATGAAGAAAAAAGGCGCAGTTGCCCGCGCCTTTACGATCACTTTTTACGGAATCAGATTACAACGCGACGTCTGCCACTTGTTTCTGCTCTTCGCCCTTTTTAGGAGCTGAAGAATTGTCCGCCGCCGGAGCCGGTTCCGCCGCTTTCGGTTGCGGGTTGTCGAGCATCAGAACGCGGCTGGTGTCGCCCAGTTCTTTCTCGGTTGCCGCCACGTTGCCGTTCAGTTCAGTGCCGTAAGAAGGGATGATTTCCTTCAGTTTGGCCTGCCACTCCGGTGTGGCGACTTTGTCTTTAAACACTTTTTCCATCAGGTGCAGCATGATCGGTGCCGCAGTGGATGCGCCCGGAGAAGCGCCCAGCAGCGCGGTAATGCTGCCGTCTTTCGAGCTGACCACTTCGGTGCCGAGACGCAGAACGCCGCCTTCTTTCTCATCTTTTTTGATGATCTGCACACGCTGACCGGCTTCCCACAGACGCCAGTCTTCTTTCTTCGCATCCGGGAAGTATTCACGTAATGCATCGAAACGGTCGTCATCGGAGAGCATCACCTGGCTGACCAGATATTTCACCAGATCAAAGTTGTCGATGCCCACGTGGGTCATCGGCATGATGTTGGAGAAATTCACGCTGCCGAACAGATCCCACAGGGAACCGTTTTTCAGGAACTTGCTGGAGAAGGTGGCGAACGGCCCGAACAGCAGAACCTGTTTGCCATCCAGAATACGGGTATCGAGGTGCGGAACGGACATCGGCGGTGAGCCGACAGACGCTTTCCCGTACACTTTCGCCAGATGACGTTTCACCACGTCCGGGTTTTCAGTCACCAGGAACTCGCCCCCCACCGGGAAGCCGCCGTAGTTATCCGCTTCAGGAATACCGGATTTTTGCAGCAGCGTCAGGGACGCGCCGCCTGCACCGATAAACACGAATTTCGCTTTGATAACGCTTTCTTTGCCGTCGTTTTTCAGGTCAGCAACGGTCACGTCCCAGGTGTTATCCGGGTTACGTTTAATGTCGCGCACTTCATGACCGAGGCTCAGGGAGAAGTTAGGCTTCTTCTGCAACGAGGCCACCAGCTGACGGGTGATTTCGCCGAAGTTTACGTCGGTACCAATCGGAATGCGGGTCGCAGCGATTTTCTGCGCCGGGTCACGCCCTTCCATCACCAGCGGGATCCACTGTTTGATTTGCGCCGGGTCTTCTGAATATTCCATGCCACGGAACAGCGTGCTTTGCTGCAATGCCGCAAAACGTTTACGCAGGAAATTGATGTTGTCATCACCCCACACAAAACTCATGTGCGGCGTGCTGTTGATGAAGGAACGCGGGTTGTGCAGCACGCCGTTCTCAACCTGATAGGTCCAGAACTGACGGGAAATCTGGAAGGATTCGTTGATTTCGACCGCTTTGGAGATATCGATACTGCCGTCGGCTTTTTCCGGTGTGTAGTTCATTTCTGCCAGCGCAGAGTGGCCGGTACCGGCGTTGTTCCAGCCGTTGGAGCTTTCCAGCGCTACGCCGTCCAGACGCTCAACCATATCGATGGACCAGTCTGGCTCTAATTCCTGAAGGTATGTCCCCAGCGTCGCGCTCATAATGCCGCCGCCGATCAGTAACACATCAACGGGCTTTTCATCTTCTGCCAACGCTGACTGGCTGAAAGCAACCACGTTAAGGCAGAGGATCATGGCGAGTATCTTTCTCATGACGTCTGTTTCTCTGAATGTTTAGTT
Organism: Rahnella sp. RcJ3; assembly: GCF_009498575.1. NCBI lineage: Bacteria > Pseudomonadati > Pseudomonadota > Gammaproteobacteria > Enterobacterales > Yersiniaceae > Rahnella > Rahnella sp. RcJ3. Next base: position 20,286 of record NZ_QSNX01000011.1, read on the forward strand.
TTAGTTTTGCAGGTGAAAGCTATCCAGATTTCCTCTGGATAAACGAAATCAACAACCCGGCGGTGCGGTGGGAAATAAGCGATTATTTCCACAGAGTATGAAAGGACAATAATGGGGAGCAACGAAAACCGCGGCGAAGAACGACAAATCAACCACACAAATGTTACCGAATACTCATATTATCGAGATTTCGTAAACAATTTAACATTATCGTTACGTGCATTAAAAATAGTTTAATACTTTAAATAATTACATAAGTTAGTGACGTGACGAAATCATTCAGGCCAGATTCGCCTGTAAAGCCGCGGCATGCGCGGCCAGAGCCGGTGCCGGACTGTGGCCGATCAGCATGAAGTTGTAACCGGCATTGCGCCAGTAAACCACGTTCATTCCCCGGCGGATTTCTCGCTGCAATGCCGTATTGTCGCGGTGCTCGCTGCGCGTAATACACAGCGCCATCGGGCCGTACCGCGCGTCAAGATAGGTAATTTGCGCGATGTCATATTCGTCATAATGCAACATACGGGCATCTTTCAGATCCGCGCCCTGCACCGCCAGCGCCGCCGGGCTCAGTGCAATGCCTAAGGTGTTTTGCACCCGCGCGAGCTGGATTTTTTGTTGTCCGGCAGAATCATCCACATCCGCCAGCGTCTGCGCGGTATACAGCGACATGTAATCCGCCACGCGCGCACGCCAGTTATCGTCAGAAGCAAAAAGCGTGGAATAACGTCCACCCAGCAGCCCGACGGCCAGAAAACTTAACGACGCGGCGAGCAGTGCGCGACGGCTGAATCCGGACGAACCGGCAATCCGTGCATCAGGGATAGCATCGAGCGCAGCCTGTAATTTCCCGACCGGCGCTTCCTGCAACATCGCGCCAAAGGCGTCGTGGAACGGTAAATTGCTGCGTGACATCTGCGCCAGCCGCTGCGCCAGCACGTCGTCCTGCGCCAGTTGTGCATCAAATTTTGCACGCTGAGATTCGCTTAGCTGGTTATCGAGGTATGCCACCAGAACTTCATCGGCGTAAGGCGCAGCCGGGATTTCACGGGTCATTTTTTCTCTCCCTGCTGCGGTTGGGTGGCTGTACCGGTGTCTTTTGCCAGCGTCAGCCGGGCGGTCGCCAGACGGCTCATGATGGTACCGATGGGGACGGAAAGCGTCATTGCCGCCTCCTGATAGGTGAAACCTTCGACATACACCAGAAACACTGCGTTGCGCTGGGCTTCCGGCAGCCGGTTCACCCGCTGCATAACCTGCGTATGCCAGTGACGTTCCTCGAAAGACAGCGTATCGGCGGGCGCCTGCGTTTCATCAACATCAGCAAAACCCTGCCCCTGACGGACGTACTGCGCCCTGAGTTCGTTAACCCATATGGAGTGCAGGATAGAAAAGAGCCAGCGGTCCACACCGGTGCTGTCCTTAATCTGCGCGCAGCGTTCCAGCGCCCGCACGCAGGTGGATTGCACCAGATCGTCCGCCACATCATGCTTGCGCGACAGTACCATCGCGTAGCGCCACAGACGTGACAGGCACTGGCTCAGTTCAGAACGTAAGTCTGCCGGTGAGATTTATCGATTCTCCGTGATCAGGATTCCGGATGACCGTCGATGGCGGCGCTCAGGTCGCGGTATTCTTCGCAGCCGGTGCCGCACAAGCCTTTGATGGTCGCTAACTGGGCTTTGGCGAGATCAGGACGCCCTTTAATCATATAAGCCTCGCCGAGATATTCCCGGACTTTGGCGTACTTCGCGTCAATCGCAATCGACTTCTGATAATAGCTGATACCTTCGTCGGTGCGCCCGAGTTTACGGGTGGCATAGCCGCGATAGTTCCAGGCTTCTTTGGTGTTCTGATCTTTCAGCGTATTCAGCACCGTCAGCGCTTCCTGATAACGGCCGGTTTTCGCCAGATGATAAGCGTACTGCGTTTTATCCTGATCGGAAATCATGCTGCCTTTATCCACCATGCAGCTCTTAGTTTTGCTGTCGTAGATTTGCCCCTTCGGGCAGTCCGGCGTTTTTTTAGCGTCGGAATCATCACCCATCGCGTTAGCGGCGGCGCTGAAAAACAGCAGATTGCCCGCCAGACACACAACCGACAGCGCCTGTATTACCGTTTTTGTCTTCATAATGATGTCCTGTAGGGAATTAACTGATGACTTACGGGCGGCTTGTGCTGCCCGGTAACATGCGGCGCAAAATGCCGTCGCGGAGAACGTAATGGTGGAACAGTGCCGCCAGCGCATGTATACCCGCAATAATGATCAGCGCCCAGGCGACGTTGTTGTGCAACGAACCGAAAGTTCTGGTCATCACACTGTCGAAATTGAACACGTCAGGAATGGGGAACAAACCGAAGAAGTAGAACGGTTCGGCCTGCGACCAGCGGAATAAAAAGCCCAGAATGATTTGCGCGACCAGCAATAGATAGAGCGCCAGATGGGTCAGGTGCGCGGCGGCTTTCATCAGCGTCGGCATGGCGACCGGTTGCTGTTTACTGCGACCGGTGCTGACGGTAAACAAACGCCATAAAAGACGCCCGATAATAATCGCCGCCAGCAGGATCCCCACCGAGATATGCACCGATTGCAGCCCTTTGCGCAGCGGCGTGCCGCGCTCCAGCACTTCCCAGATATGCGCGCTGGCAAACAGGAAGATGACGGCCAGCGCCGTCAGCCAGTGCAGCAAAATAGTCAGGCCGTCGTAACGGCTGCGAAGAACAGAAGATGAAGTTTGCATAAAAACCGTGCCCGTCAGTGTTCGATATAAAGGTAAACACCTGAGCAGCGATTTTTATTCGCCGTGAAGGGAAATAATTTTCTCCGGTGAGGTTTTAAATGAAAAAATTGAGGAGAAAATAGGCATCAGAACGCGAAAAGATAGCCTATATATAAATCAGAGACGCGCAAACAGCGCCCTGCGCGCCCGGATTGTCCCTTTTTGCGGGTCAAAATAGACGTTATTGCGCGATAAAGTTTTGCTCTGAGTGGCCGATAATCCGTATTGGGCGCCTTATACGTCAACGGCTGCGCCATAATTTTGCATTTATTTCTTATGAGGTGTGGCAGGTGAGCGAAGTATCGAAAGAGTCGTTTGCGAAGCGGAACACGCTGGCAATTTTGTCCGTTCTGCGAGACTTAAAGAAGAACCAGACCCTGGTCATGGTCAGCCATTCCCGCGGACAATTTATCAGTAAAATTCTGGACGTTGATGCTGACAACCATCAGTTCCTGTTCGATCTGGGCAGTTCAGATTACGAGAACACTCTGGCCGCTGAAGCCGGCACACTGACGTTTGTTGCGGAACCGGCCGGTGCCAAGGTTGAGTTTTCCTGCAGCAGAGTCCGCCAGGTCAGCTATGAAGGTTTGCCGACATTTACCTGCGATCTTCCGCCCGTGTTGTATTTCATTCAGCGCCGTGAGTATTTCCGCGTGAGTGTACCGCGGATGTCGGATTTCCGTTGCAGCGGAATATTGCCTGATTCCTCTGAGTTTGCTTATCGCGTGCGTGATATCTCACTTGGCGGGCTGGGGCTGGAGATTGAAGGGGCTACACCGCCGGAAATCACCAGCGGGTCAATGCTGAAAGATTCGCTGATTCAGCTAGCGGAGCTGGGAACCTTTACATTAGATCTGCAGTATCTCGGCGCGATGGTGCGTAAATCGGTGAGCAATAAAGGCGAAACCGTGACGTCGCAGCGGCTGAGTTTTAAGTTTCCGAATTTATCACCCGCGCAGGAACGCGACCTGCAACGGGCGATTTTTGAGCTGGAAAAACAGCAGCATATGAAAGCGAAGCGTTTCCAGCACGATTAACGTTTAGATAAACATACCGCCTGAGGCCTCAACGCGCTGGGCGGTCATCCAGCCCGCTTCATCACTGAGCATCAGCGCCACCATATCACCGATATCATCCGGCAAACCGGCGCGGCCCAGCGCAGTATTGCTGGCAACCAGTCTGTTCACATCCGGATTATCGCGCACCATACCCCCACTGAAATCCGTTTCAATTGCGCCAGGAGCCAGCACGTTGGCGGTAATCCCGCGTGCGCCGAGTTCTTTCGCCTGATAGCGGGTCAGCACTTCGATGGCCCCTTTCATCATGGCGTAAGCCGATGAGCCCGGCAGAGCAAAACGCGCCAGCCCGCTGGAGATATTCAGGATGCGGCCACCGTCGGCCATCAGCGGCAACAGTTTTTGCGTCAGGAAGAACGGCCCTTTCAGATGGACATTCATCATCAGATCAAACTGTTCTTCGGTAGTATCGGCAAAAGACTGATGTAAACCTACCCCGGCATTGTTGATCAGAAAATCAAAAGTATCGCGCTGCCAGACCTGTTGCAGTTGCGCTTTTACCTGCACAACAAAGCCATCAAAACTGCCGGACTCACCGGTATTGAGCTGCAACGCAACGGCCTTTCCACCCTGTGCTTCGACAGAAATCACCACTTCCTGTGCCGCAGCGGCCTGATTGTGGTAAGTCAGAATCACGTCAACGCCCTTTTTTGCCAGCTTTTCAATGGCATTCTTACCTAAACCACGGCTTCCGCCGGTCACTATTGCGATTTTACGGTTCATATCTGACCTCATTGGCTTTTTGTACCTTCTGCATCGGATGAAACACAGCCTATTGGATTACCGCAGAGTGATAAATGAGCCATAATGATTTTCACTGTCTCATTCTCAACAACAATCAGGCAAATTGTGGATAAAATTCAATCAATGCAGGTGTTTGTGCGCGTCGCTGAACTGAGTAATTTTACCCGCGCGGCTGAAAGCCTGGGATTGCCCAAAGGCAGTGTGTCGCGGCTGGTGCAGCAACTGGAAACGCGGATGTCGGCACGTTTGCTGCACCGCTCAACGCGCCGCGTACAACTGACACAGGACGGACAGGTGTTTTATCAGCGCTGCAAAGAGTTGCTGGCCAGCATGGATGAACTGGAATCGATGTTTCAGTCGAATCCGGCCAGTGTCAGCGGACGTTTGCGGGTTGATATGACCACCGGTATGGCGACGCATCTGGTGTTACCGCGTCTGGCGGAGTTTCTTAACCGTTATCCGGCGCTGGAAATTGAACTGAGCTGCACCGATCACCGCGTGGATGTGGTGCGGGAAGGGTTTGACTGTGTGATCCGCTCCGGCACCCTTAAAGATTCCGGGCTGATTGCGCGTCCGCTGGGGCATCTCAGCATGATTAACTGCGCCAGCCCCGGTTATCTGCGCCGCTACGGCACGCCGGATCACCCTGACCAGCTGGCACAACACGCCATGGTGCATTATGAACAAATCCTCGGCAGCCATACGTCGGCCTTTGAATATCTCGACGGCAAACAGGTGAAAACGGTCAAAAGCGGCGGCGCGGTGACGGTTAACAGCACCGAAACCTACGTCAGCGCCTGTATCAACGGCCTGGGCATCATTCAGGTTCCGCTGATTGGTGTACGTGACGCGCTGGCGGGTGGTCAGCTGGTCAGTATTTTGCCGCAGTTCCGTGCACCGCCAATGCCGGTGACGCTGGTTTATCCCCATCGTCTGAATCTGTCACGCCGCGTTAAAGTGTTTATGGACTGGCTGACCGATATCACCCAAACGTTCATTGCCTGAGCTTTCAGACGCCTCTGGCTTAGCCCTCACCGCTCAGGCGTCTATACTTAAGGCCGGATGAATTTTTAAGGACAACATGGATCAATGCCCATCATTTCAAAACAAGAACCGGCCACACAGGAAAAACCGACCCCGCTGATCAACATCAAAACCGGCAATCAGACGGTGGATAAAAACATCGGCAGATTTTCACGACTCGTGGAATACGTGCAGTCCTGGGGCTGGGTGGCACATTTGCTGCGTGCCACGGAACGCTTTAACGATCGCCTTGGCAGCCAGTTTGGCGCGGCCATCACCTATTTCTCCTTTCTGTCGCTGATCCCGATTCTGATGGTGTCCTTCGCTGCGGTCGGTTTTGTGCTGGCCTCAAATCCTGATTTGCTGGCAGAACTGATCAACCGAATCGTCAACAGCATCAGTGACCCGAATCTGGCGAATACGCTGAAAAGCACGGTAAATACTGCCATCCAGCAGCGTACTGCCGTGGGGTTATCCGGTTTGCTGATTGCGCTTTACTCCGGCGTGAGCTGGATGGGGAATTTGCGCGAGGCGATCCGTGCCCAGTCGCGCGATGTCTGGGAGCGTAATCCGCAGGATCAGGAGAAAATTTACCGCCGCTATATTCGCGATTTTATTTCCCTGACCGGGCTGGTGCTGGCGCTGATTATCACGCTGTCGCTGACGTCGATTGCCGGTGCCGCGCAAAAAACCATTGTCGATGCGCTGGGTCTGGGTGGCATTGACTGGCTCCGCCCGGTGATGACCAGTATCACGCTGGTGATTTCCATTGCCGCTAACTATTTGCTGTTCCTGTGGATTTTCTGGATGTTGCCGCGCCACAAACCACGCAAAAAAGCGCTGCTGCGCGGGACGTTGCTGGCGGCGATGGGTTTTGAGGTGATTAAATTCGTGATGACCATGACACTGCCGAAGCTGGCGACCTCACCTTCCGGCGCAGCCTTTGGTTCAGTGATCGGCCTGATGGCTTTCTTCTATTTCTTCGCCCGCCTGACGTTGTTTGTCGCCGCGTGGATAGCGACGGCGAAATACAAAGATGACCCGCCGATGCCGGATCCGAAGCAAAAAGCCGCCAAACACGCGAAAAATGCCACGGAAAACGACAGTGAATACACGCCGGACAACCTCATCGTGCCAGACGAAATGCATATATCCACAGTTAATGCTGAAGATGAAGTTAAAAAGCAGTGAATAATGCTAAGTCAGGCATGGCACCGCCGTGAAAACCAGAATAACTGACTGAGAGCCGTACTTTTATTTTGCGGTTTTGCAGTCAGTTGCTCTGCCTTTTACCCATTCGCCAAACTTATGACTGGCGAAATCCTGCCCTGATAAAATAATCCCCCGATCCGGCTTTAAACGCCTTTTTTCGCGGCTTCCGCTGCGTTGAAATACCGCCGCGCTCTGCATAAGATGCCTTTTCGATATACATTTATTTACATTAGATCCCTCCCACTCATTACAAATAAGAAACACTTATGCAAGCCACTATCACTCCAGAATTAGAAGCTGACGCGCAATTGGTGAGTCAGAACTCCCGCAGCAAAGTCATCGTGGCATCGCTTATCGGTACGGCCATTGAATTCTTCGACTTTTATATCTATGCCACTGCTGCGGTGATTGTTTTCCCGCACATTTTCTTCCCGCAGGGTGACCCGACGGCGGCCACGCTACAGTCTCTCGCGACCTTTGCTATCGCCTTTGTCGCCAGGCCGATCGGCTCCGCGCTGTTCGGCCACTTCGGCGACCGCGTCGGACGTAAAGTCACGCTGGTGGCCTCTTTGCTGACGATGGGCGTGTCTACCGTGGTGATCGGCCTGCTGCCGACCTACGCAACCATTGGCGTTTTCGCACCGATGCTGCTGGCGCTGGCACGCTTTGGTCAGGGTCTGGGACTGGGCGGTGAATGGGGTGGCGCGGCGCTGCTCGCCACCGAGAACGCACCGGCGAAGAAACGCGCCCTGTACGGTTCTTTCCCGCAGCTTGGCGCACCGATTGGCTTCTTCTTCGCGAACGGCATGTTCCTGCTGCTGTCGTGGCTGCTGACCGACGAACAGTTTATTTCCTGGGGCTGGCGTGTGCCGTTCCTGCTTTCTGCGGTACTGGTGATCGTCGGTCTGTATGTGCGCGTTTCCCTGCACGAAACACCGGTATTTGCCAAAATTGCCAAAGCCGGTAAACAGGTGAAAGTGCCAATCGGCACGCTGTTCACTAAATATAAAAAGGCGACGATTCTCGGCACCTTTATCATGGTTGCGACTTACACGCTGTTCTACATCATGACCGTGTATTCACTGGGTTACGGCACTGCCGCAAAGCCGGTCGGGCTGGGCATTCCGCGCAATGAATTCCTGCTGATGCTGATGATCGGCGTGGTCGGTTTCGGCGTGATGGTGCCGGTTGCCGGTCAGCTGGCGGATAAGTTTGGCCGTCGCAAAACCATGATTTGTATTACGCTGCTGATGATCGTCTTCGCCCTGTGTTTCCCGACCATTCTGGGTGCCGGTTCACAGGCGCTGGTGATGGTATTCCTGCTGTGTGGTTTCATGGTGATGGGGCTGACTTTCGGTCCGATGGGTGCGCTGCTGCCGGAGCTGTTCCCGACAGAAGTTCGCTATACCGGCGCGTCCTTCTCCTATAATGTGTCTTCGATACTGGGCGCATCTGTCGCGCCGTACATCGCCACCTGGCTGGCAACCCATTACGGGTTGTTCTATGTGGGCGTTTATCTGGCTTCAATGGCAACGCTGACGCTGATCGCGCTGCTGCTGTCCAAAGAAACCGCCCATCAGTCATTGTAACTGACCCGGATACCGTGCCCGGTTTGCGCCCGGCACGGTGCCTTCTGCGAAGGTCTCTTATGCGCTTGCGTCGATTTATCCTGCCTGTTCTGATCCTGCTTATCCTTATTACTGCGGCCTTTTGGTATTTCTGGCCACACACCTCCAATCCCAACGCTCTGTGGAACATCATCAGCAAAAAATGCGTGCCGAATCAGCAAAGCACGGGCAAACCTGAGCCCTGCGCGCAGGTCGATGAACAACAGGGTTTTGTGGTGCTGAAAGATCTGAACGGCCCGCTGCAATATTTGCTGATGCCGACCGCGCGGATCACCGGTATGGAAAGCCCTGCGTTGCTGGAACCGTCAACGCCAAACTTTTTCAGCCAGGCATGGAATGCGCGGCATTTTATGGCGGATAAATACGGTAAACCGATTGATGACAGCAATGTCTCGCTGGCGATTAACTCGCAATACGGACGGTCGCAGAATCAGCTGCACATCCACATCTCCTGTCTTTTGCCACAGGTAAAAACCACGCTGAGCAAAGATGGCGGGCAGATGGGATATAACTGGCAGGAACTGCCGGATAAGCTGCTCGGACACACCTATCTGGCGCGTAAAGTGACGCAGGCTGAGCTGAATGAGAAAGGCGCTTTCCGGCTTCTGGCCGAAGGTGTGCCTGAAGCCGATAAAAAGATGGGACATTTCGGCATGGCGATGGTCAGCCTGCCGGGCGGCGATTTCCTGCTGCTCGCCAGCGAGCGTGACTTACTCAAACTCAATAACGCCTCCACCGAAGAAATCCAGGACCACAAATGTGCGGTACTGGATCCGATGCCTCAGCCTTAAAACCCCCTTCCGGCCTTCCCCTTCGCAGGGGGAGGCGTTAATCCAACACGATTACTTCTGTTTCATCTGCTGCAAGATCGGGCCGCACTGGTTTTCTTCATTATCACTTGGAGAGATCAACGCCAGCAGCGCGGCAGCCGGGGCAACGACAGCGCCAAGCGCGACGGCTGCGGCACCGCGGGCAATCAGCGGCCCTGGTTTCACGCCGGCATCCGGATTTTTATAGGTGCCGCGAACATACAGCGGTGAACGTAAGGTCAGGATACGCACGCCCTTGCTTTCAGGGTTGATCGACAGATCCAGCCGTTCGGTTGCCATATTGGTGTTGCCGGTAATGTTAATCACCGCATTCTCAGTATCGAACACAAACAGCCGTGGCGTGACCAGTCCGTTCTTCACATTGACGTTGGCGGCCGCGCAGTTGATCGCCACTTCATCATCGCCGAACAGTTTACTCACCACGTAATTACCGACATTCAGCCCCGCCAGTTCCATCAGGCCACGGCTGATCACGCCATCGTTAATAAGGATTTTCATATCACCGTTGCTGGTACCGAGCAGCGCTGCGACCGAATTCCCGGTGCCGGTCAGCGTGGCGTCACCGTTCAGGTCGCCCAGACTGCGCTCCATTGACTGTACGTTTGGCAGCAATTGTTTGAGCTTCAGTTTACGGGCATGGATATCGGCGCGCGCCTGCATCGGCGATTTGTCACCTTCGAGGCGGATGGTGGAATTCAGATTACCACCAGCCAGACCGAAACGCAGCGGGTCGAGCAGGATCTCGCCGTCGGTCAGTTTCAGGTGAGTGCTCAAATCGCTCAGCGGCAGGGATTTACCATGCTCGATACGTTTGGCGCTGAATTTCACATCAGCGTCCATTACCCGCCAGCTTTTGGTATCGAATTTCTCCACCGGCAATACTTTGTCGGCAGGCTGCCGGGTAGTTTCACCACGTTTGGCTTTGTCCTGGTTAGAATCGGCACCAATCAGCGGAGCCAGATCAGCAAAGCGCAGCTGTTTTGAAACTACCTCACCGGTCAGTTTAGGTCGCGGTTTAACGGCCTGATAAGTCAGTGAGCCGTGAATATCGCTGTCGCCGATTTCACCGTTAAAGTTCTGATAACGGTAAATTGCGCCGTCTTTATCATGCAACGTCGCCGATAAATGCCCGTCGGTGGAATACGGTGGCGTTTGCGGCAGCAGCACGCCGGTCAGGCCATACAAGTCAGACAGCGTCTGGCCGGAGAATTTCAGACGTAAATCCAGCCCCCCGAGATTCATCGGATCCTGCAATGTCCCCGCGACGGCCACCCGCGTATTCCCGGAACGGACATCTGCCTGTAACGGGAACAGCACATCCGGGTCTTTCAGCGCCAGCATGCCACCGATTTTGCCGCTGCCGGAAAGCGATTCACCGTTGTATTTACCGTCAACTTTCCAGCCAAACACATAAGGCGGGGTTTTGGTTTTCGGTGCATCTTTCTTATCACCGACCACTTCCGTGAACGGCAGCGGTTTGCCCAGCGGATCAATCACGGCGCGGAAATCAGCTTTCAGTTTCGCGTCTTTATAGTCAATTTGCCCGCGATCAAACACGATATCATTGAGCGTGAATGACCAGGCAGACGGCGGCTGCGCCGGATCCTGCGTATCGCTGTTGGCGAGATTGAACGTCCAGTTATTTTTGCCATTATCCAGACGCAGCAATGAAGCATCAGGCTGTTTCAGCCAGATGCGCGGGATCAGCACTTCTTTATGCAGTAAGGCGAGTGGCGCAATGCTGGCGTCAACGCGGGCGAGTTTCACCATCTGCGCGTCTTTTTCGCCGGTTTGCACATCGGAAGGGTTACCGAGCACGATATCTTCAGCATGAATGTGCGGCCACGGCACCCACGCGCGCCACCCCGCTTCGTCTTTCTGACGCGACCAGTCCACGCCTAAATCACCGCGGATCGCGAATGCGCGGTTCAGTTCGGTGCTGACTTTTTGATTGATGGTCGGTTTGAGGCGGTTCCAGTCGAATGTCGCAATGAAAATCACGACAGCAATCAACGCAATGATAATCACACCCACAACCCAGGAAATCACTTTACCTGTGCGCGTCATAAATCTGTTCCTTTCAGACAGTTAACCAATCCTAAGTTTTAACCATAGTAGAATTCTCAACAGCTTGCAGGAAGGGGCATTCGTGAAGGGGGCATATCAGGCAGGAAGTCGGAAGGTAATGCTTTTTAAATCAGTGAAATGAAAATGCATCACACCACAACGAGTCACCAGCAACTTTGAGAGTTTGCCTCAGCAGGTCAGGCGTGATCCATTATCCTTTGAAGTGTATGGGCAGATTATCCAGATTGTCGAAAATGGTGGGGCGCGCCAGATAATAGCCTTGTGCCGCCAGCGCATCAGAATTGCAGACCATCGCCCATTCAGAGGCCGTTTCAACGCCTTCAATAATCACGCCTTTGCTATAGCGGTTCATCAGCGTCACCAGCGTGTAAAACAGCCGCGACCCCTCTTCACTCTGGCCAAGCAAAATAAACAGATCGCGGGCGATTTTGATGTATTCGTAATGCCAGGTGGTGAAGGAAGAGAAGTTAGCGATACCCTGACCAAAGTCATCGAGCCACAACCGGTCAGATTGCTCGATTTGCGACAGCGGGATACTCAGCGCATTTTCGGCGCTTTCAACCAGTTCAAAACGGACATACGGCATCGCGCTGATTTGCGCGCGCAGCGCCGAATCAGATTGCAGCATTTCCAGTACCTGACCATCTACGTTAATCGACGCCAGTAATTCGTTTTCAATGAACAGATGCTGCCAGCGCTGCAACAGGTCGAGCTGCTCCTGCACGATTTGCAAACGTTTGCCCACAGCGATCGCGACAAAATATTCTTCCGGCGAAATGAATTTGTGCGGGCTCGCAGGGTGAAAAATCCCTGTCAGCAATTCAATTCCCAACAGCTTTCCTGTGGTGCGATAAATAGGCTGAAAACGGTACACTCTCTGACACTGACGCCAGTAAGACTGTGCTTTTACGCGCTCTATGGCGGTAAAAGAAGGCGTAATCAGCCCTAACATCATCTTAGTTATCATATTTTTCTGCCGTCATGAATAAGAATCAGATTATCAGGGGGACATGCGGCAACATGTGTCGCGTGACTACAATGTGATTCATGTCAACAGCGTGTGTTCGCAGAACACTGTGTTTCATGGAGGCAAAGTAGCCCGGTTTCCTGGCTTTCTTTAGTAGAGTTATCTATCGGCGCTGCGCGGGGAAACTTTAATCACTCGATATAACCTTACAATCTGTGCGCCTAAATCAGCCAAAAAGCCGGGCTGGAAGTTCTTTTACACAGGCTCTACAGTGGAAGCACTGAATATTTTATTGACGCCTCATTCACAAGCCGGAGAAAAAAATGCCTTACGTTAATATCAAAATCACCCGCGAAGGCGCGACAGCTGAACAGAAGAAAGCGCTGATCGCCGGGGTGACACAATTACTGGTGGACACGCTGGGCAAAAATCCGGCGACGACCGTGGTCGTCATTGACGAGGTCGACACCGATAACTGGGGAGTGGGTGGCCGTCCGGTGACCGAACTGCGTCAGGAAAATAAGTAACTGCCTCAGGTGGAAGTGCTGACGCTTCCACTTTTCCCCTCGTTTTTTCTTCGTTTTTTTGCCTGCTGCCTACAAAAATAAAACCTTGTTTTAATTTATTTGACTGACCGCATTCTTATGAAGAGACTAGAGCGCAATAATGACGGTCTTTTCTTTCCTTTCGTTTTAATGCTTCAGACATAGGCCAGGTACCATGACCAGCAAAAACATTGCCGTTATCGGCGAATGCATGATCGAATTATCTCAGAAAGGCGATGCGCTCCACCGCGGTTTTGGTGGCGACACGCTGAACACGTCTGTTTATATCTCCCGCCAGGTTTCCCCTGATGCGCTGAACGTGCATTACGTCACCGCGCTCGGCAATGACAGTTTCAGCAATGAAATGTTGCAGGCCTGGCAGCAGGAAGGGGTTCACACGGATCTGACCCAGCGCCTTGAAAACAAGTTACCCGGTTTGTATGTGATTGAAACGGACAGCACCGGCGAGCGCACCTTCTATTACTGGCGCAATGATGCTGCCGCGCGCTACTGGCTCGACAGTCCGCAATCCGAAGAGATTTGCCGGAAACTGGCAGAATTTGATTATCTGTATCTGAGCGGTATCAGTCTGGCGATCCTCAGCGACGCAAGCCGTGACCGTCTGATGACCTTGCTGAAAGCCTGCCGTTCACGCGGTGGCAAAGTGATTTTCGATAACAATTACCGTCCGCGGCTGTGGGCCAGCAAAGAACAGACGCAGGCCGCGTATAACGCCATCCTTTCCTGCACCGACATCGCCTTTCTGACCCTCGATGACGAAGATATGTTGTGGGGCCAGAAGCCGTACGACGACGTGATTGCGCGCACCCATGCGCTGGGCGTCAGCGAAGTGGTCGTCAAACGCGGAGCCGACAGTTGCATCGTCTCCAGCGCTGAAGGCGAGTTGCATGATGTCCCTGCGGTGAAATTGCCGAAAGAGAAAGTCATTGATACGACGGCAGCAGGAGATTCCTTCAGCGCCGGTTATCTGGCGGTGAGGCTCACCGGTGGCAGCGCGGTGGAAGCCGCAGTGCGTGGACATGAAACAGCGAGTACGGTTATCCAGCATCGCGGTGCGATCATTCCGATGGAGTTTATGCCGGGGCGGGCATAAGGGGAGTTTTTCTTTACTCCTCCCCCTGCGAAGGGGGAGGCTGGGAGGGGGTTTTAATGACTAACTCTTTGCTAAAGCACACTTAAACTTTTTGATTTAGACCTTAATACCCCACCCCAACCCTCCCCTTCGCAGGGGAGGGAGCCGACCGAATTCTTACTCAACGATCTACTTATTGCGCAGTCGTCGCCGATGCCGCCGGCACATCCCCCGCAGGGGCATCAACCACAGGCGCGGTTTCCACCGGTGCCATTATCTTGTCATAAACCGCCCGCAGCTCTGCGGCATTCACCTCAGGTTCCCCTTTTGGCTGCGCCACTAATAACGCAGGAGCGCGGGAAAGCTGTTGCTTCAGTTCCTGATTCAGCACCGGCAGGGTCAGCGTGGAAAGGAACTGCTGACGCAATTGCTGATACTGTTCTGGGGCGATATCTACCACACCGTTTTGCTGGGAACGCAAACGCTGGCTCATCAGCACATCGGTATCGGTACGGGCGTAAGTCGCGAACAGTTTGCTCAGCTGATCGTTTTTCTGCGCAATCAGTGCGTCAAATTCAGCCAGAGAAATGCCTTTATCGCGAACAGCCAGGAGTTCTTCTGACAAACGTTTAAACAACTCCGTCAGCTTAGCCTGCGGTGCTTCAATGCGGATTGCACACTGCGCGCGCTGATATTGCACATTACAGTCGAAACCCAGCCCCGGGCCAGGTGCCGGGGTGTCTTTTTTGGTTTCAAACGCACTTTTCAGTTGTTGCTGCAAATGCCAGAACAACGCTTCGCGGGCTAGATCACTGCGCCAGTATGCGGCAAGTGCCTGTGAATCCTGAATGGGCTGCCAGGCGTTATCCCACATTAATGAGACACGATCCTGAGTCAGATTTTCATCCATGACGGTCATGGATTTTGTCGTCACTTCAGACAGCGTGGGCAACGTCTGCGGCGTCTGGCGGCTGCCTTTGAGTGACGAGAACGTGCGATTGATTTGTTCACTCAGGCCACGACTGTCGACATTACCGACGACAAATAACGTCATCGCATCAGGCGTATACCACTGATGATAAAATTTGATTAATGCCTCGATATTGACAGGTTTGGTCGGTAAATGGTTTGGATTGTGACCAACCAGCGTCGAACCGGCCATCCGCGCACGCCACCAGGCATCCTGCGTATTTTGAGGCAGAGAACCTACCGGATCCTGAGATTCCTGACGGGCTGCACTCACCAGCGCCGGGGTGACAGACACTTTGCCCGCCGTATTTGCCAGCCAGTTCAGAGCATCTTTCAGAAGCTCAGGACGGTTATTGGGCAGGCTCAGGTTGTACATCGTGAAATCATAAGAACTGACCGCTGGCGGCAAGGGCCGCTGCGGATTGATACTTTGCTGCCACAGAGACTGGAGCTGAGCCGTGCTGAAGCCTTCGCTGTGCATCAGCGCAAGGCGGGGAAGGAAATGGGCATAGCCCGTTTGCTGGGCTGATTCCGCCAGCGAGCCGGTGCGAACCACCAGGCGTAATTCAATGCGATCGCTCGGGCGTTGCGGCGTGGTCAGCAACTGCCAGGTAAATCCATTGTCCAGTTTCCCCTGCTGCCAGGCCGGATCTGGTTGTAATGCTTCAGCTTGCACATGACTTGCGGCTGCTGCCAGCAGCAATCCACCAATGAGTAAACGGATTTTGGTGCCCTGCATGTGAACCCCTACGTAATGACAATCCAATTTTCAATATGCTGTCCTGCCGGTGTCGGTCGACTGGCCCACAGGAATTGAATGCGTAAGTTTAAGGACGGAAAATACAGCCCTTCGTTAGACCGCGCATTTTTCGCAATGTCACGCAGCCCGCAAAAATATTATGGGAACGAACGCCAGATGAGGCATTTGAGGGACATATTATGAAGATAATCCACCGGTTGCATCAAGTAACCGGTGGATATTAGGTGGGTTTGGGGCTAAATAAATGCGTTTTTAGAAACCTTTCTCAATATTTTCATCCATTCAGCCACCATTTTTCAGAAATTTCAGGCGGACTTTTCAGCTTCTGTCAGACCTTTCTGGCCGTTTAAGGTCGCTTTTAACTGCCCTTCGTCCAGCTGATCACACCATTTTGCGACCACGATGGTGGCGACGCCGTTACCCACCAGATTGGTCAGCGCACGCGCTTCGGACATGAAACGGTCAATGCCCAGAATCAGTGCCAGTCCTGCAACCGGTAAATGGCCCACAGCAGACAACGTTGCCGCCAGCACGATGAATCCGCTGCCCGTTACGCCTGCCGCCCCTTTTGAAGACAACAGCAGCACCACAATCAGGGTGATCTGATGCCAGATATCCATATGGGTATTGGTCGCCTGCGCGATGAAGACTGCTGCCATCGTCAGATAAATCGAGGTGCCGTCCAGATTGAAGGAATAGCCGGTCGGAATGACCAGCCCGACCACCGATTTCTTACAACCCAGACGCTCCATTTTATCCAGCATGCGCGGCAGCGCTGATTCAGAAGATGACGTGCCCAGCACGATCAGCAGCTCTTCTTTAATGTAATTCACAAACTTGAAGATGCTGAAACCGGTGAAGCGCGCGATAAGCCCGAGCACCACCACCACGAACAAAATACAGGTCAGGTAGAAGCACAGGATCAGTTGTCCCAGTTGCACCAGCGAACCGACGCCGTATTTGCCGATGGTAAACGCCATGGCCCCAAATGCGCCAATCGGTGCGAGGCGCATGATCATATTGATGATGCCGAAAATGACCTGAGAGAAGCTTTCGATCACATTGAAAATCAGCTGGCCTTTGTGGCCCAGACGGTGCAACGCAAAGCCAAACAACACAGCAAATAGCAGCACCTGAAGAATGTTCCCGCTGGCGAATGCCCCAATCACGCTGGAGGGGATCACGTCCAGAAGGAACGGAATGATGCCCTGGCTTTGCGCCTGCTCGGCGTAAACCGCTACCGCTTTGGCATCCAGCGCGGCAGGATCCACGTTCATCCCGGCTCCCGGCTGTACAATATTGACGATCACCAGCCCGATGATCAGCGCCAGTGTACTGACAATTTCAAAGTACAGCAGCGCAATCGCACCGGTGCGGCCGACCGCTTTCATGCTTTCCATACCCGCAATACCGGTGACGACAGTACAGAAGATCACCGGCGCGATGATCATCTTGATTAATTTAACAAAACCATCACCAAGTGGTTTCATTTGAGCGCCAATCTCAGGGTAGAAATGCCCCAGAAGAACACCGACGGTAATAGCCAAAAGCACCTGAAAATACAGGCTTCTGAAGAGTGATTTTTTCATGAATACCCATCCTGAAGTGATTGCGCCGACTTCTATTTTTTGTAAGGTCAAAGGTAATGAGTGGCAGCAGGTAAATAACACAAGCACAACATGATGGAAATATTTCGTTTCCCTCCGCAATCACGAGTCATGAAAAACCGGAGCGGAAAGGATTCAGCAGGAAGTAATGTAAGTAAAAAAAGCGTCAGAAGGGGGAAATGCCGGACAAGAAGAGGTTTTCCTGTCCGTGGTACAGGTCAGGAAGGCTGGCAGAATTTCCGTTCGAAGTCAGTTTTGGAAAGCGGCGCGGAAAATAAATAGCCTTGTCCCAGCTGAATATTTTCCTTAAGCAGCCACTGACGTTGTTCCTCAGTTTCAACGCCTTCGGCCACCAGCTGAATATTCATGGCGCGACCAATCGAGGCCACAATATTCACCATCACTTCATCCTGCGGCAGCACGCTGACGAAGCTGCGGTCAATTTTGATGACATCAATAGGCAATGTGCGCAGCCGGTTGAGGTATTCCAGCCCGGAGTAACCCAGACCAAAATCATCAAGCTCGATGGAAACACCCACGGCGCGAAGTTCGCTGAGCAACAGCAGCGCGCGATCGAGATCATCAATGCGGGCCGTTTCCGTGATTTCCAGCACCAGTTGTCCCGGATTAATTTTGTAACGGCTCAGCAGGCTGCGCAGTTCCGGCAGGAAGTTACGCTGCTGTACCTGCGCGCCGGAGAGATTGACTGACAGCGGCAGGGGAATGCCTCGTTGCTGCCAGTCCGCCAGGATCTGACAGCCCAGCTCAAGAATTTTGTAACCCAGCTGACTCATGACGCCGATTTCTTCGGCCAGCACAATAAAATCGCTTTCCAGGCCGTAACTTCCATCGGCCATTTTACGACGCAGCAGGGCTTCCGCCCCGACCACCGTGTCGGTTGCCATATTCACCTGCGGCTGGATAAACAGCGTGAAATCATTCTGTTCCATCGCATGCAGGATTTCGTTTTCCTGCAGTAAGCGTTTCTGAATTTTTTCGGTCAGTTCCGGCTCGAAGAACAGGATTTGGTTTTTCCCCTGCTGATAGGCCGAGACTCTGGCCGCACGACCATTCACCATCAGTTGCTGCGCACTCACCGGGAATTCGCCGGTGTATTGCACGATGCCGATGCTGCCGGTCGGATGCAGAGACATATTGCCAGCATGACTTTCCTGCGGCGCATTGATGCGCTCCATGATTTGCCGCGCCAGACGCATCGCCATAAAGGGCCGCGGAATATCCGCCGCCAGCAGAGCAAATTCGTTATAACTCAGGCGCGCCAGCAGGCAGTTCTCAGGCAACACATTCATGATGGAAGAGATCAGCGGGCAATCCACATGGCCGTCATCGCGCAGGCTTTCAATGCCGATTAACAGCAGGTGGAAACTTTTTTGCGGTTCAGCGCAATGCAGGCGGTGTTCCAGATGCTGCATAAACTGTTCTTCATTATTCAGCATGGTTTGAGAAGGCAGCAGTCCTTCACGGGCAGTGCATTGCGGCTTCTCCCGCTGTTGCTGATTGCGGTTGTAGCTGCGCACCAGCATGCCGATCTCATCGTCTTCGTGGCGTTGCGGCAGGGTTAGCTGATGGCCTGGCACCTCGCTTTCCGGCAGGGATTCCAGATCGCTGGCAATCGCGCGAAGCGGTTTCACGATCAAACGGTTGATAACCCAGCTCACGGAAATGGTCAGGATCAGCGCCAGCAACAGATATGTCGTCAGCATGGTCGAGAGCGCGCTGATGATGAACTGATACATGCGGTAGGAATCAGCCTGAAGGACCAGATAAGCCAGGGGTTTGGGGGCTTTAGGGCTGGCAGCCGCAGAATAGAGAGGTACGGAGATCGTCACCGGCAGATTGAAACCGCGGGTCACCCATTGCGGCACCGGGCGGCCTGGTGGGAAATGCGTATGCAGTGCGGCGATCTGATTGGGTAACACGACGTCGGCACGGCTCAGAATGCCCACCGGTTGCAGCGTATTCAGAATGTCCTGCGTTTCTTCCAGATCAACATCCAGCACGGCTTGCGAGAGCGGAACCCGAACAGAATGCGCAATATTCTCAAGTTGCTGGGCGTAATCGTCCCTCCGTTGCTGTACAAAGTGGAACAGCTGGATGACGATAAAAATACAAATGGTGATGGCCGCAATGCTCGACACGGCCGCCATCTGTTTAATCGTTAATGAACGCCTGACCCGCAACTTAATTCTCCATCAACCACCGACATGATTTTCCGCGCCCATCCGGGCATAAACGGTACTTGTGCGCAGTATACCTTATAACGTGTTATTTCGAGGTTAAAGACGAAGTTTTGGCTATAAAAAACAACATGTTTGCCGGTACACACCTACAATGAATATTCTTTATGTTGTTCAACTTAGAGAAAACATACATTACTCAGGTTAATCGAATAATTCACAGCATAAGAACATCCTGAGCCCGGCGCACCTGATGAATATTATGTGCTATTCATCACATAAAAAACCAAACATTATACTAATTTAACAAAAACGCATCGCAAAACAACATCAAAAACCTTTTGCGCCAGCCAGTTATGCCCGTGTTGTTTTTTATGCGGGTTAATCCTATTTTTTGTAAAAACTGCTCTATGCTGTAAAAGAACTGATATATTAAGACGAGTCCTATTCCCACATAAAACTTTAAAAATATTCATCTTTTTACACTCTTTGTTAACGGCCAATCACAGTCGTTTTGACGTCCAGAAAACACCGAAATATATAATCCTATCGGGCGGGATTTATGAATAAATATGATGACATTAAACGTTTTATGGATAAGACGAAGTTGGAAAATCTTGATTATAAAGAGCTTAATGAAAAATCAACGGGAGAATCCATAACAGGTTCAATGAATCAGTGGACGTTGATTAAACAAGTCTCAGCCAGCGAAGAGCCTGCCGGTCCACTTGATAACGGCCGTACCACGCAGCCAACGCCACAATCCATTTCTGCGGACGAGTTTTCGCTTTCTGCTTCTCAGTCTGTCAATGAGCAGCAGAAACCGCATGCTTCTGCCGCACAGCCTGTTATGCACACACCAGCCACGCCGATGTCTTCGGAGGTTACTCCTCCGCCAGCCGGTTTTGGTCTGCTTGATGCCCTGCGCGAAACGCTGCCGTCCGCACCCGTTCAGCCAGCCCCCGTGTCCGTGCAGCCCGCGCAACATCAGCCTGTTCACACAGCACCGACATTGCACGCCCAGTCAGTCATTCCTGACAGCGGCTCAGGTTTACTCGATTCATTGCGTAAAGCAATGCCCGAAGCGCCTTCAAAGCCTGCACCTGCGCCGGTTCAGACGCCTCAGCCAGAACAACACCCCGCCGCGCCGGTTTACCACCAGCCGCCGGTACAAAATCCAGCGCCAGTGGTGCCCGCATCCCCGGCGTCTGCTGAGGTTAACCAGCGCTTTAAACAAATGTTTAAACAGCGAGCGCCGCAGCCTGCCAGCGCTTATTTACATCGCGACACACCGCTTCAACCCCTGTTAGAGATGATTGCCTCATGCCGTTAGTTTGCGTTTGTTCACCGAAAGGTGGGGTAGGAAAAACCACGGTGGCCTCCAACCTGGCCTATTCGCTTGCCCGCAGTGGCAGTAAAGTGCTGGTCATCGATTTTGATGTGCAGAACGCCCTTCGCCTTCATTTCGGTGTGCCTATTGCCGATACCCGCGGTTTTGTCGCCGGTTCGGGTAATGAATCCGACTGGAGCCAGTTCATCCTGAAAGCGGGTTCCAATACGTTTGTCTTACCTTATGGCGAAGTGACGGAAGATCAGCGGCTGGAATTCGAACATCAGCTTGCCAGCGATCCGCATTTTTTACAGCGCGGATTAAATACCGTCCTGAATTATCCGGGATTAATTATTATCGCGGATTTCCCTCCCGGCCCGAGTCCGGCATTAAAAGCCGTTCAGGCCATTGCTGATTTACATGTGGTGGTAATGCTGGCCGACACCGCATCATTATCTTTATTACCCTTAATGGAAAAAAACAAATTAATTGGCACCCCTTTGAATAACAAGTTGGGTGAATATTATGTTGTTAACCAAAGTGACACCCGCCGGACATTAAGCCGCGACGTCACCCAATTTTTCGAACAGCGTTTAAATGAAAGATTATTAGGCACAATCCACAGGGATGAATGTGTGCCAGAGGCCAATGCCTCGCAGCGCTCTATTATTGATTTCAGTCCGGTATCGGCTTCGGCATTTGATATTGAACTGATCAGCAAAAAAGTCGCCGCCATTTTAGGGATTAAAGTCGGTGATGGTGAATTACACGCCGCGCCTAAATCTGGCAGTTATTAGCTATCACTGTTAACAGCGACCCCAAAAGCGATGAATAAATTCCTGTTTTCTCTTCTTGTACTTCTGCTGCTGCCGGTGGCAGCAGTCATCATCATTACCCCGATGGACAGCCAGAAGCAGTACATTTTTGGCCTGATCAGCATCGGTCTGTTATTCCTGCTTGGCATCAGTAAAAGCCGACGGATTAGCGTGGTGATGGTCATCATGTCCGTCATGATGTCGACGCGTTATATTTACTGGCGCGCGACGGAAACGCTGCATTTTAATTCAACAATAGAAGCTATTTTAGGGATCGGCTTATTCCTTGCCGAACTGTATGTCTGGCTAATTTTGTTGCTGGGTTATCTGCAAACCACCTGGCCATTAAAACGCACCATCGAACCTTTGCCGGATGACACCACGCTGTGGCCAACCGTCGATGTGTATATTCCGTCTTATAACGAAAGTCTCGACGTAGTACGTGACACCGTGCTGGCGGCGCAGTGCATCGATTATCCGAAAGACAAAATCAAAATTTATGTTCTGGATGACGGTAAACGGGACGAATTTGCGGTGTTCTCCGCTGACGCCGGCGTGGGATATATCACCCGTAACGACAACTCCCATGCCAAAGCCGGCAACCTGAACCATGCAATGAAACTCACCAAAGGCGAGCTGATTTGCGTATTCGACTGTGACCACGTGGCCACCCGCGCGTTCCTGCAGGCGACGGTCGGCAGCTTCCTGAAAGACCCGCGTCTGGCGCTGATCCAGACACCGCACTACTTCTATTCACCTGACCCGTTTGAACGTAACTTGTCTGCGGGCCGCACCATGCCCAACGAAGGTGCCCTGTTCTACGGCCCGGTTCAGCAAGGTAACGACAACTGGAATGCGACGTTCTTCTGCGGCTCCTGTGCGGTTATCCGCCGTGTGGCCCTGGAAGAAGTGGGGGGTTTTGCGGTTGAAACGGTTACCGAAGATGCACACTCCGCGCTGAAAATGCAGCGTCGTGGCTGGAATACCGCGTTTCTGGATATCCCGCTGGCCGCCGGTCTGGCGACCGAACGTCTGGGTCTGCACGTCATTCAGCGTACCCGCTGGGCGCGCGGCATGACGCAAATTTTTCGGGTGGATAATCCGCTGCTCGGCCGCGGTCTGAAATGGCAGCAACGCCTGTGCTACCTGAACGCCATGCTGCACTTCCAGTTTGGTCTGCCGCGTGTGGTGTTCCTGACCGCACCGCTGGCGTTCCTGCTGTTCAACCTGAACATTATTTCCTCGTCCGCCAGCCTGATTTTTGCTTACGCGCTGCCGCACCTGGTGATGTCGCTGTACATCAACTCCCGCATGAACGGGCGTTTCCGCTACACCTTCTGGGGTGAGATTTACGAGACCGTGATGGCCTTCCACCTGATCCTGCCCACGCTGGTGACGATGTTCGCACCAAAACGCGGCAAGTTTAACGTGACGGATAAAGGCGGTTTGCTGGACGTCGGTTTCTTCGACTTCAACATCGTCAAACCTCACCTGATTGTCGCCATCCTGATGATTATCGGCATCGGTTACGGCATCGTGCGCGCCATCTTCCACAATTACTTTGCCATCGACCCAAACGTTATTGCGCTGAATATCGCGTGGGGCAGTTTCAGTGTGCTGATTTTGCTGGCAGCGATTGCAGTAGCGAAAGAAACCCGTCAGGTGCGTAAAACTATCCGTATCGATGTGGCCATCCCGGCGATTATTCATTACGCCAATGGTATTTCACTGCGCACCACTACTATCGATATGTCGATGGGCGGCGTGCAGCTGGTGACGCCGGACGTGCGCTATCTGGATGAAGAAATTGAAGAAGTAGAAATTCAGTTGTCTTCCGGCGCGGAAAGTTTCCCGGTGACACAAATCAGCGGAGACAAAGAGCGGTTGCGTCTGCAATTTGAAAACCTGCCGTTATCGAAACGCCGCGAGCTGGTTCGCGTGGTCTTATGCCGTGCTGATGCCTGGATTGGCGAAGAATACCCGCCGGATAACCCGTTCAGATCGCTGGTAAGCATCATCCGTTGCGTGTTCGAGTTGTTCTATAACACGTGGAAGGAACGCCGTGCTAAAAATAAACCCGCTGACGCCACCAGCAAGAGTGAAGCAGCATGAACCGACCTTATAACCTCATGAGTAAGCGCCGTTTATTGGCTGCACGGGGCGCATCCCTGTTCAGAAAAATCACCACCGGTTTGTTGCTGACGTTCAGCAGTCTGCCGTTGTCACAGGCGGAAGACGCGCCGGCACCAGCCGTTGATCCGGCAACCAGCCTGCCAGCCGCGCCGTCATGGCTACCGCCGGTCATGCCGATGCCGGGTGAAACGGCGCCAGCCGGTGACACAACGCCAGCCCCGGCCGCAGATGCACCACAGACGGATACCACGCCGGTGAATAACAGCCCGGCGATGCCTGATGTAACTGCCGATCCTTCCGCTGCCCCTGCGCCGGTAATGCCGCTGGTTCAGCCGGTGACCAGCAACGTCACCGTTGCCGAAATGGGCCAGCCAAACGGGCTGACGCTCAGCGGCGGCCAGTTGCAGTCCGGTATCATTTTCACCCTGCCTGCCGATGAAGTGGTGACTAACGCGCACCTGTCGCTGGCACTGAAAATTTCTCCGGCGCTGATTGCCCGCGATACCACACTCGAACTGATGCTCAACGGCCAGCCGCTGGGTAACCTGCCGCTGAATCAGAGCAGCAACGGCGGCGATGTTTACGATCTCGATATTCCGGCAGCCATGGTGGTATCCAACAACAACCTGAGCTTCCGCGTGCATGACAGCAACACCATGACCTGCGAGAAAGATCAGTCGGATAAATATTGGGTCACTATTTTGCCCACCACCAGCATCGGGCTGGAAGGTCAGCAACTGAATATTGGCCGTAATCTGGGTAACTTCCCGCGTCCGTTCTTTGATGGCCTGCAGATGCAGGAGTCCAAAATCACCATGGGCTTCTCTGCTGCCATGAAACCGGGCGATATCAGCGCTGCGGCGATGGTCTCTTCTTATCTCGGCATGTTGTCCGATTATCGCAGCGTCGATTTCCCGGTCATCCTGAATGATTTGCCGGATCAGAATGGCATTCTGTTCGGCAAGCCGGGGGATAAAATCGGTTCACTGACGTTGCCGGCGAGCAACGGCGCATCGATTCAGATTATCGATAACCCGATCAATCCGGTTTACAAGCTGCTGCTGGTACTCGGTAATGACGATAACCAACTGCGTCAGGCTGCGTATCGCCTGATCAGTGGCGGGATGCCGAACAACACCGACCATCTGGATGTGGCCCAGCAAACCATTCCGTCCAGCAAACCGTATGACGCGCCGCGCTGGATTGACACCTCACGGCCGGTGACGCTGGGTGAACTGGCGGGTAAAGATCAAGATTCGCTGATTTCAAACGGCATTTATCACGACGGCATTCAGGTCGCCTTCCGCGCTGCGCCAGATCTGTTCATGTGGGACGGACACAATATTCCGGTGCGCATTGATTACCGTTTCCCCACCGAAAACTGGATTGATGAAGACAGTTCAAGACTCAACGTCTCCATCAACAGCAACTTCCTGCGCAGCCTGACCGTCAACAAAGTGGGTCTGGTGGAAAATATCTGGCGTCGCCTGGGCGGTGACAGCCGTCAGGAACGCTACACGCTGCAACTCGCGCCCTACCTGATTTACGGCGACAACCAGTTGCAATTCTATTTCGACATCAAGCCGAAAAAAGATGCGCCGTGCAGCATTCTGACCAGCGACAATATTAAGAGCCGTATCGATCCAAAATCTTTCATCGATCTGAGCGGAAGCTACCACTTCGCCCAGTTACCGAACCTGTCGTATTTCGTCGGCGCGTCTTATCCGTACTCCAAACTGGCTGATTTCTCCGACACCCTGATGCTGTTGCCGCAAACGCCGACGGCGGATGAAATCCACACCCTGCTGAACCTGGCCTCACGCGCCGGTAAAGCCACAGGCATGCCGGTGAATCATGTGCAGGTGGCCTTCGGCCTGAACGGTGATGAACAAAATAACCCGCTGTTTGACCGCGATATTCTGGCCGTCACCACGCTGGGCGACACGCCATTCAACCAGCAGTTACTTGCGGACTCTCCTTTCAGCATCAACGGTGGCTCAATGGGCGTAAAAACGCCGACCGAAATGCAGCGCGTTGTCGCCTGGCTGACCGGTGACTGGTACCGCCAGCCGGTCGATGCAGACCGTTATCTGTCCTCAACCGGCGCATGGCGTGGCTTCGTCAGCTACCGTTCGCGCTGGTCTGCCGACCATGTGGTCGTGCTGGCAACCGGTACAGACGATCAACAGTTGCTGAAAATCCATAACGATTTGAAATCACCCAAAATCAACGCCAACGTGCGCGGCGATCTGGCGATTATTACCGATGAAAATGGCATCCGCAGCTTCTCAGTGGGTCAGCAATTCCCGACCGGGCAAATGCCGTGGTACATGATGGTGCTCTGGTATGCCAGCAAACACATCGTGATCCTGTCGTTGATTGCGACCCTGCTTTCGCTGGTGGTTGGCCTGAGCCTGTTCGTTGTCCTGCGTCGTCACGCGGCCAAACGTCTGGGTCAGAAATGAAAAGCATCGGCTTTAAAACAAAAACAATGAAGATCGCCCCGATTTCGGGCGGCGACTCTCTGGCGATTACCGGAGCTGGAAAATGAAGAAACATAAACTGTCCCTGGCGGTGATCAGGGCTATTTATCTGGTAGGGATCGCCGGAGTAGCGAGTTTTAGTGCCACCACCTTTGCAGCGGATACCACCAATCCTGCCATGAAGGCGTTGTTTGATCAGGCCGCTTACTGGCATGAACGCGCCCATGACGACCTGGCGAAAGACGCCTTACAGAAAGTGCTGCTGGTTGAGCCAGACAATGCGCAAGCGCTGTACCTGATGTCGCTGTATTCCATGCAAAGTGGCGATAAAACCGCAGCCAGTCAGTGGCGCGAAAAACTGGCCGCTGCCTCGCCGGACGATCCGCGTCTGACATCGCTCAACAGCGCCAAAGCTATGCAGTCAATCCCGCCGGCTCAGCTGGCTTCTGCCCGCCAGATGGCCGCGCAGGGCAACGTCAGCGGTGCGCTTTCGGCGTACCGCACGATCTTTAACGGCAACCAGCCACTCGACAGCCTGGCGACCGAATACTATCTGACGATGGCGGGCGACAAGTCGCTCCAGCCGCAGGCCATTGCCGGGTTACAACAGCGTGTCGCCTCGCGTCCTGACGACACACAGGCGCGCCTTGGTCTGGGTAAGGTGCTGACGTATCAGGAATCCACCCGCCGCGACGGTATAAAATTACTGAGCACGATGGCCGGTTCCAGCACCGAAGCCGACCGCTCATTACGTCAGGCATTATTGTGGATGACGCCGCAGGAAGCTGACCGTGATTTTTATCAGGGCTATCAGGCGCGTCACCCGAACGACACCGGCGTGATGACTTACTTCCAGAAAAACATCGGCGGCGCGGCGAAAGGTCAGGGCTTCACGGCACTGAACAGCGGCGACGTCAACAGCGCGAAAGCTAAGTTTGAAAGCGTACTGGCCGATAACCCGAATGACGCCGATGCACTGGCCGGTCTCGGTTATATCGCGCAGCGCAGCGGTAACTTTGAGCAGGCGTCACAGTATCTGAGCAAAGCTGCCGCACAGGGCGGCCCGAACAGCGCCCAGTTGAGCAATCAGGCACAGGATTCCGCGTTTTACGCCCAACTGGCGAAAGCCAAAGACGCCGCCGGCTCCGGCAGTTACGACGCCGCACTGGCTGCCGTCACTCCGCTGACGCAGGTCGGTGGTGAGAAAGGTCAGTCAGCCAGCCTGTTGCGTGCGGATATTCTGCGCCGCAAAGGCGATCTGGCCGGGGCTGAGCAACAATACAGCGCGCTGGGCGATAATGCCGATGCCCGCGCCGGGTTGTATTACGTGCTGCGTCAGCAGAACAAAACCGCCGAAGCCAGTCAGGTGCTGAAAACGCTGCCAGCCGGGATTCAGGCCAAAATGAACCCGCCGACCGTGGCGGATGTTATCGAGCCAATGCGCCGTCAGGCCGCCCAGGCCGTAGCGAACAACGATCCGCAGCGCGCACTGAATATTCTTCAGCAGGCACGGGAACGTCAGCCGTCAAATGTCTGGGTGAAACTGGATATGGCGCGCATCCTGCAATCGCAGGGGCAAACCGCGCAGGCACAGTCAATCATGGCGCCGTCTGCGCGTCCGGGTGCCTCTTCTGCCGATCTGTACGCCGCGGCCCTGTTCGCGTCAGAAACCAAAAACTGGTCAACCGCCAACGCCCTGCTCTCGCGTATTCCGCGCAGCAGTCAGAATCAGGGGATGCGTGAACTGGCGCAGCGCGCCAACTTCAATGCGCAAATGGCCGATGCCG
Source organism: Rahnella sp. RcJ3 (assembly GCF_009498575.1). Classification (NCBI taxonomy): domain Bacteria; kingdom Pseudomonadati; phylum Pseudomonadota; class Gammaproteobacteria; order Enterobacterales; family Yersiniaceae; genus Rahnella; species Rahnella sp. RcJ3. The sequence continues at coordinate 48,354 of NZ_QSNX01000011.1, forward strand.
AAAGCTATCTGCAACAGGGCAATGCCGCCGCTGCGTCTAACACCTTGCGTGCGCTGGCACAGAATCCACCAGCCGCGCCTGCGGATGTCGGCGCGCTGGCGAAAAACCTGGCGGCGGCCGGTCAGCTTCCGCTGGCGGTGCAACTGGTTCGCCAGAATATGCGTCAGGGCGTCACCGGCAATGCCGGGGATTACGCCGATCAGGTCAGCGTGCTGAATCAGGCCGGTCTGAGCAATGAGGCGCAAGCCTTCCTGCAAAATCCACAAATCCAGTCCGGCACGTCACCGACAGCGCTGGCGAGCCTGCGTAACGGTTTCGTGATCACCCAGGCTGACCAGTTGCGCGAACAGGGTCAGTACGCAGCGGCCTACGACAAACTGGTCGTCGCGTTGCAGGCTGATCCGCAAAACCGCGACCTGATGCTGGCGATGGCGCGCCTGTATCAGTCCGGAAAACTCAATAAGCAAGCCGGTCAGGTCTATAACTACCTGATGAGCAACGACACACCGACACAGGATGCACGCGTCGGTGCGATTAACGTTGCGCTGGGCGAAGGCGATAACCAGCGTGCTAAAACGCTGATGGAAGGCCTGCGCGGACCGCGTACGCCGGACCGTCTGTTACTCGAAGCGCGCGTCGCCGAAGCACAGGGCGATCATCAGCAGGCGCTGGCGTTACTGCGTTCTGCGAAGGGCAAGATGATCGGGCTGGAAGGCACAGACAGTCAGGCGCAGGTGGCCGGATTGCAGATCAGCGACAACCCGTTCATCAACCGCTCAACACGCACCTCCGCCTCACGACCGGCGACACAATCTTCTTACGGTGCCGTATTGCCGTGGCAGGTATCAGATCAGGTTTCCACGCCGGGAAATATTCCGGCGGCAACGACCGAACCGACAGCGGTCACACAGCGTAATGCCACGGAAAAACAGATCGACGACATGCTCGACGAGTTGCAGGGCAAGACCGCGACCTGGGCGCAGGGTGATATGTCGATCCGTGGCCGTGACGGCGAAAGCGGTCTCAGCCAGCTGACCGAAGCCAAAGCACCGATGACCTTTGCCTTCGTGCCGTTTGATACGTCCCGTCTGAGTATTGGCGTCACGCCGGTTTCTCTCAGCGCAGGCAGCCCGTCCGGTACCGGAAATGCCCGCTTCGGTCAGGGCGCACTGGCTGCAGCACAGTCGGCGCAGAAAGATGTGGCTGCCGCAGCCGCAGCGGCCGGTCTGGATATCGCCAGCTACAGCACCTTTGCGAAATTGCAGGCGGCTGCAGCGGCGAATTCCAGCACCAACTGTACGTCAGCTAACGCAACCTCCGATCAATGCGTGGCCTACAACACCATTACGGGTACGGATCCAACGACTTACGCAGCGCCAGCCGCAGGCAATCAAAGCGCAACCGGCGTAGAAGTGAACGCTGCGCTGACCGGTGACAGCTATAAAGCCGATATCGGCAGTACGCCGCTCGGGCAGGATCTGAACTCGCTGGTCGGTGGCGTGCAATGGGCACCGAAACTGACTGACTTCACAACCCTGCGCGTGACAGCTGAGCGTCGTGCTGTCACTGACAGTATTCTGTCCTACGTCGGCACCAAAGATAATTACAGCGGCAAGGAATGGGGTCAGGTCACTAAAAACGGCGGCAGCGTCAATCTGTCGTACGACGATGGCGACGCTGGTTTTTACGCCGAAGCGGGTTATTACAGCTATCTGGGTAACAACGTGAAGAGCAACAAATCGGTGAACGCCAATGCCGGTCTGTATGTACGTCCGTTCCGTTATGACGATCGTGAACTGAAAACCGGCATCAACGTCGGTTACATGGATTTCGACAAAAACCTCAGCTATTACAGCTTCGGTCAGGGCGGTTACTTCAGCCCGCAAAACTATGTCAGCGTCTCCTTCCCGGTGGAATACACCCAGAAATATGACGACTGGGATCTGAAACTGTCCGGCGCGGTGGGCTATCAGTCTTATTCGCAGGATAAGAGCGCCTACTTCCCGAATAACCCGGACCTGCAGAAACAACTGGAAGATCTGGTGGCTGAGGGCTACGGCACAGAAGCTTATTACAGCGGTAAAACGCAAAATGGCATCGGCTGGAATGCGGGCGTCGGCGGCAACTATCATCTGAACAAAAGCATGCAGATTGGCGGACAGGTTGGCTACGATACTTTCGGCGATTACAACGAAAGTAAAGCGCAGGTCTACTTCCGTTATCTGATGGGCCAAAATTAATCGCGGTGAAATAAAACCATGCAAGAACATAACTATACCCAGGTCGCGCAGGAATATTACCGCCAGCGCCACACCACACCCGGCTGGCAAAGCCTGGTACAGGTGCTATTTTCAGGTATTCTGGCGTCCGCCGATGACGAAGATGGCCGCCGCTTTCTGACCCTGATGGGCAATAACCTGGCACGCCAGCATCCGCTTCCCGCCTCTGCGACCCTTGGCGAACTGGAAGACAATATCAATCATATTCTCAGCCGTTTTGACTGGGGTGTCGTGAAGCTGGAAGCGACTTCGCAACAACTGGCGCTGGTGCACATTGCCTGGCCGGCATCACCGCAAGGGCAGGATGATGCGTTGTGGCCTATTGCGCTCATCGCCCTGTTTGAAGGGCTGTATGCTGAGTGGTTGTTATCACAAGGCGGGCAACCCTATGTTCCGCTGCGCTGGCAGGAAAGCACACCGGAAGGCGCATTCGTTTTCCGTTATCAAAATGGTTTGTAAGGAATCTCTATGTCGTTATTTCGGCGCTACAGCCTGGTGCTGTGGTTCGGCCTTATTTTCGCGTTTTTCAGTTCCGCTGTAATGGCTCAGGATGCTGGCTGGTCTGCGTATAAAAGTCGCTTTCTGATGCCAGATGGACGAATCATTGATACCGCCAATAAAAACGTCAGTCACACCGAAGGTCAGGGTTTCAGTATGCTGCTCGCGGTGTTCAATGACGATCAGGCGACGTTCGACAAGCTGTGGCAGTGGGCAAACACGACGCTCTATCGCAAAGATATCGGCCTGTATTCATGGCGGTATGACCCGAACAGCACTCCGCATGTGGCAGATATCAACAACGCCTCTGATGGCGATACGCTGATGGCCTGGGCGCTGTTGCTGGCGGGTGATAAGTGGAACGACAGCCGTTACACCAAAGCCTCTGAAAAATTGCAGACGGCGCTGATCAAATACAATGTGATTGATTACGCCGGTTACAAAGTGATGCTGCCGGGCGTGAAGGGTTTCAATCAGACCAGCAACGTGACCGTCAATCCGTCCTATTTCATCTTCCCTGCCTGGCAGGCATTTTATGCGCACAGCCATTTGAAAGTCTGGAAAGATCTGGATGAAAGCAGCACCGCGATGCTCAGTAAAATGGCGTTTGGCGATTTCCGCTTACCGACGGACTGGGTGGATATGCAGGCCGATGGCACCCTGAAACCGGCCAGCCGCTGGCCAACGCGTTTCAGTTACGATGCCGTGCGTATCCCGCTGTATCTCGGCTGGGCGCATCCCGGCAGCCCGCAACTGGCACCGTTTATTCTGTGGTGGCAAAAATCCCCACGCGACGCCACACCCGCCTGGATTGATGTCATGACCGGCACCAAAGCGGGCTACAACATGTCACCGGGATTATTAGCCGTGCGCGATTTCACCATGGCCAACGCTGGCGCCATCAGCCCGAACCTGGCACCGAAAGACGATTACTACTCTTCCACCCTGCAACTGCTGAGCTGGTGGGCAAGTCATAAAGGGTAAGCGTACTCTGAAATAGTAAGGCCAGTCAGTGGATGCTGACTGGCCTTTTTTGTTGTAATCGATTGCATATATACAATCGATTAATTCTAAAATGATTGTATATATACAATTGATTTATCCAAATTTGATTGTATATTTAATATTGAAAATCAATAAATCTATTGTAAATATGCAATTAAAAGGTTTCTCTATGTGGGATAAAGAATTAAAAATCAAACAGGTAGACAACCTTCTCAATGAAATGAAACCTCGACGCAAAGCCAAGCGCCCAAAAAAAGGATGGATACAACTTCTCAGAAGCGCGCTGGGTATGAGCACCCGCTCCCTTGCCGAACGATGTGGTTTAAGTCAGTCGCGCATTTCGCTGATAGAAAAAGGTGAAATTGAAGGGTCGCTAACGCTGAATACACTGGAAAAAATCGCTGAGGGCTTGGATTGTGAGCTTGTATACTTTTTGCAGCCAAAGCAAGGGCGAACGCTGCAAGAACTAAGAGAGCAGCAGGCCGGGAAAAAAGCGAAATTCCTTAATCAGTACACTGAAATTCATATGTCACTGGAACAGCAATCCACATCATCAGCGTTCCAAGAATCGACACAAGACAAGCTTAAAAGCGACCTATTACAAAAATGGCCTCGGGATTTCTGGGATGAAAAATGAGCGAAACCATCAATAATGGCCTTCCTGAAGGGGCAACGGAACTTAGCCCTGACGATCTGGCCGGTTTAATTCCCGACTACATCTTTACCCGGGAAGACCTGAATCAATTTGAAAAAACGAACATACAGCAGGCATTAGCGCATCTCAGCCGTCAGAAGCTGATTTACACAGAGATCTTAACTGTCGATTTCTGTCTTCGATTACACCGCAACATGTTCAATAAAACGTGGGAATGGGCGGGGCAACTCAGACGCAGAGAAGTAAACATCGGGAATACGCCGCCTTATATGATCTCAATGCGTGTCAGAGATACTCTCGATAATGTAATTTTCTGGATTGAAAACGAAACTTACCCACCCGATGAAATCTGCCTGAGACTTCACAGAGACATTGTATGGATCCACCCTTTTCCCAATGGGAATGGAAGGCATTCCCGGATATTTTGCGACGTGCTTCGTCGCGCGCTTGGAAGGGGGTTCTTTCCCTGGGGGATATCAGCAGGCGAACTCGTTTCACCAGATGCACATCGCGCTGAATACATTCTCGCTCTGAGAGAAGCCGACAATGGCGATTATAGGCGCCTTATCAGATTTGCTTCTGACTAAATATTACCCAGAAAAAAGCCCGCTTTCGCGGGCTTCGTTATAACGGCGGGGGATTACTGATTTACGGCGACCGTCTGCGTCGTACCGGTTTCATCCTGATCGACGGCAAAGCAGGCGACGAGCTGATCGCCGTACTGTTTCAACTGCGGCTGGAACTGTTTGCAGGTGCCGAACGCACGGCGGCAGCGGGCGTTGAACGCGCAACCGGCTGGCGGATTCAGCGGGCTTGGCAGCTCGCCGGTCAGTTTGATGCGCTCACGGCGTTCGTCCGGGTTCAGACGCGGCGTCGCGGACAACAGCGCCTGCGTGTATGGATGGCGCGGATTGCTAAAGATGGCGTCTTTCGGCCCCTTCTCCACGCAGCGTCCCAGATACATCACCATCACTTCGTCAGCGATGTGTTCCACCACGGACAAGTCGTGGGAGATGAAGACGTACGACAGCCCTAAATCCTGCTGCAAATCCATCATCAGGTTCAGTACCTGCGCACGCACGGAAACGTCCAGTGCGGAAACCGGTTCATCGGCGATCACCACGTCCGGATCCAGCATCAGACCACGGGCGATAGCAATACGCTGACGCTGGCCGCCGGAGAACATGTGCGGATAGCGGTCGTAATGCTCGGTTTTCAGGCCGACTTTCGCCATCATCGCCAGGGCTTTTTCGCGACGTTCTTCGCGGCTAAGTTTGGTGTTGATCAGCAAGGGCTCTTCGAGGATCTGCCCGACTTTCTTACGCGGGTTGAGCGATCCGTAAGGATTCTGGAACACGATTTGGATCTTCTGACGGCGCAGCTTTTCAGCGGTTGCGTCAGGTTTCAGCAAATCCTGACCACGGTAATACAGCTCACCGCCGGTCGGCACTTCAATCATGGTCAGCAGGCGGCCCAGCGTGGATTTACCACAACCGGACTCCCCCACCACCGCCAGCGTTTTACCGCGTTCGAGGGTAAACGACACGCCGTCGAGCGCTTTCACCGTGCGTTCCTGGCCGAAGATGCCCTTCTTCACCGGGTAATGTTTTTTCAGGTCAATCGCGTGCAACAGCGGCTGCGGTTGGGTGTTATCAGGACTCATAAGTAGGTCTCCCGGCATCATCCAGCGGATAATGGCACTTCGACTGACGCCCGTTCGCGAGGTCACGCAGCGCAGGTTCTTCTTTACGGCAAAGATCGGTTGCATACGGGCAACGCGGATTCAGCAGACAGCCGTTAGGACGGTCATATTTACCCGGCACCACACCCGGCAAAGATTGCAGACGCGCTTTATCTGCGGCGAATTCCGGCAGTGAGCGCAGCAGCGCCTGCGTATACGGATGGCGTGGCGCACGGAAGATTTCCGTGGCTTTTGCCGATTCCACTACCTGTCCGGCATACATCACAATAATGTGCTGCGCGGCTTCGGCCACCAGTGCCAGGTCATGGGTGATCAGCATCAGCGCCATGTTTTCGCGTTGTTGCAGATCGAGCAGCAGTTCAATAATCTGCGCCTGAATGGTCACGTCGAGCGCGGTGGTTGGCTCATCGGCGATCAGTAATTTCGGGCGACAGGCAATCGCCATTGCGATCATCACGCGCTGACTCATCCCGCCGGAAAGCTGATGCGGATAGACATCGAGACGCGAAGCCGGATCCGGAATACCCACCAGATTCAGCAAATCGATGGTGCGCTGACGACGGGTCTTTTTGTTGCCGCCCTGATGCACCTTGATGGCTTCCATAATCTGGAAACCGACGGTGTAACACGGGTTCAGGCTGGTCATCGGATCCTGGAAAATCATCGCGACTTCGGCACCGACAATCTGGCGGCGTTCTTTTTCGCTGATGCCCTGCAGATTACGGCCACCAAACTCGAGTTTTTCAGCCATCACTTTACCGGGGAAGTCGATCAGCCCCATCAGCGCCAGTGAACTGACCGATTTACCGGAGCCGGATTCACCGACAATCCCGACCACTTCGCCCTGTTTCACGCTGTAACTGATACGGTCTACGGCGCGGAACGGCGTCCCTTCGTCACCAAAGTGAACGGAGAGTTTATCCACGGTCAGCAACGTTTTGCCGACCTGAACATCATTCGTTAATGTTGTTTCCATCTCCAACCCCTTACTGCTTAAGTTTAGGGTCGAGGGCATCACGCAGGCCATCACCCATCAGGTTAAATGCCAGCACCGTCAGCAGAATGATCACGCCGGGGAAGGTCACGACCCACCAGGCACTTTGAGCAAACTGTAAGACGTCCGACAGCATGGTGCCCCACTCCGGCGTTGGCGGCTGTGCGCCCATACCGAGGAAGCCCAACGCTGCCATATCAAGGATGGCGTTGGAGAAGCCAAGCGATGCCTGAACGATCAGCGGCGCTAAGCAGTTAGGTAAAATATTGATGAACATCTGACGGGCAGAACCGGCACCGGCCACGCGCGACGCGGTGACGTAGTCGCGGTTCACTTCCACCAGCACCGCAGCGCGGGTTAAGCGGACATAGTGCGGTAAGGCGACGAAGGTCAGCGCCAGCGAGGCGTTAACAATCGATGGACCAAAAATTGCCACCAGCACCAGGGCCAGCAACAGGCTTGGCAGGGCCAGCATGATATCGACCACACGCATGATGATGGCGTCAACCACACCGCCGTAGTAACCGGCAAACAGACCGAACACCACGCCGAGGATCAGTGAAAGTACGACGACCAGGCAACCGACCAGCAGCGATAAACGCGCGCCGTACATCAGACGCGACAGAATATCGCGGCCGACGTCGTCGGTGCCCAGCAGGAATTTCCAGCTCCCGCCTTCCATCCAGACAGGCGGGCGCAACAGCGCGTCACGGAACTGTTCGGCAGGCAGATGTGGTGCAATCACGTTCGCACCAATCGCAATGACCAGCATGATAATGATGTAAGCCAGGCCGACAACGGCCCCTTTGTTACGCTTGAAGTAATGCCAGAATTCGCGCAAAGGCGGCATCGGCACTGGCGCAGCCGTCACTAACTCGTTAGCGACCGGCTCAGTGGTTTGAGACATTGTGCGCCCCTTATTTCTTGTGGCGAATACGCGGGTTGACCACGCCGTAGAGCACATCTACCAGCAGGTTAACCACGATGATCAGAGTAGCGACCAGCAACACCCCGCCCTGCACGACCGGATAGTCGCGGCGCTGGAGTGCGTCGATCAGCCACCGGCCGAGTCCCGGCCAGGAGAAGATGGTTTCCGTCAGAATAGCGCCGCCGAGCAGCGTACCAACCTGCAAACCAATGATGGTCACCACCGGCAACAGCGCATTGCGCAGCGCGTGGATGACGATCACCCGCATACGGCTGACGCCTTTGGCGCGCGCGGTACGGATGTAGTCTTCGCCCAGCACTTCCAGCATGGAAGAACGGGTCATACGCACAATCACCGCCAGCGGAATGGTGCCCAGTACGATGGCCGGTAAAATCATGTGCATCACGGCATCCACGAAATCACCCGGTTCGCCCCAGAACAGCGTGTCGATCAGCATAAAGCCGGTCAGCGGCAGGCTGTCATCCAGGAAGACGGTATCGCTTATTCGCCCCGATACGGGCGTCAGATTAAGCTGCACCGAGACCAGCATCACCAGCATGATCCCCCACCAGAATATCGGCATCGAATAGCCGGTCAGCGAGATCCCCACAGCCGTGTGGTCGAATATCGATCCCCGTTTTACCGCCGCCAGCACACCCACCGGAATACCGACAATGATCGCGAAGATCATCGCGCAGATGCCCAGTTCCAGTGTCGCTTTGAAGCGCGGTACGAATTCCTGCCAGACAGGGGTGCGGCTTTTTAAGGACGTGCCCAGGTCGCCATGCAGCACACCGTTCACGTAGTGGAAATATTGTTGGTAAAGAGGCTTGTCGAGCCCCATATCTGCCATCAGCTGGGCGTGACGTTCGGGGGAAACACCGCGTTCGCCTGCCATGATGGTGACCGGGTCGCCTGGTATCATGTGTACGAAGGCAAAAGTCAGCAAAGTAATGCCGATAAACGTTGGGATAACTAACCCCAGACGTCGGAGTATGAACTGCAACATATCCCGTACTCTCTGTATAAAATGCCCGGCGAACCGTAGCTCGCCGGGCTTATTGTGGCTCACATTTCTTTCTTGAGAATCAAGGCTGTACTGAATGGCCCGCGAGCAAGGCGGAGGAGCACAGCAATCAAGACATACCTTCAGGCAGGCGAAGATTGCGAGCACCACACAACGCAGCTCCCGGGTTATTCAGTAAGCGATCACTCCATTGAGACGTTTTCGAAGTGGTGTTTGCCGAGCGGATCGACGACATACCCTTTGACTTCTTTGCGAACAGGTTCGTATACGGTGGAGTGAGCGATGATCAGCGCAGGTGCCTGGTCATGCATCACAACCTGAGCCTGCTGATACAGCGCGGCACGTTTGGCGTGATCAGATTCAGCACGGGCTGGCTGGATCAAATCTTCAAACGGCTTGTAGCACCAGCGGGAGTAGTTGGAACCGTCTTTCGCCGCTGCACAGCTGAACAGGGTAGCGAAGAAGTTATCCGGGTCCCCATTGTCGCCGGTCCAGCCCATCATCACAGACTGGTGCTCACCGTTCTTAGCACGCTTGAGGTATTCGCCCCACTCGTAAGTCACGATGTTGGCTTTCACGCCAATTTTTGCCCAGTCAGCCTGGATCATTTCAGCCATACGGCGTGCGTTCGGGTTGTACGGACGCTGTACCGGCATCGCCCACAGGTCGATAGCGAAACCGTCTGCGTGACCGGCTTCTTTCAGCAGCTCTTTGGCTTTCTCAGGATTGTATTCGTAATCCACAACGTCTTTGTTGTAGCCCCACATGGTTGGTGGGATCAGGTTTTTAGCCGGCTGGCCAGCACCCTGATAAACCGCATCGATGATGGCTTTTTTGTTCACAGCCATGGTCAGTGCCTGACGCACTTTCACTTCATCCAGTGGTTTCTTCTCAACGTTGAAGGACAGATAACCTACGTTCAGGCCAGGCTGTTGCATCAGGTTGATGGATTTATCTTTCTTCATTGCCGCGATGTCAGCCGGGTTCGGGTATGGCATCACCTGGCATTCGTTTTTCTGCAGTTTCGCGTAACGCACGGAAGCGTCAGGCGTGATGGAGAAGACTAAACGGTCGATCTGCGGCTTGGTGCCCCAGTAGCCCGGGAAGGCTTTGTAGAGAATGCGTGAATCTTTCTGGTATTGCAGAAGCTGGAACGGACCGGTACCGATCGGATCCAGGTCGACTTTCTCAGGGGTTTTCGCTTTCAGCATGTTGTCAGCGTATTCCGCAGACAGGATAGAAGCGAAGTCCATCGCGAGGTCAGCCAGGAACGGAGACTCCGGGCGGTTCAGCACGAACTGTACGGTGTTGTCGTCCACTTTCACGATCTTGTTAATCAGATCGCCCATACCCATGCCTTCGAAGTATTCGTAGCTGCCGCCGGAAACGCCGTGGTAAGGGTTATTTTTGTCCAGCTGACGTTCGAAGGAATACACGACGTCGTCCGCGTTGAAATCACGGGTCGGTTTGAATTCCTTGTTGTCCTGCCACTTCACGCCTTTGCGCAGATGGAAAGTGTAGGTTTTGCCATCAGCAGACACGTCCCACTTCTCAGCCAGACCCGGCTGGATTTCAGTGGTCCCGATCTTGAATTCAACCAGACGGTTGTAGATAGGCACGGAGCTTGCGTCATACGTGGTGCCAGAGGTGAACAACTGAGGGTTGAAGCCTTCAGGTGAACCTTCAGAGCAATACACTAACGTTTTTGCCTGGACACTGGCCGCAACGGTCAGCGCAATCAGGCCCATACTGAATTTCAGTAGCCCCGACTTACCTAAAGAGATTGTCATCGCTTCTGCTCCATCGATTAATGGTGATGTGGATGTGTGTGTTGTGTATACAGCTCACGTCACCCTTTATTTTTATTTGCGGGTGACTGTGTTTGCTCGTGTGCTGCAATAAGTCCAACCAGAGCATGGTGAACTGCCATTTTTTTCCTTCGATCTGTAAAGCTGTCTTTACAAAATCTTACCGGAAATAATCACTGGTCTTCCTTGGGGCTATCAATTTGGCAACTCCTTTCCTTGACGTCAATATAACCATCAGGCATTTACACAGACTGTGAGTTACAACAAACAAACATAAAAAAACATTTTGTTAACCAAATCAGGATGAATGTTCAGTTTGCGCAGTGAATAACCAGACAATCCCCTTTGTAAAAGAATATTCCTGGGGGTTTCGCCCATTTTAAATCCCTAAAAATTTCTGGCTAAATGATGAATATATGAACGGTTATTTTTGAGATAGGGGTGGAAACCAGCGGAAAATGCTGACAAGTGTAGCAAACGGCGTCGACTCATCAGCGAAAGCGTTTGCGCTGGCACCCGCAAAATACCCCAAAATAGCGCAATTGCACGCTGGTGGTGCAGGTGATTTAGCGTACTGATGTTGTCTGTTTTTCCGGCATAAGCCGGGTTGCGGGCGGACATGGATTGAAACTAATATGTTAAGCAGTTTTTAAACTCTGGCGCATTTATTGCTTGTTATTACGGGCTTATTACCCGCCAGAGGTTTTCTGATGGAACTGAAGTGGTTTGAAGATTTTCTCAGTGTGTCTCAGTGCTATAGCTTTACGCGAGCCGCCAGTGAAAGAAACATCACCCAGTCCGCGCTGAGCCGACGAATTAAGCAACTGGAAGAATGGCTTGGCGTGCCCCTTTTTGACCGCAAAACCTACCCGATACGCCTGACGCCGGAAGGCCAGGACTTCCTGCATACTGCGGCAGATCTGGTGTTTTCCATGACACAACTGCGCAGCGACCTGCGTGAGCGCCATGCGCAGAAGCACGCCATCGTGCATTTTGCCGCGCTCAATACGCTCTCCCTGACCTTTTTCCCCGACTGGATCAACCAGATCGACCCGTCGCATCAGTACGGCTACATTCGTTTGTGCGATCAGCAGCCGTCATTCAGCGGCAATATTTCCCTGCTGCTGGATGGCGAAACGGATTTTCTGCTGACCTACGCCCATGATTCCGTCCCGCTGATGAAACAGCTCGAACGCTTTCCCTATATCGAACTGGGAAAAGAGAATGCGCTGGCCGTCTGTGCACCAGACGATGACGGCAAACCCCTGTTCCCGCTGAGCCCCTTTGGCGGCACCCGCGTCCAGCTTCCTTATCTCAGTTACGGCAATCGGTCCTTTTTTGCCCACGCGCTGAGTGCCCTGTTTGCGTCGCGCCCGCTGCCGCTGAAGCCGGTGTATGAAAATCCGATGTGCAGCGGCCTGAAAGCGATGACCATTTCCGGCTGCGGCGTGTCGTGGTTGCCCACCAGCCTGATCTGCGAGGAACTGGCGAACGGCTCGCTTATCCGCGCCGGAGAACGAAGCTGGGATATTCAGGCCAGCATCCGTCTTTACCGGCTGGAAAAATTCCGTACCCCGCAGGCCGAACGTCTGTGGAATAAAGCCAGCCAGTTGCACCAGACCCGCGCCGTCGCCTGACCGGTTCCGGCGGTAAAAATGTTCCCTTTCCACGCCAGGCTCCCGCGTGAGGCTCCCCGCAACCTGTAATTTCTCCTTTCTATTCAGAGAGTCACGCTGACTATTCTGTTTTCGCATATCTCAAAATATCTATGCGGTTTTGGAATGGGTCAGCTGAAAGACTCATTGGATCTTTGCCTTTTCTGCACACATTCTGAACAGGTTCCTCCGACACACTGACCTCATAAAACCGTAGCCACTGGCACAAGGAGTCTCCGTTGAATAACGCATCTGCGCAGAATAAAGAAACCGTCTGGAGCCTGGTCGACGCCAAAAAAGCCCTGTTCACCGCCCTGAGCGATCGCGTCTGGGGCATGCCTGAAATTTGCTATACCGAATACCGTTCCGTTGCCGAACACACGGCGATGCTGAAAGAACAGGGTTTTCGCGTCACTGAAAATGTCGCCGATATTCCGACGGCCGTGATGGGCGAAGCCGGTGAAGGCGGTCCGATCATTGCGATTCTCGGCGAATACGATGCGCTGCCGGGGCTGAGTCAGGTGGCCGGGATTGCCCGTCCTGAGCCGCTGCCGGGCAACGGTCAGGGGCATGGCTGCGGGCACAATCTGCTGGGTTCTGCCGCCATGCTGGCAGCTACGGTGCTGAAAGACTGGCTGGCACAAACCGGCACGCCGGGGCGCGTGCGCTATTACGGCTGTCCGGCGGAAGAAGGTGGCGCCGCCAAATCCTTTATGGCGCGCGCCGGGGCGTTTGACGGCGTGGACGTCGCCATCACCTGGCACCCGAATGCCTTTACTGAAGTTGCCCGCGCCGAATCGCTGGCCAATACCCGCATGGATTTCGTCTTCCACGGCCGCTCCTCGCACGCCGCCGCCTCGCCGCATCTTGGACGCAGTGCGCTGGACGCCGTTGAACTGATGAACGTCGGCGTTAACTACCTGCGCGAACACGTACCGCAGGATTCCCGCATTCACTATGCGATGCTCGATTCCGGCGGCATCGCGCCGAACGTGGTGCAGGCGCGTGCCGCCGTGCGTTATGCCATCCGTTCACGCGACGTACATGCCATGTTTGAACTCAACGAGCGCGTGAAAAAAGTCGCACAGGGCGCGGCGCTGATGACCGAAACCACCGTCGATATCAGCATCATGAGCGCCGTGGCCAACCTGCTGGGCAACCGCCCGCTGGAAGAAGCCATGCAGCGTAACTTCGAACTGCTCGGTCCGCTGGAATTCGACGCGGCTGACAAAGCCTTTGCCGCTGAAATTCAGGCCACGCTCAGCCCGCAGGATTTGCAAAGCGCCTACCGCCGCATCGGCCTCAAAAAACCGCAGGACGCCTCACCGTTATGCGAATTCATTGTCCCGCTGGAAACCTCCGGCGAACTGATGCTGGGTTCAACGGACGTCGGTGATATCAGCTGGAAAATGCCGACCGTGCAGGCGCATGTCCCGACTTACGCCATCGGGACACCGGGTCACTCGTGGCAGCTCACCGCGCAGGGGAAAATGCCTGCCGCGCATAAAGGGCTGGCTTACGTCGCCAAAATCATGGCCGCCACCGCCATCGACACCCTGACCGACAGCGCACTGATGGCAGCCGCCAAACAGGCGCATCAGGAACTGACCGCTGAAACCCCTTATGTGTGCCCGATCCCGCCGGAAGTCAAACCGCCGGTTCAGCCACGTCCTGAATAAAAGTTTGAAGCACCCTCTCTGATGACAGGGAGTGGGTCTGCTCCTCCCCCTGCGAAGGGGGAGGCCGGGAGGGGGTTTAGCAGGCAACTCCGGTGATGCCATTAATACCCCACCCCAACCCTCCCCTTCGCAGGGGAGGGAGTTGACCGAATACGCCTTCTCTTTCTGCGAAAGGGGCTGACAGAGATTCACTATTTTACGCTCGTTTTTTTTTAATCAAAGGAACCCGATTTATGCTCAACACCAGAACAAAAATCCTCGCCACAATGATTGGTCTCACATGGGGAAGTACGGCTGCACAGGCCGCGACGCCTGCGGATTCGCTGGTGATGGCATGGAATATTGACGCAATCAGCACCTTTGACCCGGCGCAGATTGGCGAAGTGGTCACTAATGAAATCATCAAAAACACCTGCGACACGCTGGTGGATTTCGATCCGAAAGACGAATCCCGCGTTATTCCGCGCCTGGCAAAAAGCTGGGATATCTCGCCTGATCGTAAACAAATCACCTTCCATCTCAATACCGGCATGACGTTCCCGTCCGGCAATAAAGCCACAGCGAAAGACGTCGCCTGGTCGTTGCAGCGCGTGGTGCTGCTCGGTTTCGGCAATTCCGCCACCCTGACTGAATATGGCTTTACCAAAGATAACGTCAAAGAACGCATTACCGCGCCCGACGACAACACGCTGGTGATGAAATTCGACCAGCCGTACCCGACCAATCTGGTCTTACAGGCTATCGCCGCCAATAACGTGTCGACCACGCTGGATCAGGCGCTGGTGGAGAAAAATGCCGTTGGCGACGACATGGGCAACAAATACCTGACCACGCACACCGCCTGCGTCGGTGCCTATCAGCTGATGCGCTGGAATGCCGGTGAAGGCGTGGTGTTGCAGGCGAATAAAGATTACTGGGGCGAGAAACCGAAACTGCAACGCATCCTGATCCGCCACGTTGCGGAAACCGGCACGCAGCGCCTGTTGCTGACACAGGGTGATGTGGATATCGCCCGTGACCTGGCGCCGGACGATTTACGTGATCTGGACAAAGGCGGTCAGGTGAAGGTGGAGAAAGTCCTCAAGCCGCAATTGTTCTTCTGGACCTTTAACAGCGAAGACCCGATTTTCAAAAACCCGAAAGTGCGCCTCGCGATGCGTTATCTGATTGATTATCAGGGGCTGGCTTCCACCGTGATGCCGTATCTCGGTGTACCGCGCGCCAGTTTCGCCCAGCTCGGCGCCTTTGGTGCGCTGGATAAAGATGCCGGACAGCCGTTCAAACTGGATCTGGCGAAAGCCAAACAGTTGCTGACCGAAGCCGGTTATCCCGACGGTTTCTCCGCCAAACTGATCATCGGCACCCTGCCGCACTCGGCGCCTATCGCCCAGAGCACGCAGGAAAATGCCTCGAAAATCGGCGTAAAACTCTCCATCGAAAGCATGGCCAATGCCCAGTTATTCAGCCGCGTGCGCGGGCGTGAATTCCAGAGCGCCATGATGGCATGGCAGACCTCGGTGCCGGATGCGCACGGTAACGCCTCGCGTCTGGTCTACAACCCGGACAACAGCAAAGAAGCCAAGAAAACCCAGTATCCGAGCTGGCGTGCTTCGTATTTCGATCCGGCGATGAATAAAAAAGTCACCGAAGCGCTGCTCGAACCCGATGAGCAAAAACGTATTGCCCTCTATCACACCTTGCAGGAAGAGCAGATGCAGCAAGGCCCGATGGCGATCATGTTCCAGATGTACAACACCGCCGGGCTGACCAGACAGGTCAAAGACTGGACGTGGAACGGCTTCCGCGTTTATTACGCACTGGCATCCAAATAAGCCTTCCATAAAAAACCAAGGAGCGCCCGATGTCGCACCTCGATCCGACCACAGCAGGCATAGCGCATGCTGAACCTCTCTGGCTGCGGCTGCGCGAAAGCGCCGCCCGGCTGAGTAAATTGCTGGTTTCCGTGTTCTGCACGTTACTGGGGCTGGCGGCGCTGACCTTTTTTATCGGGCGCTTGCTGCCGATTGACCCGGTGGTATCAGTGCTCGGCGATAACGCCAGTCAGGAAGCCTATCAGAAGATGTATCACCTGCTCGGGCTGGACAAACCGCTGTGGGAACAGTTTCTGATCTACCTGAAAAACGTCGCGATGCTGGATTTCGGTAACGCACTGACCACCGGCAATCCGGTCACCACCGACATTGCCCGCGTGTTTCCGGCCACGCTGGAACTGGCGACGCTGGCGGCACTGATCGCCACCTGTCTGGGCATTCCGGCAGGCGTGTTATCGGCAATGTACCGCAATACCTGGTTTGATCACTGCATCCGCTTTATCGGCCTGCTCGGCCATTCTGCGCCGAATTTCTGGCTGGGTCTGATGGGGCTGGTATTGTTTTACGCCGGACTCGGCTGGATCGGCGGGCCGGGGCGTATCGACTTTATGTATGAATTCGACGTGCAGAAAGTCACCGGATTTTATCTCATCGACACCGCGCTGACCGGAAACTGGGAGGCGTTTCGCAACGTTTTCAGCCACCTGATTTTACCGGCATCGATTCTTGGCCTCAGCGGGCTGTCGTACATCAGCCGCATGACCCGCAGCTTTATGATTGAACAACTCGGACAGGAATATGTGATCACCGCCCGGGTGAAAGGGTTGTCATGGGCACGCAGTGTGTGGATCCACGCCTTTCGTAATGTGGCGGTGCAGGTGGTGACGGTCGTCGCGCTGTCTTACGCCTTTTTACTCGAAGGCGCGGTGCTGACCGAAACGGTATTCGCCTGGCCGGGTTTTGGCCGCTATCTCACCAACGCCATGCTGGCGGGCGACATGAACGCCGTGGTGGGTTGCTCGTTACTGATCGGCGTGATTTTTGTGGCGCTGAACCTTATCTGCGACCTGCTTTACCGCATCTTTGATCCGCGAACCCGTCAGGAGCAATCATGACCGACTCCGCTAAACCTCATCTCACTGCGCGCCCGGCGTTTTCCCTGCGGGCATGGCTCGACGCGCCGGTTCCGGCCACACCGTGGCAGGCGCGTGTGCAGCAAAGCCTGAATCAGTGGCGGCGCTTTCGCCGGAATACGTCGGCGCTGTTCGGGCTGATCGTCATCCTGTTTATCGTCACAGTGGCGATTTTTGCGCCGTGGCTGGCAACGCACGATATTTATGCCCAAAACCTGCAACTGCGTCTGGCGCCGGTGAGCCGCGAATACTGGCTGGGGACCGACGAACTCGGGCGCGATATTTACAGCCGCCTGATTTATGGCGCGCGTATCACGCTCTACATCACCGGCCTGACGGCGCTGATTGTCGGCCCGCTCGGATTACTGGTCGGCACGCTTGCGGGCACCGTTGGCGGCTGGACGGACACCATTCTGATGCGCATCGTCGATATCTTTCTGGCGTTCCCGAGCCTGATTCTGGCGCTGGGTTTTGTCGCCGCACTCGGCCCGGGTATCGAGAATGCGATTATCGCGATTTCACTTTCCGCCTGGCCGCCGATTGCCCGTCTGGCACGCGCCGAAGCCTTGTCTATCCGCAAAATGGATTACGTCGCCGCCGTGCGTTTGCAGGGTGCGTCGCAGATGCGCATCATCCTGCGCCACATCATTCCGATGTGTCTGCCTTCGGTGGTGGTGCGCCTGACGCTGAATATGGCGGGGATTATCCTGACCGCCTCCGGCCTCGGATTTCTCGGCCTCGGGGCACAGGCACCCAGTCCGGAATGGGGCGCGATGCTCTCTTCCGGCCGCCAGTTCATGATGACTCACTGGACGATTGCCGCCATTCCCGGCCTGTCGATTCTTTTCACCAGCCTGGCGTTCAACCTGTTCGGTGACGGCCTGCGCGACGTACTGGATCTGCGCCATGACTGAAACATTGCTTGATGTGCAAAACCTGAACATTACGTTCAAAGGCCACCGGCAGGAAAACCACGCAGTGCGCGGTATCTCCTTCTCAGTTGGCCGTGAAAAAGTGGCGATTGTCGGCGAATCCGGTTCCGGTAAATCGCTCACCGGCCGTTCACTGCTGAAACTGACGCCGCAGGGTGCCAGCGTCAGCGCCGACCGCATGCAGTTTGGCGATATCGACCTGCTCAGTACCGGCGAGCGCCAGATGCGCAAAATCCGCGGCAAACGGATTTCCATGATTATGCAGGACCCGAAATTCTCGCTGAATCCGCTGATGCGCGTCGGTCATCAGATTAATGAGGCATACCGCATTCACTTTCATGTCAGTGAAAAAGAAGCCCGCGTGAAAGCACTGGCGATGCTGGAAGCGGTGAATATCCGCGACCCGGAACGGGTGTTTGACCTGTATCCGCACGAGATTTCCGGCGGCATGGGGCAGCGCATCATGATCGCCATGATGCTGATCCCTGAACCCGATTTGATTATCGCCGACGAACCCACGTCGGCGCTGGACGTCACGGTGCGTCAGCAGGTGCTGAGCGTACTGGATGCGTTGCTGGCACGGCGCAAAACCGGCCTGCTGTTTATTACCCACGATCTCGGGCTGGTGTCGAGTTTCTGCGACCGCGCACTGGTGATGTACGCCGGACGTATTCTCGAAGAAATTTCGGCAGATCAGCTGCATAACGCCAGACATCCTTACACCCGCGCCCTGCTCGCCAGTCAGCCGGATTTACAGCATCCGGTGGACATGCTCGCTATTCCGGCACGCGACCCGGCGTGGCTGACCGGCCCGGTATATCGCTACGGAGAAGCCTGCTGATGACCACTTTCATGAATCCCACGCCGCCGCTGACCGCCGACCGGATGCTCGAAACCGTCGATCTGAGCATCGCTTTCGGCAAAGGCACTCACAGCAAAACCGTGGTCGATAGCG
This sequence comes from Rahnella sp. RcJ3, assembly GCF_009498575.1. Classification (NCBI taxonomy): domain Bacteria; kingdom Pseudomonadati; phylum Pseudomonadota; class Gammaproteobacteria; order Enterobacterales; family Yersiniaceae; genus Rahnella; species Rahnella sp. RcJ3. Next base: position 67,436 of record NZ_QSNX01000011.1, read on the forward strand.
TCACAATGCACATCGCCAGAGGCGAAAGTTACGGGCTGATTGGCGAGTCAGGCTGCGGAAAATCGACCATTCTGCGCACGCTGACCGGCCAGAACACCCGTTACAGCGGCGCGATTTTGTATCAGAACCGCGAACAACATCCGGTGCGCAATAAAGACTATTACCGGCAGGTACAAATGGTGTTTCAGGATCCGTATGCCTCGCTGCATCCGCGCAAAATGGTCTACCACACGCTGCTGGAACCGCTGGTGATCCACGGCATGGACCGGCGTGAAGCACGCATCAGCGACGTGCTGAATGCGCTTGGCCTGAGCGATGCCTTTCGTTACCGCTATCCGCATCAGCTTTCGGGCGGTCAGCGCCAGCGTGTGGCACTGGCACGGGCGCTGATCATTGAACCGCAGGTGCTGCTGCTTGATGAACCTACATCCGCACTGGATGTGTCAGTGCAGGCGGAAATCCTCAATCTGCTGAAAAAACTGCGCCGCGAACGCAACCTGACCTATCTGATGGTGACGCACGATCTGGCGGTGGTCGCGCACCTGTGCGACCGCGTCGCCATCATGCATCAGGGAAAACTGCTGGAAGAACTGACCGCCGCCGAAATCCGCAGCGGTGCGGCCCGCGAGCCGTATACCCAACAATTTCTTGCTGCCAGCCGCCACTGAAGCCGTTGAAGGAAACATCATGAATGTGATTGAAACCATTGCCCGCTGGTGTTGCAGCCAGCCTGATTTCAGCACCACCGCGCGCCGCAAAGCCCGGGAAGCGATCACCGATACGCTGGCCTGCCTGTACGCCGGACAGGATGATTTCTCCAGTCGTGCCGTGCGTGCCGCCAGCGAAAGCTATTTTACCCCGCAAGCCCGTTGCCGTTTAGCCGGTGGCGGACGCGCACCTGCGGCCATCGCCGCGATGGTCAACGGCACGGCCGCGCACGCCATCGATTATGACGACAACTTCGCGCCGGGCATGAGCCATGCGTCTGCGGTGCTGGTTCCGGCGCTGCTGGCGGTCGCTGATGATATCCATGCCAGTGGCGAACAACTGGTGAAAGCCTATCTGATCGGTTTGCAGGCGCAGGCGTTTGTCGGTTCCGGCGTCGCACCATCACATTACACCGCCGGCTGGCACGGCACCTCGACCGTCGGCTGCATCGGCAGTGCGGCAGGTGTCGCCTGGCTGATGGGATTAGATCAGGCAGGTATCGCCAGAGCGTTAAGCAATGCCGTCAGTTTTGCCTCCGGCACCAAAGGTCAGTTCGGCACGCCGATCAAACCGCTGCACGCAGGATGGGCTGCCCGTAATGCAGTTGACGCGGCGAATTTTGCCCGGCAACACATGCAGGGACGCATTGATATTCTGGACGCGCCGCAGGGTTTTCTGGAAATGTTTGGCGGCCTGACGCCGCCGGGCTGGAATATTCCGGCTATTTTGGGCACCCATTTTCACGTCATAGAAACCACCGGCGTGATGCCCAAACGTCACCCGTGCTGCGGCTCGACGCACATGATTATCGACGCCCTGGACGACCTGCGTGCGCAGCATGATTTCAGTGATGATGACGTGCTGACCGTTGATACGCTGGTTGGCATCGCCAATCTGCGCAATCTGGCGTATCCGCTGCCGGTCAATGAAATGCAGGCGCGCTTTTCGATGCAATACTGCGTCGATACCTGGCTGCGCAACGGCTCGCTGAGTGTCGCTGATTTCACGCCAGCGCGGGTCGCAGAACTCACTGAACCGGCACGTCTGGCGCGCATATCCCTGCGCTGCTATACGCCGGAACAGGAAGCAGAAACACCGCCGGGCGATCGCCTGACACATGAAGTAACGCTTACCCTGCGCGATGGCCGCACGTTACAGGCAGCCCGCAAACTGGCGAAAGGCAGCAACAGCGAGCCGTTCAGTGACGCCGACAGACTGCGAAAATTCACTGATTGTTGCACCACGATGAGCAACGCCAGCGACCTTTTTCGTCAGCTCAACCGGCTTGAGGAGCAGGAGGATTTAGGTTTTTTAGCCCCGTTGTTGGGTGAATCTTTGCGGGACGGTGCGCAGGGTTGATTGCAGGAAAAACGGCGTGCCGGACATTTTTACGTGATGCCTCGCAGGGATGAAAATCCGGCGAAAATGCCCCTTTCTTACGTGTGAGGCAACGCCTATTCTCGCGGCTCAGGGAACTCAAGAAAGGCGATCTCAGTTACCTGAGGGTGCATAAATTTCCGCTGGAAAAGCAGCAGGCTTTGCTGGGTTATTGCTGGCGTGAAGAAAAAATTGAACTATATCTGCTCAGCCTGGATTCGCATGAGAATTTCTATCAGGATCATAAAAATCACCGCAAAGGCGATGTGAAGATGATGAAGTAAAAAGCAATGCATTTGCATTGGCAATGCAAATGCATTACGCTGACAAAATTGCTCAAATAAGCATCATTATGGAGTCTCATTATGTCAGCCTCGGCACTATGGGGAATAAAATTCGAAGCCGAATCCAAAGTCACCCGCCGCTTCCAGACCACCATTCCGGCCACTATCCGTAAGGCATTAAATCTCACCGAAAATGATCGGATCCAGTACAAGATTTTGCCAGACGGGCAGGTGGTTATTTCGAGGCAACTCGAAGAAGCGGAAGACCCTGTTATCAGTGCTTTTCTCGGTTTTGTGGCAAAAGATATGCTCAATAACCCGGAAAATATGCAGCCGGTAACATTATCCCTGCATGAAAAAATCAATGTACTGACCGCCGGGATGGCTATCGATCTTGAGAGCCCGCTTTCTGACGATGACGAGTAAAGGATTATGCACAATCAGGCCATGGAGATTAACGGATGGACCCTTCTCGCTCATCCTCTGATCCTGCAACAAATACAGGCACTCACTGATCAGGTTGTTTTACTGCGCCGCAAAGATCCGGCGGGCTATAAAAGTAAGAACGCCACCAAACGGCTGGCTGCGATCAATAAGCTGATGTTTGACGTTATCCCGCAGGATCCGGCGCGTGTTGAATTCCGTCAGGGCGATACGTCAGGCGGGGAATTCTCACACTGGTTCAGGGCAAAATTCTTCCAGCAGTACCGTTTGTTTTTCCGCTACAACCTGAAAAGCCGGATCATTATTTACGCCTGGGTGAATGATGATAAAGAATTACGCGCCTACGAAAGCAAAACAGACGCATACCGGATGTTTCGCAAGATGTTGAAAAGCGGTGAACCGCCAGACAACTGGCAGGCACTTTGCGAGGCGTCAGGGAAAATAATGGCTCAGGAAGAACAGCCGTAGTCGGGCAAACTACAGACGAAAAAAAACCTGCTTTAAAAGCAGGTTTTTCAAATGTGGTCGGCGAGAGAGGATTCGAACCTCCGACCCACTGGTCCCAAACCAGTTGCGCTACCAAGCTGCGCTACTCGCCGAATGGGGCGCATCTTACTGCGACCCCCTCAGAGCGTCAACGGCTTTTTATAACATCCGAACTGACTGCCCATAAATTATCCGATACGTCGCCAAAATAACCTACAGCTTCTGTTCTGTCTGCGGTTTTGCACACCAGTTATTCGCCGGATTAATACCACCGTCCGGCGACGTATAACCCAGACAGCCTAAAATCGAATCGAATAACTCAACGTGACGTTTCTTCGCACCGACCCGCTGCTGCGCCTGCAACTGCTCAAACGCCAGCTTGTGGTCCGGCTGTTCAAGGAAACTGTCAGAAGCCCACACCATCATCGGCACGCGGAACTGCTCCGGTGGTGCCATCTCGCGCGGCGTACCGTGCAGATGCGAGTTCTCATCGATAGATTCGCCGTGATCGGAAGCGTAAAACACCAGCGCTTTCTTATCACGCAGTTGATCAATTACGCTGTCAATAAAGGTATCGGTGTACAACACGCTGTTATCGAAGGCATTAATCAGTTCCGCTTTGGTGCAGGTGTTGCTCTTACATTCCGGGGTATAGCGGGCATAACTGCGCGGATAACGCTGGGAATACAGATAGTGCGAGCCTTTGGTATGCAGGATCACCAGATGCTTGCCTTTCGGATGTGTTTTCAGTGATTGCTCTAACTCATTGACCAGCAACATGTCATCGACCGGCTTGCCATCGTTGCGTTTTTCCGAGGCGATAATTTCACGGAAGGAGAAATTATTGGTGTCAGCATTATTGTAGAACCACAGCTCGCTTTGCATCGCGAACAGCTCAGAAGTGAAGCCCAGTGATTTCATCACCGCAAAAATATTCTGTTCTTTCAGCGTACGCTGCGGATTATCCGCCGTGCCGCCTTCACGCACGAACATACAACGCAGTGACAACTTGGTGGCCGTATCGCAGGATGTCCCGCGAAACGCCACCAGGTTCTTCTCTTTGGACAGGCGCGGTGTGGTATCCCGCTCGTAGCCCAAAATCCCCATATGATCCCAGCGGGTGGTTTCACCGATGATAAACACCACGTAGGTATCGTCGATGTCAGCAGGTGCAACGTAAGTGAAGTTCTTCGCCGGATCAAAGTAATTACCGGCATCCTGACTTTCATCCACCTGCGTATAGGCATACAAACCCAGTGCAGCCAGCCAGTTAGACGGCAGATAGGAGTGCGCGACAACACCGCCGTAGCTTGGCAAATCGACGTTAGTTTTCTTCTCATTCACACTCTGCGCGTGATCCAGGGAACGCAGCGGCAACCACACCAGCAATGCCGCCGCCAGCAGCACCGCTAAAGGCAGCACACGCTGCCCCGGCGTTTTCATTTGTTCGATCAATGTCAGACGCAGATTATTTTTCCAGATGAGGAACAGCGGTACCGCGCTGACCAGCGCCATCCAGATAAACAGGTGATAACCAACGATCTCTTTGCTCAGATCGATATCGGTGGTCATCACCGACACCACGATGCCGTAGCCGATCACCACGTTGAACATCACCATGTAATAACTGGCGGCAACGGAAATCAGCACCAGCAAACTGGCGATAATGCGGAAGAACAGCCGCCCGCCCAGCGAGAGCAAGCGCAGAACAAAGAAGGTAAATAAGACGATGGCACAGACTTCGGTGACGGCCTGAACCAGTTCAGCCGACGTGAAATGATTGACCAATGCAGCAAAGCGGCGCTGGAACACAGAGACATTCAGAAAAATGCCAATGTAAATCGCTAACAATAAAGAGATATTTTGCTGCGATAGAGTCTTCACTCTATTCATGAAAAGTGACTTTCCTAACGTATTTTGAAAGATTTGGAATCATTGTGACATGTTTATGGCGGACTGGTTCACAGATTATGCTGAGAATGCGGTTTTATGCAGCTTTCTGGATTATTCCGCATGCGCAGCGACGTCGTATTTTCTTTCCGAATATTTTCTGTTGGTCTGTGGATACGCGCTGGCAATGCAAAAAGGAGGCCGAAGCCTCCTGAGATTTTTTGCTTTTATACATCACAACATTCCCCTGGTGAAGGCGTTGTGTATCAGAACATTATTTAACGTTCAGCGTGACGTCGATATTGCCACGGGTCGCGTTGGAGTACGGGCAAACCTGATGCGCTTTTGCCACCAGCGCTTCGGCTTCGCTGCGTTCAAAGCCCGGCAGGGTAATATCCAGCTGTACTTCGATGCCATAGCCGCCCGGGATAGCACCAATGCCTACCGCACCTTCGATTTTAGCGTCAGCAGGGATCTTAATTTTTTCCTGCGCGGCCACGGCTTTCAGTGCGCCGAGGAAACACGCGGAATAACCGGCGGCAAACAGTTGCTCAGGGTTGGTACCGCCACCCATACCGCCCATCTCTTTTGGTACGCCCAGTTTGACGTCAAGAACGCCGTCATCGGAAGTCGCACGGCCATCACGGCCACCGGTAGCGGATGCATGAGCACGATACACAACTTTTTCAATAGACATATTTCGTTCCTTATCTGTGATAAATACTTATTAGTTTCAAACGATTTAATCGCACACTACTTAATTAACTTTACCTGACGACCCGCAGAAGCACCTTCGGACTCGTCTGGTTAACACTCTTAAGACAATCAGCGCTACGCTTTATCCTGAAGTTTAGCCCGTAATACTTCGAGCTGCTGTTTCAGCGCCACGAGTTCGCCGATATCACATTCCGTCGCACACACAATGGCTTCGGGAATGTCCTGTGCTTTTTCACGTAGTGCCTTACCCGCATCAGTCAGGGAAATAATCACCTGGCGTTCATCTGCTTTGGCGCGCTGACGCACCAGTAAACCTGCCGCTTCAAGACGCTTTAACAGCGGCGTTAAGGTCGCCGAATCCAGAAACAGTTTTTCGCCGATTTCAGACACCGTGACTTCATCACGTTGCCACAGCACCAGCATCACCAGATATTGCGGATAAGTGAGCCCGAGTTCCCCGAGTAACTTACGGTAAACTTTATGCAGTGCCAGATTCGCAGAGTAAAGCGCGAAACACATCTGTTGATCCAGATGCAGCATGCGGTGTTGTGTTGGGTCGCTGTCTGTTTTCATGTTCATGCCGCCAATATATATAGTGCGCGATATTATCGCAAGCTATTTCCGTGAATTTAATCAGCAGAAATCAGAAACCTTCAATTCGCTGCAACATATACGGATAAAACGGATTGGATGAAACCCGCATCAGTTGATCCATGCTCACCACCAGCGCGCCATTTTCTCCACGGGCAGCCAGTGTTCCCAGCCGGATGCCAAACTGCGCCGGACCTTGCGGATTGCGCCCGTACAGCGAATCGTCCGTCGGAAAAGGCAGCGAAACATGCGACAGCGAATAGAATTCCGACGGATAATTCAGGCCGAGTGGCGTAACTGACGTGCTGTTTTGCCCCGCCGCAGTGGTTTTCGCGACAGCGGCGGCATCGTCCGGCGAGGCATTGGTGATAACCGTCGTCTGATAAGCGCGCGGGGGCGCAGGCAACAGGCGCTCTGCTGCTGTTTCAGAGGAAGGACGCAGCAACGGGCCGACATAGGCACTGCGGTTGATATCAAACAAAACCAGCTGGCTGCCATTGGCGGGAAGCTGATTAAACAACGCCGTCACCACGGCGCGGGAACTGACGGTGGAGTCAACAACCGACTGAAACGCCAGCAACGGTGGCAACTGCGCCAGCTTGCCGGATTGCGCATCCTTGCTGATCTGCTGCTGCAAAACATGGGTGAGCAGATAGGACTGACGGGCGGCTTTCACCGGAAAAGAATTGTATTTAAACGGATTAAATTCCGGCATCAGGTTCAGCCAGGCGGTTTTGGCAAAGGCCGGGAAAATTGCCGGCCAGCCCGCATATCCGGCAAAGCGCGCAAAACTGGTCACGCCAATCATCGGGGAAATCAGCACCACACGCGAAGGTTTCGCCAGCGCAGGGTCATCAAGGGAATCCAGCGTGTATTTCATCGCCAGCGCCCCGCCGTTGGAGAAACCCACCAGTTGCAGCGGTACATCTGTCCCGGCTGCGCGACGCGCTTCACGTACCGCCAGCCGCGTTGCCGCCAGCCACTGTTCCCAGTCCACCCGCGTCAGGCCGCCGGGCACGGTGCCGTGACCGGGCAGGCGGATACCGACAACCACAAATCCGCGGCGACGATAATCCTGCGCAATATGCCGCAGGCTGTAAGGGGAATCGGTCAGACCGTGTAACAGCACCACTGCACCGGCTGGCTTACCGTCGGGCATCAGCTCATAAGAGCGGTTCCAGTCCTGTGCAAAATGCTCGGGATAAATCGGGCTGCGATCGTAATAGCGGTTAAGCGGAATACGATCTTCTCTGTCGAGTTTGTCCGTCACCTGCTGCTTCACTTCAACAAACGCCTGCTGCTCCGCGCGCAGATACGCCGGCCAGTCGCTTTTATCCAGTTGCTCCGTACTCAGTTCGTCCGGCACCAGTTTGTGCCACGGTTTAAGCGGCGGCCCTTGTAAGGCGTCATAAGTACGCACAGCCAAAAGCGTGATAATCACCAGAACCAGCGCCAGTAACAGCTTTTTCAGGCGTTCAGAGAGATGACGAAGTTGCATTAAATAGGGGTTTCCTCTGGCCAATGCTGAGCGCTATGCACCAGCCTGATGATTTGAATTTCGGTGTCAGTCACGCGATATACCATCCTGAAATGCTTACGGATAATACATTCTCTGGTTCCGGTAACGCGTCCTGCTGCATACATGTCGGGACTTAGTAAAATGCGCTCTGCTGCGGCATCAAAATCATCATCCAGCTCAATAGCAGCATGAGGATTCTCACCCGCGACATAACTGAATATATGCTCGCGATCATCCTGCGCGTGTGGTTTCCATACCAGCATTTTGGTCATTCGTTACTTTTCCTGTTCCTTAAGTAACGCGGCTTTCCGGGCTGCAAACTCAGCCTTCACTTGTTCGTGAGGAATGACGGGGCGCGGATCATCCAGTGATTCCTGAACCCGTTTCCTGAACCACAGATCATAGGTGGCTTCATCCATCGCGGCAGCTTCATGCGCCCTTTTTAGCGCTGCCGACCGGTCGGGGCGAGTTCCTTTACCGCTCCCTACAGGATCATAGTCGGTAATATCCACTTCGAACTGGTTTATGCCCATGTCTTTTAAATAAGCCGCCAGCGTGTCGAAGCGCTTGAAAACCCGCACTTTACCGCTACGTTGTGCGATAAGGGTCCGCTGATGTTCGCCGTATCTGATCATTATTATCCACCCTCCCTGTTGTGCGACCACGCTGAGCTGGCTGACCGCGCCAGCTTCTGCCAGACAAATTAATGTTGAATGGTCGATAGTTTCTTTAGACATATCCCTGCCAGCCTTTCTGCAAATAATAATAAATCATCGGTTCATACAACTATATACCGATACCTCTACTGAGCCAGATTTATCTTTTTGATGCGAGCCATCGCGCAAATTTTCGCCCCATTTTTGTTCAGTTGCATTCCGTCCGTGGTGCAACAAATATACAGACCGGTCATACAACGAAACATAAACCCAGCAAAATCAATAGATAATGATTTGGCACAGGCTTTGCTTAGATGAATTCAATCTTGTATACCAGATGGGATTCACAATATGGCTTCAGCTTCAGAAACAGTCGCATCACCTTTTCGCGGTTTTACCCTGCGGGAATGGCAGCAGCATTACCGCAGTGCGCCCGACAGCCTGCGCACTACGCTTTCCCTGGTGTTGGGGAGCCTGAGTGACACAGACAATGCCTGGATTTATCTCGCCACGGCAGAACAGCTTGAAGCACAAATCACCCGTCTTGAAACCCTGCGCGATCAGGCTGAAGGCTCCCTGAGCGCCCTGCCGCTGTTTGGCGTGCCGTTCGCCGTCAAAGACAATATGGATATCGCTGGCTGGCCGACCACGGCGGCCTGCCCTGCGTTTGCTTATACCGCAGAAGCGGATGCCACCGTCATCGCCAATCTGAAAGCCAAAGGCGCGGTGGTGATCGGTAAAACTAATCTCGATCAGTTCGCCACCGGACTGGTCGGCACCCGCTCGCCGTACGGCGCGGTGCGCAATACGTTCAATCCTGATTACGTCAGTGGCGGCTCAAGCTCGGGTTCGGCTTCCGTTCTGGCCCGCGGTCTGGTGGCGTTTTCGCTGGGCACCGACACCGCCGGTTCCGGTCGCGTTCCGGCGGGCTTTAACAATGTTGTCGGGCTGAAACCGACCAAAGGCTGGCTGTCGAATACCGGTGTGGTTCCGGCCTGTCGCCTCAACGATGCCGTCTCGATTTTCGCCCTGACCGTCGCCGATGCCCAAACCGTGGCCCATGCCGCAGGCGGATATGACGCCGCCGATGCCTATTCGCGTAAAAACCCGCATACCGCGCCGGTGGCTTTTTCCGCACAACCGCGCATCGCCATGCCTGACCGTCTGGAATTTTTTGGGGACGATCTGGCACAGGCCGCTTTCAGTGAGGCGCTGGATCGCCTGCGCCACCATGGTGTCACGCTGGAAACGATTGATTTCACGCCGTTCCGCGAACTGGCTGAGCAGTTGTATTACGGCGCGTGGGTGGCGGAACGCACCGTGGCGGTCGGCGAAATTTTTGAAGAAAGCCCGGAAGCTATGGATCCGGTCGTACGCGGGATTGTCGCCAATGGCCTGAACTACACCGCCTGCGATGCCTGGCGCGCTGAATACTTACGGGCGGAGCTGGCACGCAAAATTAATCTGGCACTGGAAGGGTTTGACGCACTGGTGGTGCCGACGTCGCCGACCATCCGCACCCAGGAAGAGCTGGTTCGGGAACCTGTGCTCTATAACTCGCAGTTCGGTATTTATACCAACTTCACTAATCTGGCGGATTTGTCGGCGCTGGCGCTGCCTTGCAGCCTGCGCGCCGACGGCCTGCCCGCCGGGATCACGCTGATTGCCCCGGCCTGGCATGACGACGCACTGGCCAGTTTTGGCCGTCAGTGGCAGCGCAGCCTGAGCCTGCCGCTTGGCGCGACCGGGCTTACGATGAAACCTGAAGAATTCATGACTGCCGCGCCGGCCAGTGCCGCCAGCGTGCGCGTTGCCGTGGTCGGCGCTCATCTGACCGGCATGCCGCTGAATTTCCAGCTCACCAGCCGCCACGCGGTACGCGTCGAACAAACCACCACTGCCGCCACCTACAAACTCTTCGCCCTCGCCAACACTAAACCGCCGAAGCCGGGGCTGGTGCGGGCTGAGAGCGGCAGCGCAATTATCGTCGAATTGTGGGATATCCCGCTGGCGCGCTTTGGGGAATTCGTCGCTGAAATCCCGGCACCGCTGGGGATCGGTTCTCTCGAACTGGCCGATGGCCGCATCGTGAAAGGCTTTATCTGCGAGCCATGGGCGACTGGCGGAGCCACGGATATCACCGCGTTTGGCGGCTGGAGAAGTTACATCCAGAGTCTGAATTCATCACCGGTAAAAAGCTGAGGAACGCACATGTTTACCACCGTTTTAATTGCTAACCGTGGCGAAATCGCCTGCCGTGCGATCCGCACGCTGAAGCGTCTGGGCGTCACCAGCGTCGCGGTATATTCCGACGCTGACCGCAATGCCCCGCACGTCACACAGGCGGATATCGCCATCGCGCTGGGCGGCGAAAAGGCCAGCGAAAGCTACCTGATGATCGACAAAATTCTGGCCGCCGCAAAAGAAACCGGCGCGCAGGCAATTTATCCGGGGTACGGCTTTTTATCCGAAAGCGCAGAGTTCGCCGATGCCTGCGAAGTAGCGGGCATTGCGTTTATCGGCCCGACCGCCGGACAAATCCGCGAGTTTGGCCTCAAGCACCGTGCCCGCGAATTAGCCGGTGCCGCGAATGTGCCGATGACGCCGGGCACCGGTTTGCTCGACAGCATTGATGACGCGGTGAAAGCTGCCGCCGAAATTGGTTATCCCATCATGCTGAAAAGCACCGCAGGCGGCGGGGGCATTGGTCTGACGCGCTGTGATAACGAAGAGGCATTGCGTGCCGCATGGGACAGCGTGAAACGTCTCGGCGAGCAGTTTTTCCGTGATGCCGGTGTGTTTCTGGAACGCTTTGTCGATCGCGCCCGCCACGTTGAAGTGCAGATTTTCGGCGACGGCAAAGGCCGCGTGGTGGCCCTCGGCGAGCGTGACTGTTCGTTGCAACGCCGCAATCAGAAAGTGGTGGAAGAAACCCCTGCGCCGGATCTGCCGCAGGCCAGCCGCGAAGCATTGCATCGCGCCGCCGTGCAGCTCGGCAAATCGGTGAACTACCGCAGCGCCGGTACGGTTGAATTTATCTATGACGCCGCGCGCGACGAATTTTATTTTCTCGAAGTAAACACCCGTTTGCAGGTTGAGCATCCGGTCACCGAAATGGTCACCGGTCTGGACTTGATCGAATGCATGCTGAACGTCGCCGCCGGTGAATCGACGGACTGGCCAGCAATGGAAAAAGCCCCGCAGGGCGCGTCGATGGAAGTGCGTATTTACGCAGAAGATCCGCTGAAGAATTTCCAGCCAAGCCCCGGCGTGCTGACCGAAGTGTTTTTCCCCGAAGACGTCCGCGTCGATGGCTGGGTGTCTACCGGCAGTGAAGTGTCGGCGTTTTATGACCCGATGATCGCCAAGCTGATTGTGCATGGCACCGACCGGCAGGACGCGCTGGCGAAAATGTCCGTCGCACTGGCCGCCACCCGCCTGCACGGTATCGCTACCAACATTGATTATCTGCGTCAGGTCGTCGCCACGCCGGTGTTTCGCGACGCCAAAATGTGGACGCGCATGCTCGACAGTTTTGACTACTCGCCCAACGCCATCGAAGTGATCGCGCCCGGCACTTACAGCAGTGTGCAGGATTATCCGGGACGTCTCGGTTACTGGGATATCGGCGTACCGCCGTCCGGCCCGATGGACGATTTTGCCTTCCGTCTCGCCAACCGCATTGTCGGCAATCATCCGGATGCCGCCGGTCTGGAATTCACGTTGCAGGGACCCACACTGCGTTTCCATTGCGACGCCGTTATCGCACTGACCGGCGCACGCTGCCCGGCAACGCTTGATGACGAAGCTGTTTCTTACTGGCAGCCGGTGGATGTGAAAGCCGGTCAGACACTGACACTTGGCCGCGCCACACAGGGTTGCCGCACCTATCTCGCCGTGCGTAACGGTTTCGACGTGCCGGTGTATCTCGGCAGCCGGTCGACCTTTGCACTCGGGCAGTTTGGCGGGCACGCCGGTCGCACGTTACGCGTCGCCGATATGCTGACTGTTTCACAGCCGGAACTCGCGGCCTGCACCACGCCCGCGCCGGTCGGTTTACCGCAGGCAGCCGAAAATATCGTGCCGCCTTACGGCGACATCTGGAATATCGGCGTGCTTTACGGGCCGCACGGTGCGCCGGATTTCTTCACCAAAGACGCCATCGATACGTTCTTCGCCGCAGAATGGCAGGTGCACTACAACTCCAACCGTCTCGGCGTGCGGCTGGTCGGTCCGAAACCACAATGGGCGCGGCAGGACGGCGGCGAAGCCGGTCTGCATCCGTCGAATGTGCATGACTGCGAATACGCCATCGGCGCGATTAATTTCACCGGCGATTTCCCGGTGATTCTGACCCGCGACGGGCCAAGCCTTGGCGGTTTCGTCTGTCCGGTAACCATCGCCAAAGCCGAACTGTGGAAAGTCGGACAGGTGAAACCGGGCGATAAAATCCGTTTCCATCCGATCAGTTTTGAACAGGCGCAGGCGCTGGAACGGGCGCAACAAGGCACGCTCGATTCGCTGATGCCAGTCAACGCGATGGCGTTGCCGGTGCCATCCCTGCTGCCGGACACCACCGCATCCGCCACCATTCTTGCGGCATTACCGGCCACGGCAGAACGCCCTTCGGTGGAATACCGTCAGGCGGGCGACGGCTACGTGCTGATTGAGTACGGCGACAACGTGCTGGATCTGGCGGTACGCATGCGCATTTATCTGCTGATGAACGCCATCAAAGCCGCCGGTCAGCAGGGCATTGAGGAACTGTCGCCGGGCGTGCGTTCGCTGCAAATCCGCTACGACAGCCGCGTGCTGCATCAGACGGCGCTGCTTCAGCATTTACTGACGCTGGAAAACAGCCTGGCCGATGTCAGCCAGCTCAAAATCCCGACCCGTATCGTGCACATGCCGATGGCGTTTGAAGATTCCGCCACGCTCGGCGCGGTCGAACGCTATCAGCAAACCGTGCGCGCAGAAGCACCGTGGCTGCCCAATAACGTCGATTTCATCCAGCGCACCAACGGGCTGGCGAGCCGTGAAGATGTGAAAAACATCATTTTTGACGCCAGCTATCTGATCCTCGGGCTGGGGGATGTGTATCTCGGCGCACCGTGCGCGGTGCCGGTCGATCCGCGCCATCGCCTGCTGAGCTCCAAATACAACCCGGCGCGCACGTTTACCGCCGAAGGCACGGTCGGTATCGGCGGCATGTACATGTGCATTTATGGCATGGATTCGCCGGGCGGCTATCAGCTGGTCGGGCGCACGCTGCCGATCTGGAACAAGTTCCTGAAAAACGAGCAGTTCAAAAACGGCGAGCCGTGGCTGCTGCATTTCTTCGATCAGGTGCGGTTCTATGAAGTCACCGAAGCCGAGCTGGACATTCAGCGCGAAGCCTTCCGCGAAGGACGGGCGCAAATCCGCATCGAAGAGACGGAATTTGATTTTGCGCACTATACGCAATTTCTCGCCGACAACGCCGCCGACATTGCTGATTTCCGCACCCGGCAAACCGACGCTTTTACCCGCGAAGTGGCGCACTGGCATGAGGCTGAAAGCGCCGCGGTGGAAGCAGCAGCCAATGCCGTGCAGTTAGAGGAAGACGACGCGGATCAGGACGGCCATTTAGTCAGCGCTGACCTTAACGGCAACGTCTGGAAAATCCTGGTACAGCCGGGCCAGCAGGTCGAAGAAGGCCAGCCGCTGATCGTCGTCGAAGCCATGAAAATGGAACTGTCGGTGAACGCGCCGTGCGCCGGTACCGTCCTGAAAATCAGTTGCCAGCAAGGCCGTCCGGTCGGGCCAGGTGATGCGTTGTTGTGGCTGGACACAGCCGTTTAAAACTATCGGGAACAACAGGGAATATTTCATGCAACTCACGGGACCTAAATCTTCACGCAGTAAAAGCCGCCCGGAAGGGCTGGCGGAACGCATTTATCAGCAGCTGAAAGACGACATTTTCAGCTTCCGCCTGCTGCCCGGTGACCGGTTCAGCGAAAACGACATCGCTGACCGCATGGAAGTCAGCCGCACACCGGTACGTCAGGCGCTGTTCTGGCTGGAACATGAAGGCTATGTCGAAGTGTTTTTCCGCAGTGGCTGGCAGGTTCGCCCGTTCGATTTCGACTTTTTCGAACAGTTGTACGATCTGCGTATCGTGCTGGAACTGGAAGCAGTGAAACGTCTGTGTGCGTTGCCGCCAGCCGCTCAGCCCTTACAACTGGCTGAACTGAAAGCGTTCTGGATCGATCAGCCGCAACTGCAAGATGGTCAGGTGGTCTCGCGTTATGACGAGGAGTTTCACATGACGCTGGTGGCCGCGGCGGGTAATGCCGAAATGGCGCGAATCCACCGCGAGCTGACGGAGAAAATCCGCATCATCCGGCGGCTGGATTTCACCAAAGGTGAGCGGGTTAACGCCACCTATAAAGAACACGCGAGCATTTTGCTCGCCATCATCCAACAACAAACCGAGGAGGCACAGCGCCAGTTACACGATCATATTGCCGTCAGTAAGGCCGAGGTACGCAAAATTACTCTGCACATGTTGCACCGGGCCAGGGCGGAGAGTGACGAGGGCAACCCGTCATGACTTTTTTAAATGTTTTTTCGACTTTCTACATACCAGCGTTCTCTTAACTTTTCTTCAGAGGGTACATCTATGCAACGTCGACGTTTTATTAAAGCCTTTGCTCTTTCCGCTACCGTAGTCAGCATGGGCTTAGCCTGGAGCGCGCAGGCAGCCGAGACCATCAAAGTCGGTATTATGCATTCGCTTTCCGGCACCATGGCCATTTCAGAAACTCCGCTGAAAGACATCGCGCTGATGACCATTGACGACATCAACGCCAAAGGTGGCGTGCTCGGCAAAAAGCTCGAGCCGGTGGTGGTCGATCCGGCCTCCAACTGGCCGCTGTTCGCTGAGAAAGCCCGCCAGTTGCTGACGCAGGATAAAGTCGCAGTGGTGTTTGGTTGCTGGACGTCGGTGTCGCGTAAATCTGTGCTGCCGGTGTTTGAAGAACTGAACGGCCTGCTGTTCTATCCGGTGCAGTACGAAGGCGAAGAAATGTCGCCAAACGTGTTCTACACCGGTGCCGCGCCTAACCAACAGGCGATCCCGGCGGTGGAATACCTGATGAGTGAAGACGGCGGTGCGGCCAAACGCTTCTTCCTGCTCGGCACCGATTATGTCTATCCGCGTACCACCAACAAAATTCTGCGCGCCTTCCTGCATTCCAAAGGCGTGAAAGACAGCGACATCGAAGAAGTCTATACGCCGTTCGGTTACAGCGATTATCAGACCATCGTTTCCAACATTAAGAAATTCTCCGCTGGCGGCAAAACTGCGGTGATCTCCACCATCAACGGCGATTCCAACGTGCCGTTCTACAAAGAGCTGGCGAATCAGGGCGTGAAAGCGACGGATGTGCCGGTGGTGGCGTTCTCCGTGGGTGAACAAGAACTGCGCGGTATCGACACCAAACCGCTGGTCGGTGACCTTGCGGCGTGGAACTACTTCCAGTCGGTTGATAACCCGACCAACAAGAAATTCGTGGCTGAATGGAAGGCTTACGCGAAGGCGCACAAACTGCCAAACGCCGATAACGCGGTGACCAACGACCCGATGGAGGCGACCTATGTCGGCATCCATATGTGGGCGCAGGCGGTGGAAAAAGCCGGTACGACGGATGTGGATAAAGTCCGCGCCGCGATGGCCGGACAGACCTTCGCGGCGCCGTCCGGCTTCACGCTGACCATGGATAAAACCAATCATCACCTGCACAAACCGGTAATGATCGGCGAAATCGAATCCAACGGTCAGTTCAACGTGGTCTGGCAGACCGACAAACCAATCCGCGCCCAGCCGTGGAGCCCGTACATCGCGGGTAACGATAAAAAACCAGATACCCCGGTAAAAACGACTAACTGATTGTTTTAGCTCCTTCTTGCGAAGGGGAGGGCTGGGGTGGGGTATTAATGGCAACTGTGTTGTTTGCAAAACCCCCTCCCCGCCTCCCCCTTCGCAGGGGGAGGAGCAAACCAGCATCAACTTTATGCGGCGAGAACATTATGAGAATCCTCATCCGATCACTGCTTTTCCTGCTTTGTTGCCTTCCGTTGCTGGCAGAGGCGGGTGCGGCGAATGACTTTGCTGCCGCCAGCCGCAGCCAGCAGGCCACGTTATTACAGCAATGGGCGGCAGACCCGCAGCCGGAAAGGCTGCCACTGCTCGAGGCACTGAAGCAGGAAAACGTCGTCATCGACGAAGCAAAACATGCGTTTGCGCAAAATGGCGATCAACTGACGCCGCTGGAAGGCGACGTTAAACCGCAGGGTGACACCAAAAAAGTCTGGCTGAACAACCGCCTGCGTATTCTGATTGCCAATGCGCTTTCCGCACACCGTCTGGTGAGCACCGACAGCGCGGTCCGTTTACAGGCTGCCAAAGCCTTACAGCGCGAAGCGCAGGCCGATCAGTTGCCGCTGCTGACCCGTCGTCTTGAACGGGAAAAAGACAGCACCGTTCACGACGCCCTTTCCATCGCGCTGGCAAATTTACAACTGGCTGATGCCAGTCCGCAGGTGCGCCTGAAAGCCGTTGAACTGCTCGGCACGTCGGGCGATCCGGATACTCAAGGCCGCCTGCAAAGCCTGACGGATCCGAAAACCGAGCCTGATGCCACGGTGCGTAATGCCGCGCTCGCCAGCCTGAAAGCGGTGCAGCATCGCCTGATGATTGGCGATTTACTGGGTCAGGCGTTTACCGGCTTATCGCTCGGCTCGATTCTGCTGCTGGCCGCACTCGGACTGGCGATCACATACGGTTTGCTGGGTGTAATTAACATGGCACACGGCGAGATGTTAATGCTCGGCTCTTACTCGACTTACATGGTGCAGTCGCTGTTTCAGCACTATGCCCCTGGCCTGCTGGCGCTGTATCCGCTGGTGGCGCTGCCGGTAGCCTTTTTCATTACGGCGGGGATTGGCATGGCACTGGAGCGCACGGTCATCCGCCATTTATACGGTCGTCCGCTGGAAACCCTGCTGGCGACCTGGGGCATCAGCCTGATCCTTATTCAGGGCGTACGTATGCTGTTTGGTGCGCAGAACGTCGAAGTGGCGAATCCCGGCTGGCTCTCCGGCGGTATTCAGTTGCTGCCGAATCTGGTGCTGCCGTACAACCGCATCGCGGTGATCATCTTCGTGTTGCTGGTGCTCGGCCTGACCTGGCTGCTGCTCAATAAAACCCGGCTGGGCATGAACGTACGCGCCGTCACCCAGAACCGCGCCATGGCGGCCTGCTGTGGGGTACCCACCGGGCGCGTCGATATGCTGGCGTTCGGCCTCGGTTCCGGCATTGCCGGTTTAGGTGGCGTGGCATTATCGCAGCTCAGTAACGTCGGCCCGGAACTCGGTCAGGGCTACATCATCGACTCCTTCCTGGTGGTGGTACTTGGCGGTGTCGGACAACTGGCGGGCACCGTGGTGGCGGCCTTTGGTCTGGGCATCGTGAACAAAATTCTTGAGCCGGAAATCGGCGCAGTACTGGGGAAAATCCTGATCCTCGCGCTGATTATCCTGTTTATTCAGAAACGTCCTCAGGGACTCTTCGCCTTCAAAGGCAGGGTGATTGACTGATGAGCCAGCCTCTGACGATTACCGGCGTACAAAAAGCGCCTAAGATTGCGATTTCGGTGGGCACGCTGGTGCTCATCTTCCTGATTGTGATGCCGTTTCTGGCGCTGTTGCCCGCCAGTAATCCGCTGGCGATCTCCACGTACACGCTGACGCTGATCGGCAAGATCCTCTGTTATGCGATCGTGGCGATCGCGCTCGATCTGGTGTGGGGTTATGCCGGTTTGCTGTCGCTCGGCCACGGGCTGTTTTTCGCCCTCGGCGGTTATGCGATGGGCATGTATTTAATGCGGCAGGCCGCAGGCAGCGGATTGCCGGATTTTATGTCGTTTCTGTCGTGGACCGAGTTGCCGTGGTTCTGGGCAGGTACGCAGCATTTCGCCTGGGCGCTGTGCCTGATTGTGCTGGTGCCCGGCGCGCTGGCGTTTGTGTTCGGCTATTTCGCCTTCCGCTCTAAAATCAAAGGCGTGTACTTTTCGATCATGACGCAGGCGCTGACGTACGCCGGTATGTTGCTGTTTTTCCGCAATGAAACCGGTTTTGGTGGCAATAACGGTTTCACCGGTTTTACTACCCTGCTCGGCTTTCCGGTCACCGCCACCGGCACCCGCGTGGGATTATTTTTAGCCACGGTTCTGGTGCTGGTCGCCAGTCTGGCGCTGGGCTTTGCGCTGGCGAGAAGTAAATATGGCCGCGTGCTGACGGCAGTGCGTGACGCTGAGAACCGGCTGATTTTCTGCGGTTACGATCCGAAAGGTTTCAAGCTGTTCGTCTGGACGATTTCCGCCATGCTGTGCGGTCTGGCGGGTGCGCTCTACGTGCCGCAGGTCGGGATTATCAACCCGGGTGAAATGTCGCCGACCAACTCTATCGAAGCCGCCATCTGGGTAGCACTCGGCGGACGCGGCACGCTGATCGGCCCGGTTATTGGCGCAGGCATCGTCAACGGCGCGAAAAGCTGGTTCACCGTCGCCATTCCCGAATACTGGCAATTTGTGCTCGGCGGCATGTTTATTCTGGTGACACTGTTCCTGCCGCAAGGCGTGATTGGCCTGCTGCGCAAGAGGAAATCCTGATGACCATGACCGAAGACCTGTTTACCCAGCCGCAGCGGGCGGACCGGCACCGCGAACAAACTGACCCGATTTTGCAACTGGAAAACATCAACGTCAGCTTTGACGGATTTAAGGCGCTGACCAATTTGTCGCTGAACATCGGTGTCGGCGAACTACGCTGCGTGATCGGCCCGAACGGCGCGGGGAAAACCACGCTGATGGACGTGATCACCGGCAAAACCCGACCGCAAAGTGGCCGTGTTTTTTACGACCAGCGTACCGATCTGACGAAACTGGATCCGGTGCAGATTGCGCAGTCAGGCATCGGGCGGAAATTCCAGAAACCGACGGTATTTGAAGCGCTGACGGTATTCGAAAATCTGGAAATCGCGCAGAAAACCAATAAATCGGTATGGGCGTGTCTGCGCGCAAAAATGAACAGCGAGCAGCGTGACCGTATCGATGAAATGCTTGGCACGCTGCGCCTCGCCGCTGAGCGCCACCGACCGGCGGGCCTGCTTTCGCACGGTCAGAAACAGTTTCTGGAAATCGGTATGTTGCTGGTGCAGGAACCGCATCTGTTACTGCTCGATGAACCGGCGGCAGGCATGACCGATGCCGAAACCGAATACACCGCAGAACTGTTCAAACAACTGGCTGGCAGGCATTCGCTGATGGTGGTCGAGCACGATATGGGGTTTGTGGAAACCATCGCTGACCACGTCACCGTACTGCATCAGGGTCAGGTACTGGCTGAAGGCTCGCTGCGTGAAGTGCAGGCCAACGAGCAGGTTATCGACGTGTATTTAGGGCGCTGAGGAGTCGCATTATGTTGCAGGTAAATGAACTGAATCAGTTTTACGGCGGCAGCCACATTCTGCGCGGCCTGTCTTTTGAGGCAAAAATCGGCGAAGTGACGTGCCTGCTCGGGCGTAATGGCGTCGGAAAAACCACGCTGCTCAAATGCCTGATGGGGCTGATACCGGCGAAATCCGGCACCATCACCTGGCAGGATCAGGTGATCAATTCCCGCAAACCGCACCAGCGTGTACAGGCGGGCATTGCCTATGTCCCGCAGGGACGCGAAATTTTTCCGCGTCTGACCGTGGAAGAAAATCTGCTGATGGGGCTGTCGCGTTTTTCCGGCAGCAATGCTAAACAGGTGCCGGATGAAATCTACCATCTGTTCCCGATCTTGCTGGAAATGAAGCATCGCCGCGGCGGGGATTTGTCCGGCGGCCAACAGCAACAACTGGCGATTGGCCGTGCGCTGGCCTGCAAACCGAATCTCCTGATCCTCGACGAACCGACCGAAGGCATTCAGCCGTCGGTGATTAAGGAAATCGGTGCGGTGATCAAACAGCTCGCCGCCCGCGGTGACATGGCAATCCTGCTGGTCGAACAATTCTACGATTTCGCCGCCGAACTGGCCGACAGCTATCTGGTGATGTCGCGCGGCAGCATTGTGAAACGCGGGCGCGGGACAGAAATGGAGGCGGAAGGCGTGCGCGGGCTGGTGGCGATTTAGTCCCTGATAAAGTAACGCTCGCTAATTCATCCCTTCAGGTCTACCATAAACCTAACTGCTAGGTTTATGGATAAACTCATGCCCACAATTCTCCGCTTTTCAGGATAGTTGATTATGGTTTACAGCCATGATCACCTGCCGCGCCATGTTCATTTACGACGCGGAGATCAAAGCTTTGTTTCGTTACTTAGAAGCAAATATCGTCACGCTCAATGCTGAATGGGAGAAGATCCATGGCACCAATGACACGATTTGATGCGGCGTTAAAGCGCGGGGAGCAAACGGCTAATGACCCTTCCCGCCCTGTTTCGGTCGAATACCGTCCTGAACAACATGCCTTTATGATCATGCACGGCAACGGCGTCGGGTATCTTATTAACATTGATTTGATTGAAGAACTTCAGCACGCGACGCAGGAACAACTGAACACCGCAGCAGTCGATGGTTTCAGCAAAGCACTGCGTATTCCGGCCTGTAATGTGGATATTTACCTGCCGGGATTACTTGCAAAAATTCTTTTTGATGCCAGCGACTTACAGAAAATTGTTGCCTCAATTAACGGTGCCATGCGCAGCGCGGTTAAAGCCAGTGCCAGCCGGGAAAATGGTAAAAAAGGCGGACGTCCGCGTAAAAATACAGAGTTACGTTAATGCCCAAAATCAAAAGTCAGGAAGCTCTGATGCGTCAGCGCAAGCGCTGGATCATGCTGGCGGTGCTGTTGGCGGTGATCGCCGCAGGCCATCAGTGGTGGAAACAAGGGAAACTCGTCTCCGAGCAATGGAGCCCGAACAAACAGTATGTGGTGCGCGAGTATAAAACTTTCGAATTTATTCCGCGCATGACCATGCCGGGCGACGGCGGGCATTATTCCGGCTATATGCGTGTCTACAACCGCGACGGCAAACAATTTTACGAAGAGTATTCCGGCCTGCTCGACTTTATCGAAGGACCGTTCTGGGCGAAGGAAGGCGTTTACTGGATGGGTAATGATAATCAGGACATCGTACGGTTGCCGACGTCGCCGGTGGAGTGATTAACAGACACAAAAAAGCCGCGACTTGCGCGGCTTTTCACATCTCAACCTAAGGTCGACACCTTAGCTTCTGACTTTACGGTAGATAAACAGTACGACGATCGCACCAATCACGGCGACCACGAAGCTGCCGAAGTTGAATCCGTCTACGCGACCAAAACCGAAGAAAGTACTGATATAACCACCCACAACGGCACCTACAACACCCAGGACTACGGTCAGAATGAATCCGCCGCCATCTTTGCCCGGCATGATCCATTTCGCCAGAATACCTGCAATCAGACCAAAGATAATCCAGGATAAAATTCCCATTTTCGACTCCTCCGAATAAATTTCCGTTACCGTGAATATTGTTCAGCCAAATTAGCCAAACAAGAGCAGAACGTTTCAGGCTCTGCGAGCAGAACGTGTGTTTTGCACGAACGCCCTCTTCTTGAACTGCAGATAAAGTCTAGCACCCTTTCTACAAAACCGCCCAAAATCAGCAGGAAGGGAAGAAATGCAGAGAAACCTAAGGCAGTTTCAGGCTGTGTCAGCACGAATGCGGTTTCGTCAGCTACCCGCATTCGCACGTAAAATTGCGTAAAAAGTAGACCGAATATTTTGAACAAGATACTCAAATCAATCCGTTTTTCATCTCCGGGTATCACGCCTATTATACATTCATCGAAAGGCAACCACCTTTCACTCTCATAACCTGAATGGATAAATCATCATGAAAAACGTCAAAATTTTTGCTGTAGCTGCAACCCTTTCCCTGATTTCTTTCGGCAGCTTCGCGGCTCAGCAGATTACTCAGCCATCAAGTGACATGCAGAAAATTGGGGTGATTTCCGCCGCCAACTCCACCTCTATCAGTGGCCTGGAAGCGAAACTTTCACAACAAGCGAAAGATGCCGGTGCCTCTTCTTACCGCATCATCTCCGTGACCGGGAACAACAAACTGCACGCTGACGCTGAAATCTACAAATAATCGTCTGCGAGAAAACCCTCTGAAAAGCCTGTGGAAGCCCGACTTCCACAGGCTTTTTTATTTGCCAGTATTTTTATGCCGAATTTCATTTAAATTCGCGATTGCATCTCTGCCGTCCGCTTCACTATTCTGGTTTTTTCGCTCATCAGGAAAAGCCAATGACCGTTACCGAATCCCTGCTTTCTTACGCGCTTGCCGCTGGCATTTTAACCCTCACCCCCGGTCTCGATACCGCACTGGTGCTGCGCACTGCCGCCAGTCAGGGCAGTAAAAAGGCGCTGTCCACCGCTTTTGGCATCAGCACCGGTTGTCTGGTCTGGGGCGCGATGGTAGCACTTGGCCTCGGCGCCGTGCTCGCTGCCTCTGAAATCGCCTTCAATGTCTTGAAATGGATCGGTGCCGCGTATCTGGCCTGGCTCGGCCTGCAGATGTTGTTCAAACCCCGCAACGAAATGAACATGGATGCGCCGCAAAGCCGCCGCACCGCCTTACGCATCGGGAACTCGCCGTTCGTTAAAGGCCTTTTTGGCAACGTGCTTAACCCGAAAGTCGGTGTGTTTTATGTCTCTTTCCTGCCGCAGTTCGTCGCCACAGGCTATCCGGTCGGGCCGTACATTTTCGGCCTCGCGGCCATGCATGCGGTGATCGGGACGTTATGGTCGGTCACCATGATTTCGGCCACCCGCCCGCTGTCGCGCTGGTTGCGCCGTCCGGCAGTGGTCAGAACGCTGGACCGGCTCACCGGCACCGTGTTTATCGCTTTTGCAGTTCGCCTCGCTACGACAAAACGTTAACGGAAAAAGGAAAAATGTCATGAAGACTCGTCTCACCCATGCCCCGACCGAAAGCGATCTCGAGGAGATCAAAACGGCACTGCGGGATTTCAACAGAAACTTTATCCCGAAACCGACCTTCCGCGAGTTAGGCATTTTCGTGGAAGATGAGAATGGCAAGAAACTGGCCGGTATCGTGGCTGAAACCGTCGGCTACTGGATGTACATAAAGATGCTGTGGGTCGATGAAACGCTGCGCGGCAAAGATGTCGGCACGCAGCTCATCAGGGAAGCGGAAGAGGAAGCCAAAGCACGGGGTTGCCGTTACTCGCTGGTTGATACGTTCAGTTTCCAGGCGCGGCCTTTCTACGAACGTATGGGCTATAGCATGCAAATGGCGCTGGAGGATTACATCCCTGATTCCCGCGCGCCGGACGATGCGCCCTCGACGCATACGCGGTTCTTTCTGACGAAAACGTTAAGCTGAAAGCGCCAGCCATTCCTTCACCGATGGCCGCTGCCATTGCGCCTCTGCGTAAGCGGCCAGTTTCTCCGGCAGCGGATCGCCGTTCAGATGCAGACGATTAAGCATCAGCGCCAGATCCACATCCGCAATACACCATTCGCCAAATAAATATTCTTTGTCGCCCAGCAAAAACGCGGCGGCGGCATACAGTTTTTCAGCCGCCTGCTGTCCGCTTGCACTGAGCGCCGGACGTTTCGCACCGGCAAAAACCACTTCCGTTGAACGCTCTTCGCGAATAGGCATCAGATCGCTGCGCAGCCATGCCTGTACTTCACGGGCCTTGGCGCGGTTTTCAGGGTCAGCCGGGTAAATGGCCGGGAACGTGGGCGCAGGGAACAACTCTTCGACATATTCATCAATCGCAGAAGACTCGGATAACACAAACGTGCCATTGGTTAATGTCGGTACGCGGCGGGTGACGGAAATCGCCGAATAATTTTCCTTCAGGTTTTCCGCGTTAGCCAGATCTACCTTTTCCAGTTCAAAGGGAATGCCTTTTTCGGTCAGCGCGACAAAAGCAGACATCACGTATGGGCTGAAAAAATTGGCATCGGAATACAAAATCAGCGAAGGCTGGCTCATGGCAAACTCCTGAAAGAAATAAAACAAAGGAAGAAAAACATAGCGCAGAAAACAGTTTGTGTCGCCCGGTCAGGTAAAAGAGTACCCCGCAAAGATAAACGTTCGCATCCTGCGCACGTCTCCCTATACTGCTGTTATGTCGGCTGATTCAGCACCTGTTCAGGAAACTCCTATGAAGTCATGGCTCTTACCTCTTTTGCTGCTTGCACCGCTCTGCTCGCAGGCGGCATCTACGCCGAAAGAAATCAAAGCGCGGTTCAGCCAGTTTAAGGTCGGCGATAAAACCATTTGCCTGGATGATGTGACTTACGCCAACAACAGCAAAATGAAAGTTATCGAGAACGGCTTCGTGGTTTCGAAACGCAAGAATGTGCTGGTTTATCAGAGCAACACCTTATTTCTGCTCGGTAATGACATCACGGTGAACATCAAGGCCGTGATTGAAAGCAAGGCGGGGAAAACAGGATTCCGTAATCAGTTTAAACAGGCGATGATCCGGGTCGACGGGATGGATGATCCGACGCGCGCCAGTGAAAAAGCCAAAATCATTCAGTCTTTTGAAGACGTGATTTCAGATAAAAATAATGAAACGCCCTACAGTTCAGTGGCGCTGACCGATAAAGGCTACATCATCACGCAGATGGAAAGTCATTCCACCACCATCAGCGAATGCTACGTCACGCCTTATAAGAAGCCGGAAAACAACAAATAAATCAGAGGGAAAGGATGACTATTTTAGCGCCGATGAGTGCTGCGTTTTACCAGGGTTTCGCAGAACAGCTGGCAAAAGATTATGCAGAAGAGAACGTAACAGCCGGTCTTTGGCAGGCGGATACCGCGCTGGAACGGGCTCGCAGTTCTACGCAAAGTGCACTGCCGCAAGGTATTGATACACCGGATCAGTATCTTTTTGAGATTAAAACCAAAGAGAACGGCGAAACAGCGGGCTATTTATGGTTTTCCAATGTGGAACGTTATGGCGTGCGCAGCGCGTTCGTGTACGAACTGACGGTGTATCCGCAATTTCGCCGTCAGGGTCATGCAGCGGCAGCGTTCAGATTGATGGAAGAACGCCTGCAGGAACAGGGTTGTGTGGCAATTGAACTGAATGTCTTTGCCAGCAATCCCGGTGCGCAGGCGCTGTACGCCAGCCTCGGTTACGTCACAACGAAAATGAATATGCGTAAACCACTTAACGGGAATATTTAATAAATTCGGTCAGCGTACCAATACGATCATACAGTTTGCGGGCAGTATGATTTGAGGTCTGGGTAGTCCAGTAGACGTTGGCTTTATTGTTTTCGTCGGCGTAAGCATAAACCGCTTCAATCAGTTTTTGCCCGATCCCCAGTTTGCGGGCGCGGTCGTCAACGTACAAATCCTGCAAATACACCACCTGCTGCATGTGCCAGCCATGATCGTGATTGATACAGTTCACCAGCCCGACCAGTTTTCCCTCGTACTCCGCCACATAGCCAAACATGCTGGCGTAATCAGGCTGTGATAAACGCTGGAAAGTGTAATCAAATTGCGCCGGATCGAGCTCCGACTGGTAAAAATCCAGATAATCACGCCATAACGCTTCCCAACCTTCGCGGTCTGCGGGGGTTAACAGACGGATCATCACATCGTGCGGCTGGCTCATCGGGCATTCTCCTCAGGAAATGAAAACGTTACGGGCGTGACTGCGGATAATGTATCAGGTCGTGGAAACGCACGGAATGACCGCTTTCATTGCGGTAAGCGTGCGGACAATCGGCAACAAAACGCAAAGCTTCACCGGCGCTGAGCACGCGCGTCACGCCGTCAACCGTCAGCGTCAGTTCACCTTCGATAACAATCACATGCTCAATCACTCCGGCTTCGTGTGGTGTGGATTCGCTGCATCCGCCCGGCTCGAGATCGATAACAAACATGTCCATACGCAGCGTGGTATCGAACGGAAACAGCGGCACCACGCGCATGCCCGAAGTGTCACTGTTGAACGTAGTCAGTAAGCCGTGGCGATGCAACGCCGCTGACTGCGCGGGCGGCGTTTCGAGAAATTCCGAGAACGAAACATTCAGGCCGCTGGCGATTTTCCACAGCGTCGCGACGGTCGGGCTGGATTCGCCGCGCTCGATTTGCCCGAGCATCGCCTTGCTGACGCCGGTATGTTCTGCCGTCTGGCTGAGACTCCAGCCGCGTTCGCTGCGCACGGCTTTCAGCTGGCTGCCAATATGGTGGGTGAGTTCCTGCATCCTGACTCCTCTGGCAATCGTTTTTACCGATCGCGATTGTGCGTTATAACGCACAGTGATATCTTGAGCGCAGCAGATGTGCGCTATAACGCACAACAGCATACCGCCAGCGTCCGCTAACCAGAAGGAATTTCGCCCATGGCCTCGCGTCTCAGTTTGCAGAATTTAACGTTTTCGGCGGTAATCGCCGGATTTGTCGCGGTTTTAGTCGGGTATACCAGCTCCGCGGCGATTATCTTTCAGGCGGCGGAAGCGGCGGGCGCCAGCGTAGCGCAGATTGGCGGCTGGCTGAGTATGCTCGGGCTGGGCATGGGCGTTACCAGCATCGGGCTATCGTTGTATTACCGCACGCCGGTGGTGACGGCCTGGTCAACGCCCGGTGCGGCGCTGCTGGTGACCAGCCTGCCCGGCACTTCGCTTAACGAAGCCATTGGCGTATTTGTGTTTGCCACCGGGCTGATCCTGCTGTGTGGCGTGACCGGTTTATTCGCCAGACTGATGCATTACATTCCTCAGGCGCTGTCAGCGGCGATGCTCGGCGGTATTCTGTTGCGTTTCGGGCTGAACGCCTTTACCTCACTGCAAAGCAATTTTGCCCTCGCAGGGACCATGTGTCTGGTGTATCTGCTGGCAAAACGCGCCCTGCCGCGCTATGCGGTGGTAATGGCGCTGGTTGCCGGGCTGATCGTCGCCGCATTACAGGGTGATATTGCCCTGCACGGTCAGACGCTGACCTTCGCCGCACCGGCGTTTGTGATGCCGCATTTCACACTTTCCACCATTATCGGCATTGGCATTCCGTTTTTTGTGGTGACCATGGCCTCACAGAATGCGCCGGGCATCGCCACACTGAAAGCGCACGGCTACCATCTGCCTGTTTCGCCACTGATTTCCTGGACAGCGCTGACTGCGTTAGTTTTAGCGCCGTTCGGCGGTTTTACCATCTGTATCGCCGCCATTACCGCCGCGATTTGTATGGGTGAGGATATTCATCCTGATCCCAAAAAACGCTATATGGCGGCCGTCTCGGCAGGCGTTTTCTATCTGATTGCGGGCGTGTTTGGCGGTTCCATCGGCATGGTCTTTACTGCGTTACCGGAGGCGCTGATCCACACCATCGCCGGGCTGGCGCTGCTCGGCACCATTGCTGGCAGCCTGTACCGCGCGCTGGAAAATGAGCGTCAGCGCGACGCGGCAATCATTACGTTTCTGATCACTGCTTCCGGCGTCACGCTGCTGGGAGTCGGTTCGGCATTCTGGGGGCTGGCCGGTGGTGTGATAACCCATCTGATCCTCAGCATTCCGGCGCGCAATCGTGATAAATCTGCCGGGAAAAGTTGAGTCCGTTCAAGTTATGGGTAACAGGTTTTCGTAACACGACGCAAAGTGACGACGATCACATTTTATGACCGGCAAACCCTCTTTACTGGGCGCAATCAGGCCCTTTAAAGAGCGAGAATTCCATGACTATTGCCACACAATCCTGCGTCGTAACCGGGAAAAAAGACGTTTCGGTGATCAACCAGACCCTCGACTACACCGGAGCAGGTACGCTGGTGAAAATCACCCGCGGCGGCATCTGCGGCTCGGATCTGCATTATTACGAACACGGCGCGGTGGGTGATTTCAAAGTGCGCGAGGCGATGGTACTCGGCCACGAAGTGGTGGGTGTGGTGGAGAAATCGGATACCCCGCGTTTGCAGCCTGGTCAGAAAGTGGCGCTGAACCCGAGTAAGCCGTGCAAAGCCTGCAAATACTGTCTTTCCGGCGACGAAAATCAGTGCACCACCATGAAATTCTTCGGCAGCGCGATGTATTTCCCGCACATCAATGGCGCGTTTACGCAGTATAAGATCGTCGACAGCGACCAGTGCATTCCTTACGACAATCAGGTCAGTGACCGTCTGATGGTGTTCGCCGAGCCGCTGGCCGTCGCCATTCATGCCGTCAATCAGGCAGGCGATATTCATGGCAAAACGGTGTTTGTTTCCGGCGTCGGTCCGATCGGTTGCCTGATCGTGCTGGCGGCGAAAGCCAAAGGCGCCGCGCAAATCGTGGTGACGGACCCGAGCGAACGTTGCCGCACGCTGGCACTGGCGGTGGGTGCAGGTAAAGCGCTGGACGCCGCACAGGGTGATTTCAGTGAATATCAGGCGGAGAAAGGCTTTTTCGATGTCTCCTTTGATGCCTCCGGCCATCCGTCTTCCATCCGCCGTTGTCTGGAAGTGACCCGCGCGCGCGGCACGCTGGTTCAGGTCGGCATGGGACCGGTGGTGAATGAATTCCCGCTGATGATGCTCATTGCCAAAGAAATTAACTGGGTCGGCAGCTTCCGCTTCACCGAAGAATTCAACACGGCGGTCGAATGGCTGGCGAATAAAACTGTCGATCCGATGCCGCTGCTGTCGGCGGAATTCCCGCAGGAAAGCCTGGTGGAAGCGCTGGAGTACGCTCTGGATAAATCCAAAGCCTCGAAAGTGCAACTGGTTTTCTAGTTCACTCTGCAACGCCACTCACAATATCAAAACACCGTTTCATTTTATTATGTCCTCTGATTTTTATCCTCAGAGGACATTTGCATTATGGTAAAGGACAACGCGAAAAAGCAGGTCGCTCTGCTGCTGGCCGACGGATTTGAAGAAGGTGAAGCGGTAATTGTGCTCGATATTCTCGAGCGGCTGGAGATTCAGGTCACCACATTAGCCTGCCAGAAAAGCCTGACGCTGCGCACCTATCACGGCATTCAGATGCAGGCCAACGAACTGCTGTCCGCGCAGGGTGATCGTTTATTCGATGCCGTGGTAATGCCCGGCGGGCCGGAAGGTTCAGTGGCGCTGGCGGCCAGTAAAGAGGTGGTGGAATTTGTCCGCCGTCATGACAACGCCGGGAAACTGATTTGCCCGCTGTGCTCCGCTGCCGCGCGCGTACTGGGCGGAAACGGGCTGCTGAAAGGTCGTCGCTATGTCTGTTCCGGCGATTTATACAAAGACGTGAAAGACGGCGTTTACCTCAATCAGTCGTTTGTAGAAGACGGCAACTTACTCAGCGGCAAAGGATTAGGGCTGGCGTTTGATTTTGCGTTTCAGCTTGCGTACCGCCTGACCGGCGATGCTGAAACGACCAATTTCCAGGCCGACCATATCGACTATCACCACTGGCGCGCCGATCAGAAGCTTTGATCAAAAAATTCTGAACCGACGGCGGATGGCGCAGGTCGTCCGCCCTGGTCAGCATCATGTCCGTTTTTGGCATTCTTCTCATTTCAATTCAGGCGCACACTGGCTTCACACTCACCAGATGGAGTCCGGAAATGACCCAAAGCGCCCTGTTAAATATCGACGTTCAACGTTCCTTCGAACATAAAGACTTCTGGCAGCAGGATGATTTACCGGCTTTCAGCGCAGCCTTAACCCGCCTGATTGATGGTTGTCAGGCCCGCAACGTGCCGGTTATCGACGTGTTTCACGTCAATCCTGATGGCGACTTTTCGCTGGCTTCCGGTCTGGTCACGCCGATGACGTTCCTCACACACCAGCCGCAACATGTCGTCCATAAACACGTCCACAATGCCCTGACGGAATCCGGCCTCGACGGCTGGCTGCGCGATAAAGGCATCACGCATCTGATTATCGCCGGTATGCGTACCGAGCAGTGCTGCGAAACCACGGCCCGCGTGGCGTCCGATCTCGGCTATTCAGTGACTTTTGTCACCGAAGCGACACTGACGTTCCCGATGATCCACGCCAGCGGACTCACGCTGAGCGCGCAGGAGATCAAATTGCGTACCGAACTGGTGCTCGACGACCGCTTTGCCACCCTCACCGACGTGACCGGTGCGCTGGCGGAACTTGACCGCGTTGTGTGAAGATAGCGTTTTCCCCTGCGGACGGATGAAGCACTATGCAGCGAAATGTCTACTTTGTGACGCTCCCCGGCGTGATGTCGTTAGATCTCACCGGCCCGGCGGAAGCGCTGCGCCTGAGCGGGCAATTCCGGCTGCACTACATCGGGCCGCAGCCGGAAGTCATGATGTCTACCGGCCTGATGGTCAGCCATTTACAGCCACTGCCGCAAAGCCTGCCAGAGGGCAGCATTCTGATCATGCCGGGCGTGGCGGAATCCGCTGAAAACTTCAGCTCAATGGTGGCGCAGACGACCTGCGACTGGCTGCATCAGCAGAAAAGCGCCATTGAAGCGGGGAATTTAACGCTGGTGTGTATCTGCTCCGGCAGCCTGCTGGCCGGAAAAGCCGGGCTGCTCGACGGCTATCAGTGCACGACACATCACGACGTGATCGGGCAGTTGCGCCAGCAGGTCCCCGCCGCACAGGTAAAAGATAACCGGATATTTGTTGAAGACCGTTCCGTGCTGACCAGCGCGGGCATCAGCGCCGGTATCGATCTGGCACTGCACCTGATCGCCACGCATCTGGGGCCACAGGCGGCGCTGGATGTCGCCCGCGAAATGGTGGTCTATTTTCGTCGTGGCGGTGATGATCCGCAACTCTCTCCGTGGCTGCGTTACCGTAATCATCTGCACCCCGCCGTTCACCGCGCACAAAATCTGATGGCCGCCGAACCGGAATCCGCCTGGCAGGTGGAAGAGGTCGCTGCCAGAGCGCACATCAGCGCACGCCACCTCACCCGTTTGTTCCGCCAGCATCTGGGTATCAGCGTGCGTGACTACCACGAGCAACTGCGTATCGCCGTGGCACAACAGCGCCTTCAGCAGGGATCAGGCATCGAAAAAGCCGCCCTCGCCGCCGGATTTTCATCCGCAAGACAATTGCGCCGTGCGCAGGAGCGGTGGCGTTAAACGCAAGGCTGATTGCAAGTTGAGCATTAATTGAGTAAAATTTTATCCGCTGACGATTTGTGGGACTGAATGGCTACGCTAAACAGTACGTCGGTGTCTGCCTGTAAAGGCCGCTGGCCGTGCCGCGATAAGATGAAAATCCAAAGACCTCCGCCTGAAGCTGTAAAAACAAAAAAGCGACCCCGTGTCGCTTTTTTGTTATCTGCGCCTTGTTGGTAATTTAAGACCTTTCATCCTCGCATCAAAAATATGCCAAAAACTGAACCATCCATTTACGCCCACCGGGCCAGCCCATTTCTCTCTCGGGTAACTTGTCATCACTTTTAATCGTATGTCACCCACCGGATGTTTATTTTTTGTTATTTCAAAAAACAAACAATAATCCACACCCATATAATGTGTTTCCAGATAATAAAATGTTTCCTGATGCTGATGCAACGCCCGGCCTAATAACGCATTTTCATTAATGAGTTTATTTATAAGCTCGGGTAAGCGGAATGAATATGAATGACGTTGCGGACAAAAATATCGCTGATGCTTTCCGGGAGCATGAGGATAAACCCACAACTCAGATTCTGCCTGATGCGCCGTGAAACAATGATCAGTGTAGACCACAAAAATCCGTAACTTACGGGTTGGAAAATCGTCACTGGCTGGCCTGACAGCAACAATTGTCGATGCCCGAAGATGATCAAGCGTATAAATCACACCATTTATTTGAAAGGGCGGCCAGAATGTCATGATAATTTGCCTGGATAAGTGAAGCGAAATAATATCCGGAACAAAATGACAAAGATAATGAAAGAGATTAATCGTGACGTGCCGATTTAATAAAATAAGGGGAAATAAATTGATAATATCATGCACAACCATTCATGATGTGTATAAATAATCAATATTGTTTTCAGCTCACCCAATTCCGCCGGTCTATTTTCCCCAACCCCATCGCCAGTAATAATCCGCCACCCAGTCCGCAGATAAACAAAAAGGCGATGTTCAGCAGCGGATATTGCGGAAAGTCGAGATGCTGGCTGCGCAGGCCAATGATGATCAGTGCATGAAAGCCGTAGATGGCCAGGGAATGACGGGAGATCAGGGCAAATCCCGGCAGCATGCGGTGTGTCAGCGCGTTTTTGAACACCACGAACAGCGCGATGGCGGAGATAAACACCAGCGGGCCGCTGTAGACGTAAAAAGTGTCGGCGAAATTCTGGTTAATTTGCATCTGCCGGTACGTACCCGTGGCAATCGCCAGCGTGCTGAGGATAAACAGGGCGCTGGCGGTAAGCGTGATTACCATTTTTTCAGTATTGAGCTGGCTGATGGCGCGGCCCATCAGGGCGTAAAGCACGTAATAGAAGGTATCGCCACTGATGTATAAATCCAGCGGCAAAAGATGGATTTTCTGCCATGTCACGGCAGGCATTTGCGGATTCGCCAGGACGCCAAGCAACGTCCCGGCGATCAGCAGGTATCTGCCGGATACGGCTTTAACGTTAATCAGCGGGGAAATCAGGTAAATCACGATAATGGCGTAGAAAAACCAAAGATGGTAAAACACCGGCTTTTCCACAATCAGACGCAAAGACGGCCAAAATCCTATTTTTGTCATCGTGAGGATATACATCAGCGAGACGGCGCTGTAGAACAGCAAACATAATGTGACGCGCCAAAAATGCCGTTTTTGCGCACTTTTTTCACCCAAAAATAGCGCACCGGAAATCATAAAGAACAGCGGCACACAGACGCGCGAGGCGGAATTGAGCAGGTTTGCCACTGTCCATTCAGCGGTATGGACCGCAGCGAAATTGACCACCAGCGAGGTGCTGGCGTGGATCATCACCACCATCATGCAGGCGAGCGCACGCAGATTATCTATCCAGCTGATTTTTTGGCTCATTCCCTGCAATTTCCTTCTTACCGATGGTTGTTGGCAGCGTAGCCAGCTTTTGGAGGGCTAACAAGGTAAAAGTGCCGTTCTCAGATTGTGCTGAACGTGAATCTGAAGATTGCGTTGCGCTCAAATAATCGGCAAAATAGCCAGCATTACTGCCTCGCTTGCGAAACCCGCCCGGACAGTCTCTTATTTTCTGCTAATTTTCAACCGATTAGCCTTACGTCTGTGAATAACTAAAATGCATAATTCTCCAAATACTGCGTCCCTTCTGGGTCGGCAGGCGCTTTTGTTCCCTCTGTGCCTGGTGCTGTTCGAATTCGCGACTTATATCGGTAACGATATGATCCAACCGGGCATGCTGGCCGTCGTGGCTAATTTTAATGCCGGGGAAGAATGGGTGCCAACATCCATGACCGCTTATCTGGCTGGCGGCATGTTCCTGCAATGGCTGCTCGGGCCACTGTCAGACAGGCGCGGGCGTCGTCCGGTCATGCTGGCGGGCGTGAGCTTTTTCATCATCACCTGTCTGGCCATTTTGTTCGTACAAAACATTGAACAGTTTATGGTGATGCGTTTCCTGCAAGGCATCAGCCTGTGCTTTATCGGCGCCGTCGGCTACGCCGCGATACAGGAATCCTTCGAAGAATCGGTGTGTATTAAAATCACGGCCATGATGGCGAATGTCGCGCTGATTGCCCCGCTGCTCGGGCCGCTGGCCGGTGCGGCGCTGATCCACATTGCCCCGTGGCAGTCGATGTTTGTAATTTTCGCCGTGCTCGCCGCTATCGCGCTATGGGGATTGTGGAAATCGATGCCGGAAACAGCTTCCCGCCTTGGCGAACCGTTCTCGATGCCAAGCCTGCTGCGCGATTACAAGCACGTGCTGAAGAACCGTCAGTTCGTATGCGGCGCGCTGGCGATTGGTTTTGCCAGCCTGCCGTTGCTGACATGGATTGCACAGTCGCCGGTGATTTTAATCAGCGGCGAAGGCTTAGCCGCTTACGATTATGGCCTGTTACAGGTGCCGATTTTCGGCGCACTGATTATCGGTAACGTTACGCTGGCGCGCCTGACGGGCAAACGTACCGTCGAATATCTGATTAAACTGGGCGCAGGCCCGATGGTGGTCGGTTTGCTGATCGCTGCGGTGGCTACGATGTTTTCTGCGCATGCCTATCTGTGGATGACCGCCGGTCTGAGCCTGTATGCGTTCGGAATTGGTGTGGCGAATGCCGGTTTGTACCGCCTGACGCTGTTCTCCAGCGACATGAGCAAAGGGACTGTCTCCGCCGCCATGGGCGTTATCAGCATGATGATTTTCACGGTTGGGATTGAGCTGGCAAAAGTGGCTTATGTCGAAGGCGGTGCGGGGATGTTTAACATGTTCAACCTGATCAGCGGCCTCGCCTGGCTGGCGCTGGTGGTGGTTTTCCTGCGCAGCCGTCAGGTGGTGCTGCCGCCGAACAGCGTGGTGTGATTTCGTACTGAGTCGCCTGCAAAACCCCCTCCCCGCCTCCCCCTTCGCAGGGGGAGGAGTAAAAACGCCGACCTGCCCCCTCCCCTGCGAAGGGGAGGGCTGGGGTGGGGTATTAATGGCAACTCAGAATCAGAAAAGCCCCATCGGTTTACTCGAATAACTCACCAGTAAACATTTCGTTTGCTGATAGTGATCCAGCATCATCTTATGGGTTTCTCGCCCGATACCGGATTGTTTGTAACCGCCGAACGCCGCATGTGCCGGATAGGCGTGATAGCAGTTGGTCCAGACACGGCCAGCCTGAATGTTGCGCCCCATATGATACGCCACGTTGCCGTCACGGCTCCAGACACCCGCCCCCAGCCCGTAAGCCGTATCGTTGGCGATTTGTAACGCCTCATCCATATCTTTGAATGTCGTTACCGCCAGCACCGGTCCGAAAATTTCTTCCTGGAAGACGCGCATGTTGTTTTTACCCAGCAAGATGGTCGGTTGCAGGTAATAACCCTCGTTCAGCGAACCTTCAAGTTTCTTCTTCGCACCGCCGGTCAGCACTTCCGCGCCCTCATTTTTACCGATTTCGATGTAATCCAGAATGGTTTTCATCTGTCCGGCAGACACCTGCGCGCCCATCTGGGTTTCCATATCCAGCGGGTTACCGGTTTTGATCGCTTCCACGCGTTTGATTGCCCGTTCCATAAAGCGTTCGTAGATGGACTCCTGCACCAGCGCACGGCTCGGACAGGTACAGACTTCGCCCTGATTGAAGGCAAACAGCGCGAACCCTTCCAGCGCTTTGTCGAAGAATTCGTCCTCTTTATCCATCACGTCGGCGAAGAAAATATTCGGCGATTTACCGCCCAGTTCCAGCGTAGCCGGGATCAGGTTTTGTGCAGCATAGCCGGCGATCCGCTGGCCGACTTCCGTCGAACCGGTGAAAGCGACTTTGGCGATACGTTTGGAGGTCGCCAGATATTCGCCGATTTCCCCGCCCGCGCCGTTGACCACGTTAATGACGCCAGCAGGCAGAATGTCCTGCACCAGTTCCATCAGCAACAGAACCGACAGCGGCGTCAGTTTGGCCGGTTTGAGTACGATGCAGTTACCTGCCGCCAGCGCCGGTGCCATTTTCCAGCACGCCATCAGCAGCGGGAAATTCCACGGGATAATTTGTGCCACCACGCCCAGCGGTTCGTGGAAATGATAGGCCACGGTTTCGCTGTCGATTTCGCTGATCCCGCCTTCCTGTGCGCGTACGCAGGAGGCGAAATAACGGAAATGGTCGATGGCTAACGGCACGTCTGCGCCACTGGTTTCGCGGATCGGTTTGCCGTTATCCCAGGTTTCGGCATTTGCCAGCAGTTCAAGATTTTGTTCCATGCGATCGGCGACTTTCAGCAGTAAGTTTGCACGCTGCTGCACCGGCATTTTTCCCCACGCGTCTTTGGCTTGATGGGCGGCATCCAGCGCCAGATCGACGTCATCGGTGCTGGAACTGGCCACTTTACACAGCACTTCGCCGGTAACCGGCGTCAGGTTGTCGTAATACTCTTTTTTTACCGGCGCGACCCATTCACCGCCAATAAAGTTGTCGTATTGTTTTTTGAGTTTCAGCGGGAAACCGTATTCTTCCGGTTTGACGGCATGAGGATTTTTATCATAGGCCATGATGGAACTCCTTTATGCAACAGGGATTAGCAGAGCGCTGCACAAAGCTTAGGCTTTAAAAATCTCACCGGCAGATTGTAAAGAGAAGTCTTCGAGCGGCCTCACACCTTTTTCGCTGCAAAGCTGGCGTTACCACTTCCGGGGGGTGTGGTGCGCGCAAAACTCTCGCGCTGGAACAGGCGTTCAACCAGTTTTACCAGTTCGGGATGCTCGACACACCAGCCCGGCGCAATACGCCGGAAGTTGAGATAGCCCAGACAACAGGCGACGGCAATATCGGCCACGTTGAGGCTTTCAGAATTGAGCAATGTGCGGTTTGCCGCATGCTTTTCCAGCGCATCCAGCCCGCGCAGCAGTTTTTCCCGCTGGCGCAAAACCCAGGCTTCGTTACGTTTATCGGCATCGCGGCGGCCTTCCAGCACCAGCGCCACGGCAGCATCAGTGACGCCGTCGGCCAGCGCTTCAATTTGCTTCACGCGTAACGCTTCCAGCGGCTGCCACGGCAACAGCGTGGGCGCGACATTCATCAGTTCGATGAACTGCACAATGATCGGGGAATCATAGAAAATTTCGCCATCATCGGCGACCAGTGCGGGGACTTTTCCGAGAGGATTGTACTGCGTGATTTTGCAGCCAGGTTCGTGGGGGGTGTCATTAATGAAATCAAACGGGATGCCTTTTTCCAGCAACATCACAGAAATTTTGCGTACATACGGGCTGGTATAACTGCCGATCAATTTCATCAGACCCTCCTCGTTTTCGCCGGAACCTCTTTTAAAGCTAGCAGCCATGCCGGGGTTTACCAGTCACGGCTGCCAGATTTACAGGTTACCCGGCGGGAAACAGGAACGGGTTGATACCGCTGCCGGAAAAACCTTTATCTTCCATCCGGTCATCGAGCAGCAGCGTGGCGAGGTCGTCCGCCACAGCGTCAGCCTGCGGGTCTTTATCCTGATAAATCAGTTTCAGATACGCGCCGCAATCGTCACAGGCTTCGGCTTTCACCGTTGCCTGCTCATCGTCGATAGACCAAAGGTTCAGATGCTCCATTTCATCACAGTTGCTACATTTGGCGCGCACCACA
Organism: Rahnella sp. RcJ3; assembly: GCF_009498575.1. Lineage (NCBI taxonomy): Bacteria > Pseudomonadati > Pseudomonadota > Gammaproteobacteria > Enterobacterales > Yersiniaceae > Rahnella > Rahnella sp. RcJ3. The sequence continues at coordinate 105,395 of NZ_QSNX01000011.1, forward strand.
TGCCACTGGCTTTCACACAGATTGCAGTGCAGATAGCGCAGGCCACCGGCATTGATCACCGCAGACACAGGAATACTGCCGCAGACCGGGCAGAACTGACGATTTTCGCCATAATCCGCCCGCCCGACACCCCGCAACTGCGCCGCCATCTGCGCCCAGTACAGCGACAATGCGGCCCAGATAAACGGGGCTTCATCGGCCGGAACGTGTTTGAAATCCTGATTCAGCAACTGCGTCGCCATCATTTCCCGCTGCAGGCTCGGGGAATGTTCGAGGCGCTCAAGTACGCCGGACACCGGCTCTGATGCGCCATGTTTGAGCACCAGGATCAGCGCATCCAGCAAGGTCAGCCAGTGCGGCGTGCGCGGAAACAGACGGCAGTCGAGTGGCGGTTTACCGGCAGCTTTTTCTAATTCGCCACTCAGGTCGATACTGAGCGGAAACTCTTTCAGCACGCGCTGCTGGGCGTCGCAAATCGCCGCAGCAAAGTTCAGATATCCGTCGAGCGGGCTGTTTTCAGCCAGCGCGCGCAGACGATCGGCGCGGCGCTGATACCGTGTTTTCAGGTTGGCGAACAGTACCGGCGGGATGTTCCCCGCCGTGGTTTTACCGTCTGTCAGTTCGTCCTGTTGAACAATCTGGATGCTCATCCGGCTTTCCTCTTATCTTGTTCTTTTTTCAGCTCTTCAGCACGCACCTGACGATACCAGCGCGGATGGTGATACTTCGCCCATGACGCGGGCACTTTGCCGCCGGTCATGGCCGAAATCGACCCTTTCGCCCAGGTCGCCGCGTAGACGTGCATGATGATCACCAGAATCAGGCCAATACCGGCCAGTGAATGCACCAGCAGCGCCAGACGGATCAGCGGGATCGGGAAGTAACCAGCAAACCACGGACGCCAGATCATGACGCCGCTCGCCATCAGCAGCACAAGGCAACTGATCGCCGCCCAGAACACGCATTTCTGGCCGAAGTTATAGCGGCCTGTGTCGCCGACTTCATGATTGGTCAGCACTTTGCCGATATTTTTCGCCCACACAATGTCATCTTTTTCCGGCAGGTTGTGCTTCCAGTAGCGGAAGAACATACCGAGGAAAGAGACGAACATCACCACGCCGAAAAACGGGTGCAGGATACGCGCCAGTTGCGGGGTGCCGTAAACGTTCATCAGCCAGTTAAACGACGGGAAAAAGAAGCCGATGCCGCTGAGCGCGAGCGTCACAAAACAAAACGCCACGATCCAGTGATTGAGACGTTCCACCAGGTTATAGCGCTGGATTAACTTCTCTTTTTTCATGAGCGTTTCTCCTCATCGTCATGTTTATCTTCCCCTTCCGTATGCTCTTCCTCTTTCACGTAATTCGGCCCCACGCCGAGGAAGTGGAATGCCGCCGCGGCGAAGGTCACTGCAAAGCCGACGGCGGCCAGCGGTTTCCAGACACCTTTCCACAAGGTAACCGCCGCGCTGATGGCCGGATCTTTTGGCAGGCCGTGATACAGCTCAGGATTGTCGGCGTGATGCAGCACGTACATCACGTGCGTGCCGCCAACGCCCTGCGGATCGTATAAACCGGCATGTTCAAACCCGCGGCCTTTCAGCTCGCTGACGCGTTCTGCGGCCAAATCCTGCATCGCGGTTTTAGTGCCAAAATGAATCGCACCCGTCGGGCAGGTTTTCACACAGGCCGGTTCCTGGCCGACGCTCACACGGTCAACGCACAGCGTGCATTTGTAGGCACGGTTATCCTGTTGGTTGATGCGCGGAATGTTGAACGGGCAACCGGCGATGCAGTAACCGCAGCCGATGCAATGTTCTGACTGAAAATCGACGATGCCGTTGGCGTACTGCAAAATCGCGCCTTCCGCCGGACAGGCTTTCAGGCAGCCCGGATCGGCGCAGTGCATGCAGCCATCTTTGCGGATCAGCCATTCCAGCTTGCCGTTTTGTTCCACTTCGGAGAAACGCATCACCGTCCAGGATTTCGCACTGAGATCCATCGGGTTATCGTAAACGCCAGTATTAAACCCGACGTCATCGCGCAGGTCGTTCCATTCGGAACAGGCGACCTGACAGCCTTTACAGCCGATGCAGGTGGTGACATCGATGAGTTTCGCCACTTCCTGCTGATGATCACGGGCACGCGGCGCTGGCGTGAACCCGTTGGTTGCGGACTTACGAAGTATGTCCTGTGATTGCATTGCCATAATTCGCCTCCGTTAGACCTTTTCCACGTTAACCAGGAACGCCTTAAACTCCGGCGTTTGCGAGTTAGCGTCACCGACTGACGGCGTCAGCGTGTTGGCTAAATAACCTTTACGCGTCGCGCCTTCAAAGCCCCAGTGGCAAGGGATGCCAATGGTATCAACGTGCTTACCGTCGATGGTCAGTGGCCGGATGCGCTTGGTCACCACGGCTTTCGCCACGATGAATCCGCGCTTCGAAGACACTTTCACTTCATCGCCCTGCGCAATGCCCTTCGAGGCGGCCAGACCTTCGCCGATCTCGATAAACTGTTCTGGCTGCGCAATGGCGTTCAGCAACGCGTGTTTGGTCCAGTGGCGGAACAATTCGGTGATCGAATAGGTGGTCGCCACATACGGGAAGTCTTTGGCGGTGCCCATATTCGGCAAATCGCTGGCAAAAATGCGTGCGACCGGATTGGAAATCACCGCCGGATGCAACGGGTTAGTGCCAATCGGCGATTCGATCGGCTCGTAATGCTCAGGGAACGGGCCGTCGGCCATTTTGTCAGTGGCAAACAAACGGCCGACGCCTTCCTGTTGCATGATGAACGGCCCGACGCCGGAGCCCGGTGCGGCGGTGCTGTAATCCGGGACATCAAAACCAATCCACTTCGCGCCATCCCAGCGGATGATTTCGCGTTTCGGATCCCACGGCTGGCCCTGCGGATCAGCGGACGCACGGTTATACAGAATGCGGCGGTTGAGCGGCCAGCACCACGCCCAGCCGGACGTACAGCCCAGACCGGAAGGATCGGCGTTATCGCGGCGCGCCATCTGGTTACCGGCTTCCGTCCAGCTTCCCGTGTAAATCCAGCAGAAACTGGCGGTGCTGCCGTCATTTTTCAGATGGGCAAACGTCGAAAGTTGCTGGCCTTTTTTCGCCAGCAGATTGCCCTGGTCATCATGAATATCAGCCAGCGCATTGCCGTTGGCTTCGCGGGCGATTTCTTCCGGCAGCGGGTCGAGCGGATCCTGATAATCCCACGCCATATTCATTACCGGCAGCGGATTGGCACCGCCCTCTTTCTGGTACAGCTCACGCAGTTTCATAAACAGACGGGCGATAATTTTGCCGTCGTGCAGCGCTTCACCCGGTGGCTCAGAGGCCTGGAAGTGCCATTGCAGCCAGCGACCGGAGTTCACAATCGAACCGTTTTCCTCTGCAAAACAGGAAGACGGCAGACGGAACACCTCGGTCTGAATATCGGCGGTCTGCACGTCGTTCATTGCACCGTGGTTTTGCCAGAAGTTTGAGGACTCAGTCACCAGCGGGTCGATCACCACCATGTATTTGAGTTTTGAGAGTGCACGCGAGGATTTGTTTTTGTCCGGGAAGGCCGCCAGCGGGTTGAAGCCCTGCACGATATACCCGTTCAGCTTGCCTTCGGTCATCAGCTCGGCCTGTTGCAGCACGTCGTAGCTTTTGTCCCATTTCGGCAGCCAGTCAAAGCCCCAGTCATTTTCCGCCGTGGCGTGATCGCCCCAGAAGCTTTTCATCATACTGACGAAAAAGTTCGGCGTGTTTTTCCAGAAATTGACCTGTCCATCCACCAGCGGTGCGGGCGTAATCTGATGCAGATAATCAGTGAAATTAGTCTGTTTTTCCGACGGCAAAGGCATGTAACCCGGCAGATTCAGCGACAGCAAACCGAGGTCGGTATAGCCCTGAATATTGGAGTGACCACGCAGGGCATTCACGCCGCCGCCCGGCATACCAATGTTGCCAAGCAGCAACTGGATCATCGCCGCACAGCGGATGGTTTGTGCGCCGCCGGTATGGTGCGTCCAGCCCAGCGCATACAAAATGGTCGAGGTTTTATCGCGCGCGCAGGTTTCCGCCAGAATGGAGCTGATCAGCAGGAAATCTTCTTTCGAGGTACCGCACAGACGTTCCACCAGTTCCGGCGTGTAACGGGAAACATGCTCTTTCAGCAAGTTCCAGACACAGCGCGGGTCCTGCAACGTTTTATCCTGTTTCGCGAAGCCTTTTTCATCCAGCTGATAGTGCCAGCTTTCTTTGTTATAGGATTTTTTCGCCGCGTTAAAACCGCTGAAAAGACCGTCGTTGAATTCATAATCTTCACGTACCAGCAGGCTGGCATTGGTGTATTCCAGGACGTATTCGGTCTGAATTTTATTGTGGGTGATCAGATAGTTGATCATGCCGAGCAGGAAGGCCGTGTCAGAACCAGCGCGAATCGGCGCGTAGATATCGGCCACCGCAGCACTGCGGTTAAAACGCGGATCGACGACGATGACTTTAGCGTTATTTTTGGTTTTGGCCTCAATCACCCATTTGAATCCGACCGGATGCGCTTCTGCCGCATTTCCGCCCATAATTAAAATCACATTGGCGTTTTTGATGTCGACCCAGTTGTTCGTCATCGCACCGCGACCAAAGGTTGGCGCTAATGCCGCCACGGTCGGGCCATGACACAGACGGGCCTGACAGTCGATCGCCACCATACCCAGTGCGCGGGTGAATTTCTGATCCAGCAGACCGGTTTCATTACTGGCCGCAGAAGAACACAGCATGCCGGTGGTCAGCCAGCGGTTGACCGTCACGTTGTTTTCATTTTTCTCGACGAAATTGGCGTCGCGGTCATCTTTCATCAGGCGGGCGATACGGGAAATCGCCTCGTCCCACGTGATGCGCTGCCATTTATCGGAACCGGGAGCGCGGTATTCCGGATATCTGAGACGGCCTTCGCTGTGGATGTAATCCAGCACGCCTGCGCCTTTCGGGCACAACGAGCCACGACTGACCGGATGATCGGCGTCACCCTCTACGTGGAAGATATTTTCAGTGACGTTTTTCGCGCCATCGCCCTGGCTGTAAATCAGTATTCCGCAACCTACGGAACAGTAAGTGCAGTTGTTGCGGGTTTCACGGGAGCGAAGCAGTTTGTATTGGCGGGTTTCCGCCAGCGCCATGGTAGGAGTAAATCCTAATAATGCCGCCGTGGTGCCGGCCATACCACCCGCACATATTTTGAATAATTGTCTTCTGCTGACTTGCATGAAAGACTCCTTCCCATCATCTGTTAACACATTGCTTTTCAAATTGGCGCTTTCCGCAGCTGATGCGGAAGCGTTAAAATTAAAGCCAAGTACCCATAGTTTTTGTACGGCTTATGTAGCCGGAATGTTTATAAGGTTATTGCTAATGGATGTCCATCAAGTAAACGAACTGGGCGAAAAAGATGACAAAAAAGTGACTCAGATCATCGGAGCCAGCCAAAAAACGGTGATGCAGCGCGCACATCTCAATGAGCCGGAAGATGACTGGATTGCTCAGGAAGTGCCCGTTGCGCTGGTTTATAACGGCATTTCGCATGTGGTCATGATGGCTTCACCGAAAGATCTGCAGGCCTTTGCGCTGGGCTTTTCGCTGTCAGAAGGGATTATTGAATCGGTCAGTGATATTTACGGGATGGAGGTGACACCAAACTGTAACGGGATTGAGGTTAACATCGAATTATCGAGCCGCCGTTTCGCCGGGCTGAAAGAACGCCGCCGCGCCATGGCGGGCCGTACCGGGTGCGGCGTCTGCGGCATCGAACAGTTAGGCGATTTATTCCGCCCGCTCGCGCCGCTGCCGTTCAGTCAAACCTTTGATCTGGCAAATCTGGACAACGCGCTGCACCAGCTGAAATCCGTGCAGGAAATCGGCCAGCTCACCGGCTGTACCCACGCCGCCGCGTGGATCACGCCGGAAGGTGAATTACTGGGTGGCTGCGAAGATGTGGGCCGTCATGTGGCGCTCGATAAAATGCTCGGTATGCGTGCCAGACAAAACGACTGGATATCCGGCGCCGCGCTGGTATCAAGCCGCGCCAGCTATGAAATGGTGCAGAAAGCCGCGATGTGCGGCATCGAAATCCTGTTTGCCGTCTCCGCCGCCACCACGCTCGCAGTCGACGTTGCCGAAAAATGCAATCTGACGCTGGTCGGTTTCAGTAAACCGGGACGGGCAACGGTGTATACGCATCCGCAGCGGTTACGTTAACTCTCTCTAAGCACCGCGTGCCTTTAGACAATTTAGGATTGTTTGCGGTTATCTGGTTCTAAGCCCCGTATAACAGGCGCTTACGAGTACCCGCACAAAGCATGGAGCATAGATAATCATTTTCAATATCATTTAATTAACTATAATGATCCGACTGATTACGCGGTGCTCACAATGACGGTGCCGCCCTACACTATGGAGACGATGAACATGAGTTATTCACTGCCATCACTGCCTTACGCATACGACGCACTCGAACCGCATTTCGACAAAGAAACGATGGAAATCCATCACACTAAACATCACCAGGCTTACGTGAACAACGCTAACGCTGCGCTGGAAAGCTTGCCGGAACTGGCTGCACTGCCGGTTGAAGAACTGATCACCAAACTGGATCAGGTTCCTGCAGACAAGAAAGTTGCACTGCGTAACAACGCAGGCGGCCACGCTAACCACAGCCTGTTCTGGAAAGGCCTGAAAACTGGCACCACCCTGCAGGGCGAACTGAAATCTGCGATCGAACGCGATTTCGGCAGCGTTGACGCTTTCAAAGAAACTTTTGAGAAAGCAGCGACCACTCGTTTCGGTTCAGGCTGGGCATGGCTGGTGCTGAAAGACGGCAAACTGGCGGTTGTTTCTACTGCTAACCAGGACAGCCCGCTGATGGGCGAAGCCATTTCCGGCGCTTCCGGTTACCCGCTGCTGGGCCTGGACGTGTGGGAACACGCTTACTACCTGAAATATCAGAACAAACGCCCTGACTACATCAAAGCCTTCTGGGCTGTTGTAAACTGGGACGAAGCAGCAAAACGTCTGGCTGAAGCGAAGTAATTTCGCCCTGCCGCCCTTTGCGGGCATGATGATGTTTTCGCCAATGGCGGGTCAGTGACCCGCCTTTTTTATGTCCTGAATTTGTATGCATGATCACTGTTTTACAGCGAATTATTCTTCCGTTTCCCACCATTATTAGACCCCGCTCGCATTAATCAAAAATACGCCACAGATCCTATAAAGTTTATTAAACAACCTACCGATAGATTGTTCACAAAGGCGTCACAAAAACGCATGTCTATTTAAAAGGGATGTTTGACGGAGAATGATTATGAGTAACGGATCGGGTCTTTCGCAGTGGATGAACAATCTCAAGGTCGGCACCAAACTGGGTCTGGGTTTCGGGCTGGTGCTTTTGATCGCGGCCGTCATTACCACTGCGGGAATGATTAAATTTAACGACATCAGTCAGCGTGCGGAAAAAGTCGATTTCAGTAATCAGATGAACGCATTACTCAATGATGCCCGCCTCAGCCGTACGCTTTATCAGCTCAATTACAATCCGGCGTATCTCAAAAAAAATCAGGACAACATTGACGCGCTGTCGCAACTGATTGAGCAGTCGAAAGACAAGCTGAAATGGGATGCCGCTGGCCAGGCAGAACTGGAGCAGGTGCCGGTAAAAATTCATGAATATCAGCAGGCACAAGCCGCGTTTAAAGAAGCCGTCGACCGCAAAGATGCGGTACGCGCCAGCTGGAATCTTTCCGAAACCGAAGCCGTTGTGAAACGTTTACAAGATCAGCTGCGTGTGGAAGATGCCGATCCTTCCATTCGTCTTTCACTGGCCGAAGTCATTCAAAAACTGATCAACGTGCGTTATGACGTGCGCGGCCTGTTGCTCAACATCAACAAGGAATCGGAAGCCAGGCTGTTAAAGTCAATTGATGATACGCAGGCCAATGCTAAAAAGCTGAACGCATTACTGTTGCCGGATCAGCAGGCCACACTCGCCCCGCTGATGAGTGCGCTGGCGACCTATAAAGATCACGTTATGGCCTACATGCCGGCTTACGAAGATGAACAAAAGAACTCGCAGCTGCTGACAGTAAAAGCCGCTGAGATGAACACACTGGTCGCAAAAATATTCAAAAATGAACTGGATAACACGCATAAAGACATCACTAATGCGCAGATGATCATGATGGTGATTACGCTGATCGTAATGCTGGTGGGGATTATCATTGCATGGCGAATCACCCGCCAGATTGCCCAGCCGCTGCGCGATACGCTGAAAACGGCGGAGGCGATTGCGCGGGGCGATCTGACTGTCGCGCATCCAACCACACGTCGCGATGAGCTGGGTATGCTGATGAACGCGGTGTCCGCGATGAGCCAGAATCTCAGTACGATGATTTATGAAATCCGCTCCGGCGTTTCACAGGTTTCTCACGCGGCGGCTGAAATCGCCGCCGGGAATACCGATCTTTCCTCACGCACCGAACAGCAGGCCGCAGCGGTTGAAGAAACCGCCGCCAGCATGGAAGAACTGAGCGCGACGGTGAAACAGAACGCCGATAACGCCCATCACGCCAGCAAACTGGCCAGCGAGGCTTCGGGCACCGCAACGCTCGGCGGCAAACAAGTCGGCGAAGTGGTCGACACCATGCAGCAGATTTCCGGCAGCTCAAAACGTATCGCCGAAATTACGTCCGTCATCAACAGCATCGCGTTCCAGACCAATATCCTGGCGCTGAACGCTGCGGTTGAAGCCGCGCGTGCCGGTGAACAGGGCCGCGGATTCTCAGTCGTCGCCTCGGAAGTCCGCATACTGGCACAGCGCAGTGCGCAGGCAGCGAAAGAGATCGAAGGGCTGATTGCCGAGTCGGTTGAACGTGTTAACACCGGCGCGAAGCTGGTGGAAAATACCGGACGCACCATGCAGGACATCGTGAAATCCGTCTCGCATGTGCGCGATATCATGGGTGAAATCGCCTCTGCTTCTGACGAGCAAAGCCGTGGTATCAGCCAGATTTCGCAGGCGATTGTCGAAATGGACAGCACGACACAGCAGAACGCCGCGCTGGTTGAGCAGTCATCCGCTGCCGCCGATTCACTCGAAGATCAGGCCGCGACGCTGACGCAGGCAGTCTCGGTATTCCGCCTGGCCGATAACGGCGATATGCTGGCCGCACCGGCATCCGCCGCGCTGCGCCGTCCGGCCCTGCCGCTGCCAGTTCAAGGCAAAACCAGTCAGGATAACTGGGAAACGTTCTGACTGATGAACCTGCGCACCCCGCATGTGCGCAGGTATTCCTTCTACTCCCGCTGCCGAATGCAGGTTATGCTTGAGCGAGTGACATTTCAGCAGCGGAGAGCTTATGCATTATCCCGACGTGTACATCGGTACCATCGAGCATTATCCCGACTTTTCACCCAGTGCGATTGCCAAACGTCAGGTTGATGGCGCTGTCGCTCTGACGCCTCTCGGGCTGGAGAACGATCAGCAGGCCGAAAAGTCTTATCACGGTGGCGCTGACCGCGCGCTGTGTCATTTTCCCCGCGAGCATTACGCCTGGTTGCGCCAACAGTTTCCCGAAGAAGAGGACCGTTTTCATCCGCCTGCGTTTGGGGAAAACCTTTCGACACTCGGCATGACCGAAGATAACGTGTATATCGGCGATATTTTCCGCTGGGGCGACGCGCTGATTCAGGTCACGCAACCCCGTGCGCCCTGCTACAAACTGAACCATTTTCTCGACTGCAAAAACCTGTCGCCGCTGTTACAACAAAGCGGCCGCTGCGGCTGGTTATATCGGGTGGTCAGTACGGGGAATGTCAGTGGCGACCGGCCGCTGGAACTGCTGACGCGCAACAGTGAGGTGTCCGTCGCAGAAGCGATTTCTATCGCCTTCAACATGCCGTTTGATGAGGAACAGTATCGCCGTCTGATGTCTGCTGCAGGGATTTCAGCGAGCTGGAGTAAAACCATGCAGATGCGGCTGGTAAATCGCAAGATCGAGGATTTTGGGCGGAGATTGTTTGGGAAGTAAGAAACAGAACGGGTATGGCTGGAGGGGTTTTTCTTTGCTCCTCCCCCTGCGAAGGGGGAGGCTGGGAGGGGGTTATAAAGACAAAACCCGAGTCAAAGCACACTTCAACTCTTTGATTCTGCTTTAATACCCCACCCCAACCCTCCCCTTCGTAGGGGAGGGCGTGTTAGTTCAGAATTCTTTCTTAGCGAAACCGGTCACCGCTTTCAGGCCCATTTCGCGGCCCAGCGCAGTCATCGGGTGAACCACCACGATACCGCGAACGGTTTTCTTCAGCGTGCCCATATCAGCCTGTTCTTTCTTGGTGATTTCACGGCTGAACAGCTTTTCCAGCTTCTGCGCTTCGGTGCTGAGTTTTTTCTCACGCACTTCTTTCAAACGCGCGATCTCGGCAGCCAGTTTTTCTTTCTCTTCTTCGTGCTTGGCGATTAACTCAGCATTACCTGCCTGAATCACGGTCGCATCTTTGTGATTAAGTGCATCCAGCATGTCGCTGAGGCGTTTAATCTCGGCTTTTTCGACTTCTTTCATGGTTTCAGATCCGTTCATGCCGCAGCGGGCACGACTGTAAATTGGGAATAATAAACGTCAGTGTATCAGGAAGTGTGCGATTCTTCAGCTTGCTCCTGCGTTTCTGCCAGCCCCGGCGGCAAACCACACATCTCACACGCCCGCTCACCGATGCGGATCATCGCCGAAATATAGCGGGTATCGAAAACATAACAGCACGATAAACGCAGGCCATTGGCGTAGCGACCGCTCGGTGAATACAGTTGTCCCGGCGTCATGCAGATTTTATCTTTCAGTAACTGGCGGAACAGCGTGACGCAATCGACGCCCGGCGGGAAATCCACCCAGATAACAAAGCCGCCTGCCGGTTGCGTGGCGCGGGTGCCCTGCGGGAAGTGACGGGCGATCAACGCGCGCGCCTGTTCCACCTGCGACGCGTAGCGTTTGCGTAAAACCCGCAGATGATGATCGTAACCGCCCGATTCCAGAAACAACGTCAGCGTTTGGGAAAGCAAGGCGGACTCTGCCATTGACGATACCGCTTTCAGTTTATGCAACTTATCGGCAAAGCGTCCGCCGTCCACCCAGCCGATGCGAAAATCAGGTGCCAGCGTTTTGGTAAAGCTGGTGCAAAACAGGATCCAGCCGTCCCGGTCAAAGGCTTTTACCGCCGGAGACAGCGTCGCGCCAAACTGAATTTCTGCGTAAAGCCCGTCTTCAATCAGGGGGACCTGGTGATCGTTCATCAGCCGCGCCAGCCGTTTTTTCGCCGCCAGTGGCATGGTAAAGCCCAGCGGATTTTGCGCCGTCGGCATAGCGATCACTGCATTCAGCCGTTTCTCGGTCAGCAGCATTTCCAGCACATCCAGCGACAGGCCGGTTTGCGGATCGGTGGGGATTTCCACTGCTTTCAGTCCGAGACTCGCCAGCATCGGCAGCAGATAAAAATAGGTCGGCGTTTCCAGCCCGATACTGTCGCCGGGTTTGGTGGTAACGCGCAATGCCAGCTGTAACGCCTCCATACAACCGTGCGTAATCGTGATATCCGCAGGCTCTAAAATCATGCCGAGCGTCAGTGCACGGCGCGCAATTTGCTGGCGTAACGCCGGGCTGCCCGGCGGCAGCGCGTATTGCCCGATCAGATTGGGCTGACGACGCAGCAGTGACGACATAATCCGCCCCAGTTTTCCGGTCGGGTAAAAATCGTTCGACTGCGGACAGGCTAGCGATAAGTTGGTGTAGGTGGGGTCAATTTGCGAGGCGAACACTTTGTCGATCAGATCCAGCACTTCATCTGCCGGTTCTGCGGCGGGCGTCTGCGGCTGTTCCTGCGGCTGATGGTCCAGCGCGGGCAACGCGGCACGCACATAAAAACCGGACTGCGGACGTGCCTCGATAAAGCCGCGATCTTCCAGCCGCCGGTAAGCAGCTACCACGGTGTTGATACTGACTGACCAGGTTTGTGCGCTGCGTCGCACGGACGGCAAACGACTGCCCGGTGCGAGTGTGCCACGGCGGATAGCGTCCGCCAGTTGTTCCGCCAGTTGGTTATATCGCGTGTCGCTGAAATCCGCTGTATCAGTCATGGTGTCAGTTCCGTGAAAAGTCATGGGTACAGTTTTTGGTAATGCTATCTGTAACCATAACAATAGCGTATTTCTGGTTCTGTTACCTTTCCTGTGCAGTGTTTACTCTGGTTATCTGGAAAACAGGGGATGCAGGAAAACAAAATGATCGATACCGCTTTTGTCAGTTACGTCACCGTGATGTCAATTACACCCGGCCCGAACAATCTGTTGCTGGCGGCTTCCGGGGTGAATTTCGGGCTGCGCCGCAGCGTGCCGATGATGCTGGGAATTACGCTGGGCTGCGTGGTGCAGTGTGCGCTGATGACCTCCATGCTGGCGATTCTGCTGAGCTGGATGACCGTTGTGCGTCTGCCAATGGCGGCAGTGGGCTGTGCGTATCTGTTCTGGCTGTCGTGGAAAATTTACCGTTCCGGCTCGCCGAAAGAAGGCGCAAAACAGCAACCGATGAACATGATTAATGGCGCGTTATTTCAGGCAGTGAACCCGAAAGCGTGGCTGATGGCGACCAACGTGGCGATTCTGTTTACCCCGCCGGATGGCAACATGCTGCATCACACGCTGCTGATTTGTGTCGGCTTCGCGCTGATCAATCTGCCCTGCATTCTGGTGTGGGTCGTGATGGGTGACAGATTACGTCAGGCATTACGTGTGGAATGGAAGCTGAAAATGTTTAACACAATCATGGGCGGCATGATGGCATTAACCGCGCTGTGGTTGCTGGTCGGCGAAGTGCGCCATGCGCTTAACTAAATCCCCAAAATAGTTCGGGTTGCAGGAAGGCGGCAAGTGATGGAGTCCCGATGAGCTTACTCATGTAAGTGATTCGGGTGACTGAACGCAGCCAACGCATCTGTGGCTCGAAGTATGACGGGGATTTATTTTTGCACCGGAGAAAGCCTGGAAGGCTGCTGATTACTGATATGGGCGATCAGCCCTGTCACGGAAAGGACCATGGTGGAGCGGACGATTTGTTGATAGCGCTGACGTTGCATGGCGATCAGCGACTCGTCGGCTTCGCCCGGTTTCAGGAAAGTGGGCGCTGGCGGCAGTTCTGTCACGCAATGCAATTCACCGAACGGGCCGAGAATTTCATCATCGGTAAAACGATACTCTTCGCCGTCGTAATTCAGCTCTTCACGCAGCGCCATCAGTAATTCTGCATCTTCGTATTCATGACGGCTGATCACGCCCAGCGCATAAATCAGTTTGAGACGTACAGACAAATCACCGAGCGGTCCGGTGCCGGTCAGTAACGGTTCGACTGCATATTTCACCGCATAATCATCTTTACGGAAAACCTGCACCACCAGAATATCCAGCGCTTCGGCCAGTAACTCCACAGCGGTCATTAAAAAGCTGCGCACGGTTTTACCCGCATTAAGCTTTTCAAGTACACGGTTTTCAAACGCCTGAGCTTTTTCCATAGGGCTTACTTGCATTAAAGAGCCGATGCTGACAGCGCCCCTGGCGTCATCCATGATGCGCGCATGTCGGGCAGAAACATCCCGCCCGACAGGGCTTTCTTTGCCTGGTGTTGGCGAAATCAAAATAAACGCAGTATCAGTGCATCGATTCGTAGAGAGCGACGGCTTTCGCCACAACTTCGCCATCTTCTGGCAGACCTGAAATCTGGGCAAGGGCGGCTTTTGGCCCGACTTTCTCCAGCAATTCTACCAGTTCTTTAGCTTGCGGATCTTGCTCGCTGCGATAATGCATCGCGGCCGCAATCCCTCTCACCAGATTGTCGTTCGGCAGGCGATATTCCTGCGTGCCCAGCAAGGGTTTGATCAGACGATCACCCGCACTCAGTTTACGCAGTGGCTGACGGCCAACGCGCTCAACATCGTCATGCAGGTACGGGTTTTCGAAACGGGTCAGGATTTTTTCGATGTAAGCGAAATGTTTTTCCGGGTCAAAACCGTAACGGCGGATCAGCACTTCCCCGCTTTCTTCCATGGCACCGCGAACCACCAGACGCACTTTCTCGTCGAGGATCGCATCACGAATTGTCGCGTGGCCTGCCTGCTGGCCGAGATAGGCGGTGATGGCATGACCGGTGTTGAGGGTGAACAGTTTACGTTCAACAAACGCCATCAGGTTATCCGTCAGTTCCATGCCTGCGATTTCCGGCAATTCTCCTTTGAACTGGGTTTTATCCACAATCCATTCGCTGAAGGTTTCAACGGTGACTTCCAGCGGATCGGTGGTGCCCGCTGCCGCAGGGGGAACGATGCGGTCTACGGCGGAATCGACAAAACCGACGTGCGCTTCAACCCAGGCTTTTTCATCTTCCGGCAGGGCGTTGAATACGTGCTGTTTAAACTGGCTGGTACCGCGCACCATGTTTTCGCAGGCGATAATGTTCAGCGGCTTTTCGTTGCCTTGCTGATGACGCAGCACCAGACCTTTAGCGACGTTCGGCGCGATTTTTTCCAGCACGGTCGGACCGACGGCGGTGGTCACCAGATCGACTTCAGCGATCAGGTTGATTGCCTCCTGACCGGCGCTGTTCACGGCATTCACATTACTGACAGGCTCAACGGTGGCCTGTTCACCGACCACGTGCACGTCGTAACCTTTACGGCTGTTCAGCGCATCCAGTAAGGCAGGGCTGACATCCGCAAACGTCAACTCAATCCCGGCATCAGCAAGTAATTTACCGATAAAACCGCGACCAATGTTACCTGCACCAAAATGTAATGCTTTCATAATATTTCCTTCAAATCGGGGGCCATACTTTATGGTAAAAAGCTTTGGGTAAAGCTGGGAGCCGCCCGGCTCCGAATCAACAAGCGGGTCTTTTATCAAGACCCGCTTAGTAACGCTCTACTGATTACTCAACCTTAGCCGCGAAGAATAGTCAGAACTTCTTCAACGCTGGTGGTGTTCGCCAGACGTTCGATAACACCTTCTTCGTCCAGCGCCGTGGTCAGTTTGGTGATCACGTTGATGTGCTCATTATTGCGCGCTGCGATACCGACGACCAGGCGTGCACGGTCATCTTCATCATCGCCCCAGCGGATACCCGCCGGATACTGGCAGAACACGATACCGGTTTTCAGCACGCGATCTTTCGCTTCGATGGTACCGTGCGGCACAGCGATGGATTCGCCCAGATACGTCGAGGTCAGCTGCTCACGAGCCAGCATCGCGTCGACATATTCTGCCTGAACATACCCGCCTTTCACCAGTTGTTCACCGGCAAAACGAATCGCGTCTTCTTTGGTCGCCGCGTTCAGGCCGAGGAAGATGTTGCTTTCGCTAATGCGGAACAGGTTTTCGTTTTCATTGTCAGTCACGATGCTGTCGCCCAGCGTGGTGGTCACTTTCTCTTTGTACTGGCTGGCTTTGTTCACTTCAACCAGACGTGAAGTCAGGTCCGTGTACAGGCCGCTATCGAGGAAGTTGGTCAGCGAAATGTGCTGTGCGTGTGGCACCTGGCGCATGGCGCGTTCAGTCAGGTCACGGTGAGTAATCACCAGATCCACATCATCAGGCAGGTTGTTGATCGCGCTGTTGGTGACGCTGATGTTGGTCAGCCCGGCATCCTGCACTTTTTTGCGCAGCACACCGGCACCCATTGCGCTGGAACCCATACCGGCGTCACAGGCAACGATGATTTTACGTACGGTAGACAGGTCGCCCGCCACGCCTGCAACAGCAGGTTTGCCGCCTTTAGACTGGGCTTTCATATCCTGCATACGGCGTGTTGCTTCGTCCAGATCGTCGCCGTCTTTCGCTTTGGTGGTTTTCAGCAGGAAAGAAGAGATAACGAAGGACACCGCAAAGGCTGCCACGATAGCCGCGATGTTAGCGAAGTACGCACCTTTTGGTGTCATCGCCAGAACCGCCAGGATGGAACCCGGAGACGCCGGAGACACCAGACCGCCGTTCAGCACAGTCAGGGTGAACACGCCAGTCATACCGCCCAGAATGACTGCCAGCAGCAGACGTGGGTTCATCAGAACATATGGGAAATAAATTTCGTGGATACCACCCAGGAAGTGGATGATTGCCGCACCGCCAGCTGATTGTTTAGCACTGCCACGACCGAAGAACATGTACGCCATCAGGACGCCCATACCCGGACCCGGGTTCGCTTCGATCAGGAAGAAGATAGATTTACCGGTTTCAGTCGCCT
Organism: Rahnella sp. RcJ3; assembly: GCF_009498575.1. Lineage (NCBI taxonomy): Bacteria > Pseudomonadati > Pseudomonadota > Gammaproteobacteria > Enterobacterales > Yersiniaceae > Rahnella > Rahnella sp. RcJ3. The sequence goes on from NZ_QSNX01000011.1 coordinate 121,715, forward strand.
GCTGGATACCCAGCGGAGAGAAGATACCGTGGTTGATAGCGTTGTTGAGGAACAGGATTTTCGCCGGTTCAACAAAGATAGACGCCAGCGGCAACAGGTTATGAATAACCATGATGTGCACGCCTGCAGCCAGCACTTTAGACAGTGCTTCTACCAGCGGACCGATTGCCAGGAAGGCCAGAATGGCCAACAGCATACCGATAATACCGGCCGAGAAGTTGTTGACCAGCATCTCGAAGCCACTTTTGATTTTACCGTCAACCCAGCGGTCGAAACGCTTGATGCACCAGCCGCCCAGCGGACCTACAATCATTGCGCCGAGGAACATTGGCATATCCGCACCAACGATAACACCCATTACGGTGATTGCGCCGACCACACCACCGCGATCACCACCGACCAGACGACCACCGGTATAACCGATGAGCAATGGCAGAAGATAAGTGATCATCGGGCCAACCAGTTTCGCTAATGTTTCATTAGGGATCCAGCCGGTAGGAATGAACAGAGCAGTAATGATACCCCAGGCGATAAACGCGCCGATGTTGGGCATTACCATGTTACTCAGGAAGCGACCAAAGTTTTGAACTTTGATCTTAACGTCTGGTGAAAACATAAAACGCACCCCTATTGATACGCGCTGACAATAGAGCGCGTGATATCAGTTAATTATCGGTGACGGTTGTTTCGGTTTTTGTGCCACTGCTTTAAAAATCCGTCCGTCGAATTGCTGTCTGCGAGGCGGACTCTACCACGTGATTATAGGCCTCGCGTAGCCACCCGACAGCCCGTGACGCAGATCACACGTATACAGCCTTCACCCCCTGCATTTTGGTGATCATCATCACAAAAACAGCCTGTAACCGAGCTACACTGACGATTATTTGAGCGTGACCCTGCCAAATATGTGACTTAAGTCACTTTTTGTTAACGAGTCTTTATCATTAAAACGTGATATTGATCACAAAGTATTTTTCGCCGGACTTGTGTATTTCGCTTAAAAAGCATTCAGACGTGTCTGAGGAAAGGAAAACTGAGTTTACGGGAGAGATGTTGAAAGAAAATTACAGGGGGAGCGGGTATCCGGAATACCCGCTTCTTCTTTAATCGGGGACAGGTTCATCACGAAGCTTATGAGTAACATTCAAAATCACTTTTGATTCAGAATCACCATAACTATCCAGATATTGTGGATCAACGTGATGGGAAGCAGGGATTTCATAAGAAATTGGCTTGCCTCTGTCATCTTTTCTCGGACGGCTATAACCGAAAAATTTTGTATACCGTCTCGGTGCCGTTCCCTCAAAATTCTCGAAAATAACCTTTTTAGTTTTATCCGTACTGTCGGCATGAGCTATCGAATCACCGTGAAGGTCTTCAGCCAGACTCTTGGCATAAGGTTCGATATAAACCACCCTCTTCAATCCAGCGGCAACAATATGTCGTGCACAGTTGTGGCAAGGATAAGTTGTGCAATAAAGTGTCTTATCACAAGTACTTGCATTCGCAAGACGCGCCATCGTAGTAATTGCATCCATTTCGGCATGAATAGCACGCGAGTATTCAATCAGGGACTTTATTTTTGGGGTTTTCATAATCTGTATTGCAAGTTCATTCGCCCGTGACGGATCACTACGGGCGATCACTGCTTCGACCTCACGCCTGACTAAATCCTTGTGCATATCACTATGGCAGCCATCGTTGTTATAACAGCGTTTATCGCTCTTGCTTTCACAGGAATAGAGCCCACCACCTGCAGCAGGTACATCGTTGCAGCCAGTGGAGAGGATATTGCAATTATCATCCGTAATAGCAGCCCCCACCTGACGCGATAAACAGGCAGAGCGTAATGCGGCTGAATTCGCGGTGAACATGCCGGTTTCATCCTGGCTGGGACTCACATTATTTGCGCCATGTACAAGGTCGATAAATCGGGCTATCGATTTTTTAATCTGATCATTATTTATGTTCCTGATAAAATAATCGGCACACTGCAATGTGTCCTCGACATGTTGACCATAAGGGTACTCGGAACGCCTGTCGCGCCTGATTATTTCGGCAATCTGATGATCGTTAAGAAAATCCTTTTTCAAATTAATAACTCTTTCATTAATCGTTCTCACTAAGCCGATCAGATAAAAATTATTACGATACACCTCACGAAAGAGATCAACTTCTTCAGGATGTTTTAATTGATCGACAATGTAAGCTATTTTACTGGTTGATTTTCCTGAGGCTCCTTTAAAATCTCCCGTATTTAAATTTGCCGTCCTGATAACTTTTATTTTCCGGATAACCAATTCGGAGTTAATGATATTGCCATGTTTTTCACGCAGAGTATTACCGAGATTTTGCAACTGGATAAAATGCTCATAACCTTCAAGTTTCTTTAACTCTGCCGCTTCAGCAGCTGACAGGGTGTCTGCCATTAAATCGCTAATTCTTATATGCACAACATGATAATTACAGGCTTTAAGTTTAGTGATGATTTTTTCTTTAAGGGTTTTAACCCCTGATCCACTCGCCCCACAAAGTCCGATGACCAGTTCTTGTGAGCGGCGCTCACGAATATCATCAATGCTGTTATTGTTGCCGAATGATTGATTTGATGCAGGTAATGAAATGATTTTTTTTGCCGGTTCAGCCATAGACACTCCAATGACTGGACAGCCTGAATGTTACCAGTCTAGCTTGGCTGCTTCTTCCAAAACCTGAGCCATGGCCTTTTTATATGCAGCAGACTGACGCCGGGCCGAAAGATCAATAACGTGCTCTGATCCCGTGCTCTCCACTGCTGAGAATTCGGAATGCTGTTCATCCGTTTTCAACGCAGCATAATCAGCGAATTGAACAATCATAAGCTATCCATTTAATCAGTAAAAAATTGAGTAAACTCTGCTGGCAGATCCCAGAATCAGAGATTGTTTCATTGGATGAATATCCATGAAGAAAAGAAGGTTACCACGTCAAAACCCACGAAGTGAGTAAAAATTTACTCAGTTTCAGCCGTTACATTCGATACTGAGAAGTGCTTTCCAAACTATACCTGAGAAGAAAATCCGACAGCACAGGCTGCCGGATTGAAACAAAAATTACTTCCCGCCCTGCGCCTTCATAATGGCTGCCTGCAATTCTTCAGCAGACACAGCACCAGGCAGAACGCTGGTGTTTTCAGCGGTCGCGCCGCTGGTTGGCATCACCACGAACCCTGGCGTACCGCTGAAGCCCAGCGTACGGGCCAGCTCATCGTTAGCGGCGATGGCTTCGTGCGTCGCTTTACGCTGTGCATCGGTTGGCGCTGTCGCTTTCGCGGCTTTCACTGCACCGGCGATATCGGCATCCGTAAGCTTACCTTCGTCATGACCGGTGCGGTAAATGCTGTTGTGGTAATCAAAGTACGCCTGAGCGCCTTTTTCTTTCCAGATAGCCATACCGGTTTCAGCCGCAGTGATGGACGCTTTCCAGCGGTCACCAAAGATTGGCCATTCTTTGAAGACGAAACGTACGTTCGGATTGGCTTTCACGGTCTGCTCAACAACCGGCGCCATGTGGCTGCAATACAGGCACTGGTAATCGAAGAATTCCACGAACGCGACTTTTGCATCTTTCGGGCCGTAGCTTGGGGTCGCAGGGTCGTTCAGCAGAGCTTTAGAATTTGCCAACACCGCGCTCAGGGTTTGCTGTTGTTGCTGATCAGCCTGCTGTGCCTGCAATTTCTGGCTGACCTGCACCAGAATTTCCGGGTGCTGCAACATGTAATCCGCCGCAATTTTACCAATGGCTTCCTGTTGCGCCGGGGTGAAATCTGCGGTTGCGCTGTCGGCAGCAACCGCCAGCGTCGGTGTCAGCACAAGGGAAGCCAACAGAGTCATCATCTGACGTTTCATCAAAAATCCTTAAAGTGAAAGACGGGAAAAAACTGACAGTTACCTTCAAAAGTAGAGGAACTCAGCCGGATTTGCAGGCAAAAAATTGTCATTTTTTATAAACAGGCGGACAGGATCTCAGTCAATAAAAAAGCCACGTACAAGATGACGTGGCTTCGTTGCTGATATCAGTCAGGCTTAGTTGCTAAAATCGCCCTGTGCGACTTTTTGCGCCTGAAGCAATGTCTGCTGTTTACCCACCAGATTCGACATCATGGTGTTGTACTGCGTGGCCTGTTGCTGCGTCGGGAACTGCACGCCGCCGTTGGCGAAAGCAACCTGCGTGCCCTGCTGTTGCAGGAAATCACCCACAGACGCGATATCCTGCGTGAAGCTTTGCAGCGCAGGCACCAGTGGTGTCAGCACGTTAGCAGGCTGGGTCACCACGCTGTTGTATACCTGGCTATAAACCGCTTTCAGATCGTCCGGTTGTTTCAATGCCGCCATCGCGGTGTCGGCTTTCACTTTTGAGTCACGCAACTGCGCATTCAGCAAGCTCAGCGTGCTGGCCGCCTGTTGCAACGCGCTGCGCTGAGTCATGTAATCCTGCGGTGTACGCACCTGACCAATCGCGCTCACCACCGGCACCAGGCTACCTTCAACGGCACCTTTCATCTGGCGGGAGAATGACAGAATGATGCCGTAGTCATTCGCGTAATTACCAAAACGTTGTTTCTGATCTTCACTCAGCGACGGCAGATTTTGCCCGCTACGCATCACGGTATTTTGCAAATAATCGATAAAGGCTTTGCGTTGCTCCGGTTCTTTATCGCCGCATGCAGTGAGCTGAAACACCACCAGCAGTGCGATAAACGGCGCCAGCCAGCGAGAAAATGCACCGCTTCTGATCCCTACAGCCATGAGTCCTGACTCCTGATTTCAATGTTCTTCTTCCGGCCAGTTCCCTGCCGATGCTGTGCATTCCATGCGGGTTATAGGATAGAACAATTGGGGGGAGAACGCTTTTTAAAAAAGCGTAGAAATTGGCATCCGATAAGCTGCCTTGCTCCTCCCCCTGCGAAGGGGGAGGCCAACCCTCCCCTTAGCAGGGGGAGGGAGCAAAAACTTAACTTACTGAAGCAGCGAAATATCCGCCACCTGCAGGAACAACTCCCGCAGTTTGGAGAGCAGCGTCAGGCGGTTGATACGCACCGCTTCGTTCTCATCCATCACCATCACGGTATCAAAGAACGTATCGACGGTTTCACGCAATGCAGCCAGTTCCACCAGCGCTTCTTTGTACTGACCGGCGGCAAACAGCGGTTCCAGCTTGTCGCGCAGAACCACCAGATGCGTCGCCAGTTTCAGCTCAGCAGGTTCTTTCAGTACGGACGCGTGGACGTGATCCAGCAGAACATCCGTGGATTTCGCCAGAATGTTGGACACACGCTTGTTGGCCGCCGCCAGCGTGGCCGCTTCATCCAGCGTACGGAAGTAGCTCACCGCTTTCACGCGCGCATCGAAATCAGCCGGTTTGGTCGGACGACGTGCCAGCACAGCCTGAATGGTATCAACTGCGTGACCTTCTTCCTGATACCACGCGCGGAAACGACCGAGCATGAAATCAACCACATCATCTACTACCTTCTCGTTAGTCAGCTTGTCGCCGTACAGACGCACCGCTTCTTCGGTCAGGGTTTGCAGATCAAGTGGCAGGTTTTTCTCAACGATAATACGCAGAACACCCAGCGCGGCACGGCGCAGTGCGAACGGGTCTTTGTCGCCTTTCGGATGTTGACCGATGCCAAAAATACCGGCCAGGGTGTCCATCTTGTCAGCGATTGCCAGCGCGCACGCTACCAGCGAAGCCGGTAACTCGTCGCCCGCAAAGCGTGGCTGATATTGCTCGTTCAGCGCAACCGCGACTTCTTCCTGCTCGCCGTCGTGACGTGCATAATGCATGCCCATCACGCCCTGCGTGTCGGTGAACTCGAAGACCATGTTGGTCATCAGGTCACATTTAGACAGCAGACCGGCGCGTTTTGCGTTCTCAACGTTGGCACCGATTTTCTCAGCGATCCAGCCAGACAGCGCCTGAATACGGTCGGTTTTGTCGCGCAGCGTACCCAGTTGCTTCTGGAACAATACGGTTTCCAGACGCGGCAGGTTATCTTCGAGACGTTTCTTGCGGTCGGTATTGAAGAAGAATTCGGCATCGGCCAGACGCGGACGCACCACTTTCTCGTTACCGGAAATGATTTGCTGCGGATCTTTCGATTCGATGTTGGCGACAAAGATGAAGTTCGGCAGAAGTTTGCCTGCGGCGTCGTACACCGGGAAATACTTCTGGTCGCCTTTCATGGTGTAAACCAGCGCTTCAGCCGGAACAGCCAGGAATTTCTCTTCGAATTTCGCGGTCAGCACCACCGGCCATTCAACCAGAGACGCGACTTCTTCCAGCAGACTTTCACTCAGATCAGCGATACCGCCAATTTCTTTTGCCGCTTTTTCCGCGTCACGTTTGATCAGCGCTTTACGCTGCTCGTAATCGGCAATGACTTTGCCGCGTTCCAGCAGAATTTGCGGATACTGATCGGCATTATCAATCGTGAATTCAGGCTCGCCCATGAAGCGGTGACCGCGAAGAGTGCGGGCAGAATCGATACCGAGAATTTTCGCCGGGATCAGCTCATCGCCTAACAGCAGGGTGACAGTATGCACCGGACGCACGAACTGCACGTCGGAATCGCCCCAGCGCATCAGTTTAGGAATTGGCAGTTTAGACAGTGACGTGGCGATCATCGCAGGCAGCAGTTGTTGCGCGCTTTCACCTTTGACGTGCGCACGGTAAACCAGCCATTCGCCTTTGTCAGTGACCAGACGATCGGCCTGATCAACGGTGATACCGCAACCGCGAGCCCAGCCTTCAGCGGCTTTGCTGGGTTTGCCTTCGGCATCGAATGCCTGCGCCACAGCCGGGCCGCGTTTTTCGACTTCGCGGTCAGCCTGGGATTCATGCAGACCAGAGACTTTCAGCGCCAGACGGCGCGGTGCGGCAAACCATTTTACGTCGCCGTGTGGCAGATTCGCCGCATCCAGCTCCGCAGTCAGGTTAGCGGCAAAAGATTCAGCAAGGCTGCGCAGAGCCTTCGGTGGCAGTTCTTCCGTGCCGATTTCCACCAGAAATGTTTTTTCAGTCATGGACTTTTCTCACTTCTCGTTCTTTTTGCACATCGGGAAGCCCAGCACTTCGCGGGAAGCGTAATACGCCTCAGCTACCGCTTTAGTCAGGGTACGGATGCGCAGAATGTAGCGCTGACGTTCAGTCACAGAAATCGCTTTACGCGCGTCGAGCAGGTTGAAGCAATGGGCCGCTTTCAGGATGCGCTCGTAAGCAGGCAAGGCCAGTGGATTTTCGAGTGCCAGCAGGGTTTGCGCTTCTTTCTCGTGCTGTTCAAAACAGGTGAACAGGAAATCGACATCGGCGTATTCAAAGTTATACGTCGATTGTTCCACTTCGTTCTGATGGAACACGTCGCCGTAGGTGGTTTTACCCAGCGGACCGTTGCTCCACACCAGATCGTAAACGCTGTCCACGCCCTGAATGTACATCGCCAGACGTTCCAGACCGTAGGTGATTTCACCGGTCACGGGTTTACACTCCAGACCGCCGACCTGCTGGAAGTAAGTGAACTGCGTCACTTCCATGCCGTTCAGCCACACTTCCCAGCCAAGACCCCAGGCGCCGAGCGTCGGGTTTTCCCAGTTGTCTTCAACGAAGCGGATATCGTGGATCAGCGGATCAAGACCCAGCTCTTTCAGTGAGCCGAGGTACAGCTCCTGAATGTTTTCCGGTGAAGGTTTGATCATCACCTGAAACTGATAATAGTGCTGCAGGCGGTTCGGGTTCTCGCCGTAGCGGCCATCGGTCGGACGGCGTGATGGCTGAACATAGGCTGCCGCAAAAGGCTCAGGGCCGAGTGCGCGCAGACTGGTCATCGGGTGCGAGGTCCCCGCGCCGACTTCCATATCCAGCGGTTGAACAATGGTGCAGCCCTGCTGCGCCCAATAATCTTGCAGTGTCAGGATCAGGCCCTGAAATGTCTTGGTATCAAACTTTTGCATGTTGGATTCGCACGCGAGAAAGTGGGTGTAAAGAGAGTGCGACAGTATACCCGCTGCACGGAAGATAATCAGCCAGAATGACACATCAGTTCAGCCGGATTTGCTTTCGGGACGCCAGTATTTAGCGCTTCTCAGCCAGTTTATACGCTTCGTTGCCTTCGCGTTTACCCACCGCGACAACGGTCACGATGATTTCCTGATCTTCTACCTGATACACCAGGCGATAACCAAGACTCTTTAATTTGATTTTATAGCGGTTATTTTTGGGGCCACATAAGCGGGCAGAAACCACGTGAGGATTCTCCAGCCGCTCGGCCAGTTTCTTTTTAAATTGCTCCTTGATCGTTGGGGCAAGTGCTTTCCATTCTTTTAAAGCTGATTTGAAAAAATTGAGTTTATAAGTCATCCAGTGTCAACCTAATCCTTTCTTCACCCTGCCGCGCATCCATTATGCGGTTCAATTCAACGTCTTCTGCAAGACTCAGAAAATAGGCGTAAACATCGGGCGGAACGCAATAAAAAGCGGGCTCGTTACGATTGAGTATCGCCACCGCTTCGCCTTCGCCTGCACTAAATGTTCCCATCGGGTCGCGTTTTAGTTCAGTAATACTGGCGGCTGAGGAAGTGAGTATTTCAAACGGCATAGTTTTTCTCCTTTTTTCATACTATGCCGTCAGTATAGCTTTTAAAGACATCCTTTAAAGCACTCTTAATAATATCTTTTAAAACCGCGCACTCAGCCCGGCGTTGTAGGAGGTTTGTTCGCCGGAATCCAGTCCGGTGGTTTGTGAAATAGCCGCAAATGCTGAAATGCTGTGGGTGATTTGCACGTTTAAGCCTGCGGTCATATCCACCCAGTCGTCGTCCTGTTCGCCGGTGGTGCGGCTGAACCGCGTGCGGGTGGATTTGATCGCGCCGGTGGTGGTGTAGGTTTTATCGCCAAACTGGCGGTCATAGGTGACCTGCGCATACGGATTGACGATGCCGAGTTCGGCATTCACCCGCCAGCCGAGCGCACCGATTTGTGAATGAGAAGTCTGATCGCCAAAACGCATCGAGGTACTGTTGTTCCCCTTCTCGCTGTAACCTTCAACACTGCTGTAATCCCAGCTGTATTGCGCCACCGGCCCGGTTTTCAGCACCGGCAGAACCGGGAAGTCCCAGCCTGCGGTGACGCGTCCGCCGATCTGTTTGCCGTCCGTTTCACCGCGCTCCGTCCGGGTGGTGGGCCCGAGCGTAATGCGGCGTTTGATATCGTCATAATTGAGCGAGCCGTAGTGCACATCGCCGTTGATCCAGCCATTTTCGGCGATTTTAATGCCGGTGAAGGCGGTCGCCATCCAGCCGCGCGTACGGTAGCTGTAATGATCTGTCGGATCGTCTTTATCATCGGAGCCGGAAAGCATAAGCCCCATCATCCAACGATCGGTCATCTGATAATCCATGCCGATATTCAGCGAGTTAGCTGTCAGGTCGCCATCACCCAGCCCCATCGACGGGCTGAATTTGCTGTCCGCACTTTGCCCGGCATAACCGCCAAACATGCCGAAGGTTCCCGCATCGTTATCCTGCGTACGCAACTGCTGATAACGGCTGTCGAGCAAGCCTTGTGTATTTCGCGCCAGCGCCAGTGAACCCTGACTCAGCGCAGAAGCTTCCAGCGGGCCGTCGAGCACCGACTGCATATATTGCGCAATCAGCGCGTGCGCCTGAGGCGTCGGGTGGAAATGGTCTGAAAACAGGAAAGCTTTGCTGCTGTCGAAACCCGGCAGATTCGAAGTACATTCCGAGGCGGATGTCCCGACCGGACAGGCCGTACCGGCAGTATTGGCAAAACCGTACCGCGCCGGATCGGCAACCACTTCGTTGAACAGCCCGTTGATATCCACGCGCGCAATATTGCCGCCGGTTTTCGCCAGCGCGATATCTTCGGTGGTGTTGTAGGTGTCGGTCAGGCCGCCCGCCACGTCTTTCAGCGCGTCATACGCGGCCGCCAGCCCTTTGGCGATCACGTCCTGTACCAGCGGAATGCCCGAGCCTTCCGCCGCAGCGGCCGCCAGCGCATTGTGAATGGCCTCGGTGCGGGCATCGGCATCCGGCGTATTTTGTGCATTCAAATACTGATACGCCGCTGCCAGCGCCTGTTGCTGCACCGGCAGCAATCCGACCTGGATCACGCCTTCCATCAGCACCGGTGTCAGACCGATATTCGGCACCGTCGGCACCACAACCGTGCCAGCACCGGCTTTCAGTAAATCGTTCACCTGTGAGGCCGCCTGCGTGGCGCTGTTGGTGGCAATTTCCACCGCCGTAACCGGATTCAGGCTCAGCGCCGCAGCGGCCAGATCGTTGCCGCCAATCCAGTGAATATACAGCCCGTTCGGATCGGCTTTGCCGCCGGTCGACGTCAGATAGCTTTTAACCTGATCCTGCGTGGTGTAATCAGAATCCAGCCCCGGCACCGCCACACCGCCACCTTCGGCATAGTTCAGGCCGCCTTTTGAAGAAGGAGCTAAGGTTGTGCCGATGTTGTTCGCCAGGATCTCGTCATAAAGCGGATGCGTGCTGCTGTCGAAGGTCCAGCGACCAATGTTACCGGTGTCGCTCAGGCTGTCGCCGAACACATAAAGCTGGTCAAAAGCCTTCGCGGGAGCCTGTAAACCGAGGCACAGTGCCACGGCAAATGCTCCCTGAGAGAGTCGTAAAATCGACGAATTCTTGCCTGCCATAACGGTGATTTCCCTCAATAATGACGCTCAACGCAAGGATTAAACGTAAGGATTACGTAATGATTGGCTTTAAATATTGTTCAGATCCGACCAGCGTCAAGGTGGGGATTTAGAAATTGCGACGTTGCAGAGTTATCCGAGAAGCCACACACTGACACCACGCATTTAAGCCTCTTATAAGGACGACAGAATGGCGACTACCCGATGCAACTGGGTTTCGAAAGAACCGATTTACCTCGAGTATCACGATAAAGAATGGGGCGTGCCGGTTAAAGATGGCCGCGAATTGTTTGAAATGTTGTGTCTGGAAGGCCAGCAGGCCGGTCTGTCGTGGATCACCGTGCTGAGAAAACGCGAAAACTATCGCCAGAATTTTCATCACTTCGACCCGGTGCGCATTGCGAAAATGACCGATGACGACGTGGAGCGGCTGGTGCTCGACGCCGGGATCATCCGCCATCGTGGCAAAATCAAAGCCATTATCGGCAACGCACAGGCGTATCTGGCGATGCAGGCCGGTGGCGAAGACTTCTCTGAATTCATCTGGAATTTTGTTGGCGGCCAACCGGTCATCAATAATCCGCTTGGCCCGGAAGGGGTTCCGGCGACCACCGCAGTATCCGATGCCATGTCCAAGGCGCTGAAAAAGAAAGGCTTTAAGTTTACCGGTTCGACAATTTGTTATGCCTTTATGCAGGCAGCCGGGCTGGTGAACGATCATCAGTCATATTGCTTCTGCCATCCGGCGAATCAGCCGTCATGATCCGTGCAGCGCGGCCCGCCGACACCGAAGCCATTCTGATGCTCTGGCTGCGCAGTTCTTTGCTTTCACATGCGTTCATCGCCGAATCCTACTGGATTGAAAGCCTGCAAATGGTCAGAGAAGATTTTCTGCCCAAAGCCAGAACCTGGGTCGATTGCGACGAAGATGATCAGGTTTGCGGATTTATCAGCGTGATGAATCAGCAGTTTATCGGTGCGCTGTTTGTAGAAGCCTCACACTACGGCGATGGCACCGCGCAGCGTCTGATGGCGGCGGCAAAGGAGGAATATCCGGTGCTGCTGCTGGAGGTTTACCAACAAAATGATCGCGCCGTCTCGTTCTATCGCAAGGAAAATTTTGAGATAACCGCGAACACCCGCCATCCCGGCACGGATATGCCAACGTACATTCTGCGCTGGCATCATCCCCTTTCTGAATAAGTTCCAAAAATCCGTAAAAATACAAAAACGGATATCCGGAATTCTCCTACTGCTTAACGTGCCGAAATTGCGCATAAAGAGCGCCAGAACGCCGCAGGACTGATGTCCTCCCGTTGCATTTGTTTATGTTTTGACACCTTTTTCTGTGCAACTTCTCAGAAAGCGCGAAGTCATAATGCAGCGGTTAAGTTCTGAATAATAAACATCCTGAAGGAAATAAGATGAGCAAAAGATTAGTTGTGGTTGCGGGCGTACTTTGCGCCACCCTGGGCCTGTCGGCCTGTACCACTAACCCTTACACCGGCGAATCAGAAGCAGGGAAATCCGGCATTGGCGCAGGTCTTGGGGCCGCGCTCGGCGCAGGCGTCGGTATGCTGTCTTCCTCTAAACACGATCGCGGCAAAGGCGCGCTGATCGGTGCCGCAGCCGGGGCCGCACTGGGCGGCGGTGCAGGTTATTACATGGATGTGCAGGAAGCTAAACTGCGCGACAAAATGAAAGGTACCGGCGTCAGCGTGACGCGTCAGGGCGATAACATCGTGCTGAACATGCCAAATAATGTCACCTTCGATACCAACAGCAGCACGCTGAAACCGGCAGGCGCTAACACGCTGACCGGCGTGGCGATGGTACTGAAAGAGTACCCGAAAACCGCCGTCAACGTGATCGGTTACACCGACAGCACCGGCACCCGCGCGCTCAACATGAAACTGTCGCAGCAACGTGCTGACGGCGTGGGCAGTGCGCTGATTACACAAGGTGTTGAAGGCAGCCGCGTACACACCACCGGCGCCGGCCCGGATAATCCGATTGCCGGCAACAGCACCGAAGCCGGGAAAGCGCAAAACCGTCGTGTAGAAATCACGCTAAGTCCGTTGCAGTAAACTCTGAATATCCTTATTCATCACGGGGCCTTATGGCCCCGTTTTGTCTGGCATGTGATATTCTCCCGCAATGTGTCTCCTCAACGGCGTTACGGGTGTCAGTATGTCTCTGAAAGCTATCGCGAAAGATCTCGGTATTTCCGTGACCACCGTCAGCCGCGCGCTGAACGGTTACGATGACGTTTCAGCAGAGACCAAAGCCCGTGTTCAGGCGGCGGCAAATGTGCGCGGTTACCGCCCCAACACCCTCGCCCGCCGGTTGAAAATGGGCAAGATCGACGCCGTTGGCCTCATTTTTCCCTTCACTTCCCACCCTTTAAGTAATTCTGCTTTTATCGAAATGGTCGGTTGTATCACCCGTGAACTGGCCAAACATGAAATCGACCTGTTACTGGTGCCGGACGAACTGGGCACCTTTTCGTGGCGGCGTCTGATTGAAAGCAAACGCGTCGATGCTATGCTGGTGGCGCATACGCTTGATAACGACCCTCGCCTGCTGGATTTGCAGCAACGCAATTTCCCGTTCCTGGCACTGGGCCGCAGCGGTTGCCTGACGCAGGACTACGCCTGGTTTGATTTCGATAACCGCGCCGGTATGCAGATGGCGGTCGATCATCTCGCCGCACTCGGCCATCAGCGCATCGCGTTTCTTGGCGAAAATAATCAGCAATCGTTTATCGGACAGCGTTATCAGGGGTATCTCGACGGGTTGCAGGTCAACGCCCTGCCGGAAAACCCGGACTACATGCATAAAATCAGCCCAAGCCGTCGCGCCGGTTATCAGACCACGCAGGCATTGCTGGCGCTACCGGTACCGCCAACGGCGATTGTCTGCGACTGCAATATGCACGGCGAAGGCGCAGCACTGGCGTTACATGAAGCCGGTTTACTGCTCAGTGGCGGTATATCACTCATCATTTTTGACGGATTACCCCGTGACAGCGTGCCGGATGTGGCGGTGACCGCCGTCCGCCAGGGCACCCGCGAAGCGGTCGGTTTGCAAATCGCCACCATGACAATGTCGCTGATCCGCAACGAGCCACTGAAAGATTTACAGGTTCTCTGGCAGCCTGAACTGCAGGCGGGCGTTACCGCACATCCACCACGCTGATACTTCCCCTTTCGGTTATTTTTCCACCCTATATCACAAATCTGACGATTTACATTTCCCATCCGAAACGTTTCGGATCAATAGTTACTCCACCTGATCGCGTCTTATCAGCGCAAATCTTTGTTTGGAGCAGCGACTATATGGAAAACCAGATTGTTCATTTAACCGGCGGGAATACCGGCCTGATCGTGCGTTGCATGCCTTACGCCGAAATTCTTTACTGGGGAAACCGCCTCAGCCAGTTTTCAGCGAATGACATTATTTCGCTGAGCCGCGCGGTGCCCAATGGCCGGATTGATGTCGAAGCGCCGGTGAATGTCAGTGCCGACTCAGGGCGCGGTTCATTCGGCACACCGGGCATGGAAGGCCATCGCGACGGGCTGGACTGGTCGCCGGTATTCAATACCACGCAGGTAAAGCATGATGAAAACCAGCTCACCATTACCACCGAAGACCCGATCGCCGGACTGCAATTTCGCAGCGAGTTACGCCTCGATGACAGCGGCGTTTTACAGGCACGTAACAGCCTGACCAACCTCAAACCCGGCACGTATCAGGTGACGCGACTGGCCGTGACGCTGCCGCTGCCGGAACGTGCCGCCGAAGTGATGGCCTTTCATGGCCGCTGGATCAAAGAATTCCAGCCGCACCGCACACGGCTGGATCACGGCGGCATCATTCAGGAAAACCGTCGCGGCAAAACCTCTTCCGAATATTTTCCGGCGATGATGATCGGTCATCCGGGTTTCAGCGAAGAACAGGGCGAAGTCTGGGGAATGCATCTGGGGTGGAGCGGCAACCACAGGCTGCGCGCCGACATCAAAATCGACGGCCGCCGTCTGGTGCAAGCCGAAGCGTTGTATCTCCCCGGTGAGCAACGACTCGGGCAAGGCGAAACTCTGGAAACGCCCTGGTTGTATGCCAGTTATTCCGCCTGCGGCCTGAACCGCATGAGTCAGCAATTCCACCAGTTTGTGCGTGAACAGATTTTGCGCTTCCCGGCTGAGAAACCGCGTCCGGTACATCTCAATACCTGGGAAGGGATTTATTTCGATCACGATCCTGACTACATCATGCAGATGGCGACCGAATCCGCCGCGTTAGGTGTGGAACGCTTCATTATCGACGACGGCTGGTTCCGTGGCCGCGACCATGACCGCGCCGCGCTCGGTGACTGGTATCTCGACGAGAAGAAATACCCGAACGGCCTGAAACCGGTGATCGACCATGTAAAAAAACTCGGGATGGAATTTGGCATCTGGGTCGAGCCGGAAATGATTAACCCGGATTCCGATTTATACCGCGCCCACCCTGACTGGCTGCTGGCGTTGCCGGGCTATCAGCAACCGAGCGGACGTCACCAGTTCGTGCTCGATCTGAACAATCCGCAGGTCTTTGATTATCTGCTGGAACGCATGAGCTGGCTGCTTGGCGAGCACGACGTCGATTATGTGAAATGGGACATGAACCGTGAAATTGTCCAGCCCGGCCATGAAGGCCGCGCGGCACTGACGTCACAAACGCAGCAGTTTTACCGCCTGCTCGACGCGCTGGGCGAACGGTTCCCGCAGATTGAGTTTGAATCCTGCGCGTCCGGCGGGGGTCGCATTGACTTCGAGGTGCTCAAACGCAGCCACCGTTTCTGGACATCCGACAATAACGACGCGCTGGAGCGGCAGAAAATTCAGCGCGGCATGAGCTATTTCTTCCCGCCGGAAGTGATGGGGTCGCACATCGGCAACAAGCTGTGCCATGCCACCTCACGCCAGCACAGCATTGAATTTCGCGGCCTGACGGCGCTGTTCGGTCACATGGGGATTGAGCTGGATCCGGTGAAAGAAGGCGATACCGAACGCGCCGGTTTTGCGAAATACACCCGCCTTCATCAACAACTTCGCCCGTTATTACACAGCGGCGACGTTTACCGCGTGGATACACACGACGAGACGGTGCTGATCAATGGCGTGGTCAGTGAAAGCGCCGATCGCGCGGTATTCCTGGTCAGCCAACTGGCGATGCCCACCTGGTCGTTACCCGGTGTGTTGCGGGTGCCGGGGCTAAGATCTGATGCGCGTTATCGCGTGACGGTGCTGGATGAACCGCCATTGCTGGCGGGTGGCGGCAGCGGTCACACCATGCGCGTACAACCGGCGTGGCTGCATGAATCTCCGGTATTGAGCGGCGAATGGCTGGCAAATGCCGGGCTGGCACTGCCGGTGTTGGATCCGGAAAGTGCCCTGCTGCTGGGCTTCGAAGAAATCAGATAACAACAAAAAACGCCGGTACGACAGTGCCGGTTTTCATGGTTTCGGCAAGGAAATCACTATGAACTCTACACAAACCTCCGATCGTTGCTTCTACAAAAACAATACTAATTTCTGGATATTTGGCAGCTATTTCTTCCTGTATTTCTTCATCATGGCGACCTGTTATCCGTTTTTACCGATCTGGCTTTCTGACGTGATCGGCCTGAGTAAGACGGAAACCGGTATCGTGTTCTCCAGCATGTCGTTGTTTGCCATTCTGTTTCAGCCGATTTTCGGCATCATTTCAGACAAGCTCGGCCTGAAGAAGCATCTTCTGTGGGTCATCGCCGTACTGCTGTTCCTGTTTGCGCCGTTCTTCATTTACGTCTTCGCGCCGTTGTTAAAACTGAATATTGTGCTCGGTGCCATTCTCGGCGGCGCCTATATCGGTTTCGTGTTCGCGGGCGGTTCGGGCGCGACTGAGGCGTATATCGAAAGAGTGAGCCGCAACAGTTCGTTTGAATACGGTAAGGCGCGGATGTTCGGCTGTTTCGGCTGGGGGATTTGCGCCTCGACGGCGGGTGTGCTGTTTAATATCAACCCGGATATCGTGTTCTGGATGGGTTCCGGGGCCGCAATCATTTTGATGATTTTGCTGCTGATTGCCCGTCCACAGGAAAACAAAAACGCACAGGTTTTGGATAAACTCGGTGCCAATCAGCCGCAATTCTCGCTGAAAACGGCGGCTTTATTACTGAAAGAGCGCAAACTGTGGATGCTGATTTTGTATGTCATCGGCGTGGCCTGTGTGTATGACGTGTTCGATCAGCAGTTCGCGACGTTCTTCAAAACTTTCTTCGCGTCGCCACAGCAGGGCACGGAAATGTTCGGCTACGTCACCACCGCCGGTGAGTTGTGTAACGCACTGATTATGTTCTGTTCTCCGTGGATCATTAACCGCATCGGCGCGAAAAACACCTTGCTGCTGGCAGGTACGATTATGTCGATCCGCATTGTCGGTTCGTCATTTGCCACCACGGCGGTTGAAGTGATTTTGCTGAAGATGCTGCACGCGCTGGAAGTACCGTTCCTGCTGGTTGGCGTGTTCAAATACATCACGCAGATTTTTGATGTCCGGTTCTCGGCGACCATTTATCTGATCGGGTTTAACTTTGCCAAACAACTGGCGGCGATTTTCCTTTCGGCCTTCGCGGGCAGTTTGTATGACCGTATCGGATTCAGTGATACTTATCTGATCCTCGGCGGTATTGCCTTTGGCGTGACGATCATTTCCGCGTTTACCCTGAGCAGCAGGCCGAAGCCTGAAGCGGTTTCCGGGGTGCAAACGGCAGAAGGTTTGCGCTGACTTGCGGATGCAGTCTTTCAGCACTCTGTGCTAGTCTCCGTGGGATGAGCAAGAAGGGAGAAAGGCTGTGAGCAAAAAACAGGAACCGGGCGCTGCGGTTCGCGCCACGATACGTGACGTCGCCAGTGCCGCCAAAACCGGTAAAACCAGCGTTTCACGTTATCTCAACGGTGAACAACACCTGCTGTCCGATTCGCTGAAAGAGCGCATCGGACGGGCGATCTCCCTGCTCGATTATCAGCCCAGCCAGATGGCACGTAGCCTGAAAAGCGGGCAAACGCGGCTAATCGGGCTGATCCTCGCTGATATCACCAACCCGTATTCTGTCGATGTGATGCGTGGCGTTGAAGCCGCCTGCCGTCAGGAAGGGCTGACGCTGCTGGTGTGTAACACCAATAACGAGCTGGATCAGGAAAAGCATTACCTGCAATTACTCAGCAGTTATCGCGTCGATGGCATTGTGGTGAATGCCGTCGGGATGCGCGAGGCGGCGATTTCTACGCTGCAACAGGCCAATTTACCCATGGTGCTGATTGACCGTAAAGTGGCGAATTTCGCCTGCGACGTGATCGGACTTAACAACGTGGAAGCCACTCAGATGATGACCGGTCATCTTCTGGAGCAGGGTTTTGAAGCCCTGCTTTTCATCAGCGAACCCGCCAATATAAACACCCGCTTTGACCGCTTACACACCTTTCTGAAATGCATGCAGCAATCTCCGCAGTATATTGCCGAACAGGGTGAAATTGAGCTGAGTAATACCGGAGGGCTGGATAATCTGCTGAAGGACTTTGTGGCACGGCACGCGGATAAACACAAAGCGGTGATGTGTGTGAACGGCGCACTGACGCTACAGGTTGCACGCGCTATGCAGCGGCTGAATCTGCGCTGGGGGCCGGACATCGGTTTATCCGGCTTTGACGAACTGGTGTGGGCAGAACTGGCGGGCGTCGGTATTACGACGCTGAAGCAGCCGACTTACGACATGGGCGTGGCGGCGCTCAGACAACTGGTGACCCGCATTCAGGGCAATACTGAGCCGGTTAAAGACCTGGAGTTTTCCGGCGAACTCATTGCGCGCGGTTCTACAGCAGCGCGCTGATCCCTCTTCTTCCCCCTGAACCTGCCCGTTCTTCGTGAGCGGGATCATATTTTTGCGCTTTTGTCCTGTCGATTGGAACCGGTTCCAATTAGGTTGTATAAAACGAAACAAAACGTTAACAACGGCTCGACCTGTCATTTGTTCCACTAAAATAAGGTTTCGGAAATGATTGCCTGCGCCAGATTACAGGGCGCTTTCACAGGATAAGTATTCATGAAAAGAGAAATCGTCATTGTTACCGCAGCCTACGGCAACAGCGTGGTAAAAGCCCGCGGCGGCCAGGCGGAGCTGCTTTCAGTGATTGCTGATGCTAAGGCCGACGGTGTGGAAATTCGTCGCGAATTGTTCACTGCCGGAGAACTGGATTCGTTGCCAGCGCTGGCAGAAAAAATTAAAAGTCATGGATTGTTTGCGGTGTATTCCGTGCCGTTTCCGCTGTTTTCAGCCGGTGGCAAGCTTAATTCTGATGCATCACAATATTTTGAAGAGGCGCGCATTCTCAATGCCCGCACCATTAAGTTTTCTCTCGGCGAATTTATGCCGGGCCAGGATCTGACCCCGCTGAAGGTTGTGCTGGCGTCAAGCCCGGTGAAGCTGGTGGTTGAGAATGACCAGTCGCCGGATTGCGGCATTCTTTCACGCATTAACGCTTTTATGTTTGCTGCTGAGTCGCTGCATCTGCCGTTAAGCATGACGTTCGACATGGCCAACTGGCTGTGGGTCGGACAGGATCCGGCCGTGGCCGCTGAGCGTCTGGCGCGTCATGTGGGTTATGTGCATGTCAAAGCTGCACAAAAACGTAGCGGAAAATGGCATGCCGTCGCGCTCGATGACAGCGATGGCAGTTGGGAACCTTTATTGAAAAGCCTGCCTCAGGATGTGCCACGCGGTATCGAATTCCCGCTTGAGGGTGATGATCTGACCGCGGTGACGCGCCATTACGTAGAACTGTTACGTCAGTAAGCGCCGTCGGGACCGTGCTGATGCACTATCAGGAGAAACAGTTATGAACCAGTCCAGGATCGCCGCCCGCCGCTGGTGGTATATCATGCCGATCGTGTTCATCACTTACAGTCTGGCGTATGTCGACCGCTCGAACTTCAGTTTTGCCTCAGCGGCCGGTATCAACGACGATTTGGGCATTACCAAAGGGATGTCGTCCCTGTTGGGTGCACTGTTTTTTTTGGGCTATTTCTTCTTCCAGATCCCCGGCACGATTTACGCCGAACGCCGCAGTGTTAAAAAACTGATTTTCTGGTGTTTATTGCTTTGGGGGGGATTCGCCTCTTTAACCGGCGTGGTAACCAACATTCCGATGCTGGCAGTGATCCGCTTCGCCCTCGGCGTGGTGGAAGCTGCCGTGATGCCCGCCATGCTGGTGTATATCAGCAACTGGTTCACCAAATCCGAGCGTTCCCGTGCTAACACCTTTCTGATCCTCGGCAATCCGGTGACAGTGTTGTGGATGTCGGTGCTTTCCGGCTATCTGATCAAATCCTTTGGCTGGCGCGAGATGTTTATCTTCGAAGGCATTCCGGCGGTGATCTGGGCGGTTATCTGGTGGTTTACCGTCAAAGATAAACCTGAACAAGTCAGCTGGCTGAGCGACCAGGAGAAACAGGCGCTGGCCGCACAACTGGAAAAAGAGCAGAAAGACATTCAGGCGGTGGGCGGTTACCGGGAAGCCTTCCGCTCGCGCAATGTGGTGCTGCTTTGCCTGCAATATTTCTTCTGGAGCATTGGCGTGTATGGCTTTGTGCTCTGGCTGCCGTCGATTTTGCGCGACGGCAAATCAATGGGCATGGTCGAAGCGGGCTGGTTATCTTCCGCCCCTTATCTGGCCGCCACTATCGCCATGATCCTGGTGTCCTGGGCATCGGACAAAATGCAAAACCGTAAGTTGTTTGTCTGGCCGTTATTGCTGGTGGCCGCGCTGGCGTTCTTTGGTTCATGGGCCGCTGGCACAAACAATTTCTGGCTTTCGTACAGTTTACTGGTGGTTGCGGCTGCGGCAATGTATGCCCCGTACGGGCCGTTCTTCGCCATTATTCCTGAAATGCTGCCCAAAAATGTGTCCGGTGGCGCGATGGCTTTGATTAACAGCCTCGGCGCACTGGGCTCATTCTTTGGCTCCTGGTTTGTCGGCTATCTCAACGGCAATACGGGCAGTCCGGCAGCCTCATTTATTTTCATGGCCGTGTCGTTACTGGTTTCCGCAGGTTTAACCCTGCTGGTGAGACCGCGAAAGGCCAACATTCAGCCGAAAGAAGTTTCCTTAACCCAAGGGAGTAAGTCATGAAGCCGTCTATCGTTTTATATAAAAAATTACCCGCCGACCTGCATCAGCGTCTTGAAGAGCATTTCACCATCACTGAATTTGATGGCATTACGGATAAGAACCGTGCTCAGGTGTTTGATGCGCTGCAAAACGCCGAAGGATTACTGGGTTCCGGCGGGAAAATTGATAAAGAACTTTTCGACCATGCACAGCGCCTGCGTGCGGTTTCTACCATTTCCGTCGGTTATGATAATTTCGATGTGGCAGAACTGACCCGCCGCGAAATCCCGATGATGCATACTCCGACGGCGCTGACCGATACCGTCGCTGACACGGTGATGGCACTGGTGCTCTCTACCGCCCGCCGCGTGGTAAATGTGGCCGAGCGCGTAAAAGCCGGTGAATGGAATGAAAACATTGGCGAAGACTGGTTCGGCATTGATGTTCACCATAAAACCATGGGCATCGTCGGCATGGGCCGTATCGGTCTGGCGCTGGCGCAACGTGCGCATTTCGGTTTCGACATGCCGATTTTGTACAATGCACGCAGCCAGCATAAAGAAGCGGAAGAGAAGTTTGGCGCGCGTAAATGCGAGCTGGATGAGCTGCTGAAAGAGTCTGATTTCGTCTGTATCTTGCTGCCAATGACCGAGCAAACCTTCCATCTGATCGGTAAGGAAGAGCTGGCGAAGATGAAATCCAGCGCGATTTTGATCAGCGCAGGTCGCGGGCCGGTTATCGATGAACCAGCCCTGATCGAAGCGCTGAAAGCCGGTACGATTTATGGTGCTGGTATGGACGTGTTCGAGACTGAGCCGCTGCCAAAAGATTCTCCGCTGCTGAGCCTGCCAAACGTGGTGGCACTGCCGCATATCGGTTCCGCAACGCATGAAACCCGCTACGATATGGCGGCCTGCGCAGTGGATAACCTGATCGCCGCACTCAGGGGTGACGTGAAACAGTTCTGCGTGAACCCGGAAGTTCTGAAGAAGTAAGATAAAGAATGGGCGAGACCGGTCCGGGCGCAATCCTGCGGCCGGTCTCCCGATTATTTTCGAAGGGTCAGAGGTATTTCATTAATATCTCTCTGATTTTCCCGTCAGCTTTTCTTGCATATATTTCCTTGTTAAACGCATGAAGACTGCTTTTCAGCGCCAGCGTCGGGGCATCGTCGGGTGCCAGAAGCTTAAAGGAAAGGCTGCCAGTAAAGGCTTTTCTTCCGGCGACCATCGACTTAAATTTGTTGAGCAATTCTTCGCCCCCCAGTTCACGGGCACGGGTCTTCAATCCTTTAATAAGAGGGTCTTTCCAGGTTTGCTTGTCGTAATAAGGTAACCGCTTTTTCAGTGACAAATAATCGGAAAGGCTTTGATCGCCCGACATCATGCCAGTCTTGCTGATACTGGTCAGATTTTTAAACGTCGTGCCGGGAATGGTTTGGGTAATAACGATATGTACTTTTTTCTTTCCCGTACCGCGGGAGAAGCCGTGGCACTGGAATATATTTTCGTCTTGCATGGTTGAATAGTGACATTCAGAAAACAAATCATTATAAATTGACCCTGATAAGGAACCTTTGAGGTTTTTCAGTAATCGTTCAATACTCCCTTTTTCCCTGCACACCAGGACATAAGCTGAATTATTCAGCAAGCCACTGTCTTCTATCAATGAATTAATAATAAAAATCTGAGCACAGGTTGTCACGGTATCAGAACTTAAATAGGCAAGATATAAGCTACAATTTGCCGGCATCGATAAGTTATAACCGTCCAGTAATTTAATGATTTCCTGTTTTGCTGATTTTTGTATATTGATAACTTCCTGCTCAGGCATGGGTAAATAACCCATCGATTTCTTAGCGAATCCAAGGCTCTGGACAATGATGTTTTCGAAGCACAGACTCAACAGGGCAGCTTTATAATCACGATCAGATGAAGCCGCACCTCGGGTGACATCTATTTCATCAATGAGAATAACGGTGTTGCATGTGATTATGTCCAGCTGATAGAAAAAATCAGCCAGCACTGTCGATAATACATCGGGAGACAGGAGACTGTAGGGCGTCACAATAATTACCGGGTCATCATAATCCAATTTTTTACCCGGACTGAACACTTCCTTTCCCTGCATATTAATATGTCTTGTTTTGGCATTCACCGTAATTAATGCCCCCTCAGCCTGGGTGCTCCGCGCGATGTCTTTTATTTTCTTTCCCAGCGCATGGTCTCCTCCGCCTGCCGTGAAAATATTCAGTATAAGTATGCTTCTTTTCATTTTATCAACCTGATATATATATTCTTAAACATAATTATGCCAAGAAAGAAAAAATATCATAAGCCGTTTTTTATTACTCTGTCATTAAGCATAAAGGGTTCCGTTCAGGGATATTCGAAAAATACATTGAATGATTTTCCGTATTCATCTTTTTTAATACTTCTCCACGCCAAAACCCGCTGGTCCGATTGCACTGCCTTGCTGCAGGCGTTATGGTGGGTATCACATTTCGATAACATACAAAGCTTTCTATGACGTTTTCTGCTTTCGGTGACAAATTTACCCGTTTTTCAGGCATCACACGCCTGATGGGCGACATGAATGACGGTTTACGCACGCCTGGCGCGGTGATGCTCGGCGGCGGTAATCCGGCGCAAATTCCTGAGATGCAGGATTATTTCCAGACGCTGCTGGCGGAAATGCTCGCCGCAGGCAAGCTGACCGAAGCGCTGTGCAATTACGACGGGCCGCAGGGCAAAGATGTGTTGCGTCATGCGCTGGCAGACATGTTACAGAAAGAACTCGGCTGGCAGCTTGACGCGCAAAACATCGCACTGACCAACGGCAGCCAGAGCGCATTCTTCTATTTGTTCAACCTGTTCGCCGGACGCCGTGCCGACGGTAGTATGTCAAAAGTATTATTCCCGCTGGCACCGGAATATCTCGGTTATGCCGATGCCGGTCTGGACGAAAATCTGTTTGTTTCAGCCAAGCCGAACATCGAATTACTGCCGGAAGGCCAGTTCAAATATCACGTCGATTTCGATCATCTGAATATCACCGATGATATCGGCCTGATCTGCGTGTCACGCCCGACCAACCCGACCGGCAACGTCATTACTGACGAAGAACTGATCCGCCTCGATGCGCTGGCACAGCAGAAAGATATTCCGTTATTAATCGACAACGCGTATGGCGTGCCGTTCCCGGGCATCGTATTCACTGACGCCACGCCGCTGTGGAATCCGAATATTATCCTGTGCATGAGCTTGTCGAAACTCGGCCTGCCGGGTTCCCGCTGTGGCATCGTGATTGCTGATGAAAAAATCATCAAAGCGATCAGTAATA
Organism: Rahnella sp. RcJ3; assembly: GCF_009498575.1. Lineage (NCBI taxonomy): Bacteria > Pseudomonadati > Pseudomonadota > Gammaproteobacteria > Enterobacterales > Yersiniaceae > Rahnella > Rahnella sp. RcJ3. Next base: position 145,967 of record NZ_QSNX01000011.1, read on the forward strand.
TGAACGGTATTATCAGTCTGTCGCCGGGTAGTGTCGGCCCAGCGATTGCCCATGAAATGATTGTCCGTGGCGATTTGCTGCGCCTTTCCGAAGAAGTGATCAAACCGTTCTATTTCCAGCGCGTGCAGGAAACTATCGCCACGCTGCGCCGTTATCTGCCGGAAGAACGTTGCCTGATCCACAAACCGGAAGGGGCGATTTTCCTGTGGCTGTGGTTCAAGGATTTACCGATCACCACCGAAGTGCTGTATCAGCGCCTGAAACAACGTGGGGTACTTATGGTGCCGGGCGATTACTTCTTCCCGGGTCTCGAGCATCCGTGGCCACATACGCATCAGTGCATGCGGATGAATTACGTGCCTGATGCGGAACAGATCGAGCGCGGCGTGAAAATTCTGGCAGAAGAAGTAGAAAAAGCCCACGCTGAAGGCTGATTTTTCACAATAAAGTGACCAGAAGGAATGATATTCTTTCGGGTCACTTTATCAATCTAAGGACCCTTACTCATGAGTAGAAAACAATCTTATTCTCAATGACATCATAAAGTTATTTATATCTCCCTCAACGCATCCAGATACACATTCATTCAAAAAAATCAATTCATTTTATATATAGATATACACCACTTTATATTTTTTACAGTTAAACAAAAAAATAACATTATTTATCAAAGAAATAAAAACCCAGTCAAGAGCTTTAGTATTTTACATAATCAATTAAATGGGAATTTTATTATCACTGGCGTATTTTTATGCAATATGTATTTTTTGATTTAAAAAATAGGTGAGAAAATGATTAACAGATTACGTCAATATATTAATAAAACAAACGGTACATACAGTTTTTTTAATCAGGTGACGTACATACAGCAAAACAAATGGGTAGCTAACAACCCCCGAAATCTTGGTGGAGCATGGTTAGGAAGTCATAGAGACTCAGAAAGTAAACAAATTCAGTACGGATTACGTGGAGCCTGTTATGGCCTCTCTGCGGCATATTTAATTACTGGTAGAGATTGGAGTAGTTTCAAATGTTTCATCAATACCTCTGCATCGCATCGATTGATATTAGGAATAATGAATATTCAGGAACAGAACTCTGCGTTGGCATATAAACAAGCTAAATTAAAAGCACAAAAAAGTTTATTTGATAATTTTCACCGTAAAGGGCATTCCCCCAAGGTAAACTACATGCGTACTGAAGACGCATACCATCTGATAATGAAGAATGAGGGGAGGTTGATCTGCTTAAAAACGTCAACTCTGCCGCAGGCCAGTACTACCGCTGCAAGAATCGAAGGGCTGGTAAAATCGTTAAGGCAAGACAGCTTATATGAAATAGGTATTTATGAGGGTTGCAAGGGAGGCCATTCCATCGCTATCAGAACAGATGGGAACATGATTAAACTCTTTGATGCAAATATAGGTGAAATATCTTACGACTACAACACAAAACAGATCATGCATTTTGTGGAAGCACTTTGTATAGTATTTGATGGGTGTTACAAGAACTACAACCGAATCACAGTAGACGAATATTATCGTTAAGTTACATCACTCTAAATACATGCTTACCTCATCACTAAGAGCTTCAATTACGGAAAACGCTTTGAAAGACTTGAACAAAATAAATACACCTCGTTTTACTTACTGATTAAGATAATATATACCTCATCACATCCTGCTTTATGTTCCCCCGCATCGGGGGAACATAAACAGATCACGTTTATTCGGACTGATTTTCCAGCGCCGGTTTTTCAGTACCAATCGCAATTTTTTGCGGTTGCAATGCTTCCGGTACATCACGAACCAGATTGATATGCAGCAAGCCATGCGTAAATTCAGCCGCCGAGACGTGCATATGCTCTGCCAGCGTGAAGCTCAGGGTGAAAGGCTTAATCACCAGCCCCTGATGCAAATATTCCACTTTAGTTTCCGGCTGAGCCGGTGTGCCGCTGACCGTTAATCGCGGCCCTTCGACTTCAATATTCAGTTCGCTTTGCTGGAAACCGGCCAGCGCCAGTGAAATGCGGTAATGGTTGTCATCAGACTTTTCAATATTGTAAGGAGGAAAAGCCTGATCGGCGCCTTGCATTGAACTGGCTAATTTATCGAAACCAATCCACTGACGCAGTAATGGGGAAATATCATAATTACGCATAATGTAACTCCTTCTTTGAAGCGAGATGATTAATGTCGTCATCCTTTTTGGATGTGACAGTACAGCTCCCTGACGGCGAGCCTAAACTTTTTCATTTCGTGGCGGTCAACAACGATGATGGTCGCTGAATTAACGGATCTCGATACGCCGTGGTTTGGACGACTCAGGAACGACGCGTTCCAGATCGATATACAGCAAACCGTTCGACAAATTGGCCGCTTTTATCTGAATATGTTCAGCCAGCTGGAATTTGCGCTCGAAATTACGTTCCGCGATGCCCTGATATAAATAGGTTCGCTCAGTATCGCCAGGTGCATGCGCGCCTTTGACCAGCAGCATGTTGTCATGCGCAGTGATGTCCAGCTCAGATTCGGCAAAACCTGCGACCGCGATAGCAATCCGGTAATGATTTTCGTCAACCAACTCGACATTATAAGGGGGGTAGCCGCCGCCCTGATTCTGACCCGATTCGATAAGATTAAATAAACGGTCAAAACCAATGGCAGAACGGTAGAGCGGGGATAAATCAAAATTACGCATTGCTACTTCTCCTGATATTCAGCGAGTTTTTTAAATAGCCTTCCAGGCGGACAGACCAGCGTCACAGTGATGACAGAAGAACCCTTCCGGCGTTTCTCCTCCTGCGTCGTACAGTTAAAATGGAGACAAAAGGGCATATTTCAAGCCTGAAAAAACAAAAAATTTGGCTGTTGTTTATATGATGACAGCCAAAATACATGGCGGGACAGGGCTAAAATCCAGGGAGAGCAGGCGAATTCCTGCAAGATTTCAAATAGTAATTACACTTAATGGGATCGCAGCCACAGAGCTACAGCTTGCTTTGTTAATTTTTTGGGCTGAGTGGTATAAGTCACATTGACGTATAAGCTCAGCCTGACAGCATAAGATGAGTTCTAACATGACGAAATTTGCATTAACGCCGCTGATGACAGGATGTGTTTTTTTAGCGACGAGCGGTTGCTCCAGCGTAATGAGCCATACAGGTGGTGACACCGGATATTATTCAGGCGCACGTGCTGATGTGAATATGATAAAAAGCGATGACACCAGTTGGGCGATGACGCCGCTGCTGTTGATTGATTTGCCGTTCAGCGCCGTGCTGGATACGGTATTGCTGCCTTATGATTATTTTCGCAGCGGAAAAGTGACGACGCGCGATCGCGTCAAAGCCAGTGAAGAACACAATATTGCGCTGAGTAACGGTGTGGATATCGATCACATCCCGCCCATGACGACCACGCCGCGTCAGCAAAAATCGTCGACACATAAGAAGTAGTCACAATAAAACCGGCCTGTTCCGACCGGTTTACATCGTTCGCTAATCGCTATCGGCCACGCAAATCTGCGCATAGCCGTTACACTGACGCATAAACGCCACTTTGCTGCCATCGGGAGAATACACTACGGCATCGGCACAGGGTGCGTTTTCTGATCGTTGCGTTAACCGCTGCATCTTTCCGCTTTCCATGTCCAGCCGCATCACGCTGTTATCGCATACCAGCGCCAGAGATTTTCCGTCCTGGCTCCAGCTGAAGGCTGATTGAATTCCGCTTTCAGAATGGCTGATTTGCGCCGGCGCGCCGCCGTTAGGTGACACCGTCCAGACCTGAACCACTCCGGTTTCATCTTGCATCAGAAACGCAATCTTTGCGCCATCCGGCGATACGCGCAACCAGTGACGCGGTTGCAGGGCAATACCATTTTCAGTAAAAGTAATCCGTCTCTGTTTCACGCCCGCGGGTGACGCAGGCAGCATTTCCGGCGTGCCCTGCAAAGGTTTATCACCCGCCTGACGGTAATCCTCATCATTGCGCGGCAAATCCACCACAAAGATTTCCGGGTGCTTTTCACCACGAGCGGAAAGCGTGTCGCCGATAAAAGCCAGCGCCCACCGCTGACGGCTGCCATCCGGTTTCAGATAGCCTTCACGGCCAATCCAGCCTTCTTCGTAAGCCCGGTTGATTTCATCGCTGCCGGGGTGAGGACAGGGCGTGGTTTCGCTGACCAGCATGCTGAAATGGCTTCCATCGTATTCACGGGGATGATGCTTTGGCGGAATAACGGGATATCCTGAAATCGCCACGCCGACGTTGCGCAGATCGAGCGCCGGATCGCGTTCATGCAACACATGGTCGTTATAGGTAAAGCTCAGACGCGAACCATCCGGGCTGAAGACGTGAACATGTGTGCCACCGCGCAGGGCTCCGGCGGTAAAGGGGGCGGTAATGTCCATCGCATCCAGCGTGATGGCCTTTTCGCGCGCGGGCTCAGTGACAATAACTCCGCGACGGTGATGAAAATCATACTGCCAGCTGGCATCAGGATTTTCAGGGCCATGAATAAACGCATAACGGACAGGAAGATCCGGGCTGACGGTCACCACTCCCACATGCGCGCCGTCTTTTGCCTGATAAAGGACTTCCGTCTCACCGGTTTCGACATTCACGCGCTCAATGGTTGAACCGCTAAAAGAACCGCCATGCGGACGGACGTCATACACCAGCCACTGGCTGTCCGGCGTCCAGACATTAATGTTGGTGAGCTGATGCCCGCGGGCATCAGAAGTTAATTGTTTTTCCATGGCTGCAAGGTTCCTTCGGTACAAGCTCAGACGTTCAGAACAAATTTCTCGACCGCAAACGCCACGCCGTCTTCCGTGTTTGTTTTGGTAACGAACTGGCTGACGGCTTTTACGCTGTCCAGCGCATTCCCCATCGCGACACCAATTCCGGCGTATTCCAGCATCGCAATGTCGTTCTCCTGATCACCGAGCGTCATCACGCTCTCCCGCGCGATACCCAGTTTTTCCGCCAGTACTTTCACGCCTTCACCTTTATTCACGCGCTTATCGAGGATCTCGAGGAAATACGGTGAGCTTTTCATGATGGTGTAGCGTTCTTTTGCTTCAGCAGGAAGCTGACTGATGGCGCGATCCAGCAAGTCCGGATCGTCAATCATCATGACTTTCGGGAAGGTCAGTGCCGGATCCATTTCCTCTGCCGGGCAGAATTGCAACGGAATGCCGGTGGTGAAGGATTCATGTACGCTGTATTTGCTGATATGGCGGTTGGCGGTAAACAGATCGGTTTTGGTCAGTGCATGGAAATGCACACCAAGGTCACGCGCCAGCTGTTCAAAGTAGTGATAATCTTCAATTTTGAGGGCTACTTCGGCAATTACGCTGCTATCTTTCGCATTGTGCACAAGCGCGCCGTTGTTGGTGATGCAGTAACAACCGTCCTGCTGTAAATCCAGTTCCATCAGATAACGCTGCACACCGACGAACGGACGGCCGGTCGCCAGAACGATTTGCACACCTTTCGCCCGTGCTTCTGACAACGCTTTTTTAACGGCAGGGGTCACTTCATGCTGCGGATTGAGCAATGTCCCGTCCATATCAATTGCAATTAATTCAATAGCCATAGCATCCTCAGAGTTTAAGAAATCTTGCGCAATGCTAACGCGATTACCCGCTGTAAAGCCAGCCGCAATGCGGGTCGCGTCAGACGAAAAAAAAAGTCCGAAGCGGTTTCCCGTTTCGGACTCTTTATCAGCTCACGCCATTATCAGATATCGATATTGGCCGCTTTCAGGGCATTCTCTTCGATGAAGGCGCGACGCGGTTCAACCGCATCGCCCATCAGCGTAGTGAACAACTGGTCAGCAGCGATGGCATCTTTCACGGTCACACGTAACATGCGACGTTGTTCAGGATCCATGGTGGTTTCCCACAGCTGATCAGGGTTCATTTCACCCAGACCTTTGTATCGCTGAATCGACAGACCACGACGGGACTCTTTCACCAGCCATTCCAGCGCCTGCTCGAAGCTGGTCACTGGCTGACGGCGTTCGCCACGTTCGATGAAGGCATCTTCTTCGATCAGGCCGCGCAGCTGTTCGCCCAGCGCACAGATTTTGCGGTATTCGCCACCCTGAATGAAGTCTGCATCGAGATCGTAATCCGTATCAACACCGTGTGTACGGATACGCAGAACCGGTTCGAAAAGCTGATGTTCACGGTTTTCACGCACGATCGCGCTGTAAGAACTGCCGTGCTGCTCTTTCTCATTGAGACGCGCGACCAGCGATTCTATCCAGGTCTGAACTTTCGCCTGATCGGTCAGATCTGACCCCGGCAGGGTCGGCTGATAGATCAGGTTATTCAGCAGCGCACGCGGATAACGACGTTCCATGCGGCCAATCATTTTCTGCACGCTGTGATGTTCAGCCACCAGTTTCTCCAGCGGTTCACCCGCCAGGGCTGGTGCATGGGCGTTGGCGTGTAACGTTGCCCCGTCCATCGCAATGGAAATCTGATACTGATCCATCGCTTCATCATCTTTAATGTACTGTTCCTGCTTACCTTTTTTGACTTTGTACAATGGAGGCTGTGCGATAAACACGTGGCCACGCTCGACAATTTCAGGCATCTGACGGTAGAAGAACGTCAGCAACAGGGTACGGATGTGTGAACCATCGACGTCGGCATCGGTCATGATGATGATGCTGTGATAGCGCAGTTTGTCCGGGTTGTACTCGTCACGGCCAATGCCGCAACCGAGCGCAGTAATCAGTGTTGCCACTTCCTGAGAAGAGAGCATTTTGTCGAAGCGCGCTTTTTCTACGTTGAGGATTTTACCTTTCAACGGCAGAATCGCCTGGTTCTTACGGTTACGGCCTTGTTTTGCTGAGCCGCCCGCTGAGTCCCCTTCCACTAAGTACAGTTCGGAATGAGCCGGGTCACGTTCCTGACAGTCCGCCAGTTTGCCTGGCAAGCCAGCCAGGTCCAGCGCACCTTTACGGCGGGTCATTTCACGGGCTTTACGGGCTGCTTCACGGGCGCGCGCAGCGTCGATGATTTTCCCCACAACGATTTTGGCGTCTGACGGATTTTCCATCAGGTAATCCACCAGCTTCTCGTTCATCAGCGTTTCAACGGCCGTTTTCACTTCAGAAGAAACCAGTTTGTCTTTGGTTTGTGAAGAGAACTTAGGATCCGGTACCTTCACAGACACCACAGCAATCAAACCTTCACGGGCATCGTCACCGGTGGCGCTGATTTTGGATTTCTTGCTGTAACCTTCTTTATCCATGTAAGCGTTCAGGGTACGGGTCATCGCCGAACGGAAACCGGCTAAGTGAGTCCCGCCATCGCGCTGTGGAATATTGTTGGTGAAGCAGTAAATGTTTTCCTGGAAACCATCATTCCACTGCAACGCAACCTCAACACCAATATCGTCCTTCATCGTAGAGAAATAGAATACGGTCGGATGGATTGGGGTTTTGTTTTTGTTCAGGTATTCCACGAAGGCTTTGATACCGCCTTCATAATGGAAGTGATCATTCTTACCATCACGTTTATCCAGCAGACGGATTGCCACGCCGGAGTTCAGGAATGACAGTTCACGCAGGCGTTTCGCCAGAATCTCATACTCGAATTCTGTGTGATTGGTGAAGGTGTTGAAGCTCGGCCAGAAACGTACCGTGGTACCGGTTACGTCAGTATCGCCAATCACTTTCAGCGGATCCTGCGGCTCGCCGTGCACGTAAGTCTGAGTGTGCACTTTGCCTTCACGGCGGATAACCAGTTCCAGTTTTTCCGACAAGGCATTAACGACGGAAACACCTACGCCATGCAGACCGCCGGAGACTTTATACGAGTTATCGTCGAATTTACCACCAGCATGAAGAACGGTCATAATGACCTGAGCAGCAGAAACGCCCTCTTCTTCATGAATGCCGGTCGGAATACCACGGCCATCATCCTGTACGGAAACAGAGTTATCCGCATGGATCGTGACCTGAATCTCTTTACAGTGGCCCGCGAGGGCTTCGTCGATAGCGTTGTCCACAACCTCGAATACCATGTGGTGCAGACCAGTGCCGTCATCGGTATCGCCGATATACATGCCGGGGCGCTTACGCACCGCGTCCAGCCCTTTTAATACCTTGATACTTGAGGAGTCATAAGAATTCGACATCAACGTTTCTCGCTCATTTTTAGTCCTGTGATAGAACGGCTATTTTACCTTGTTCCACGCGGAACATCTTGCCCTTTTCACCCATCATGTCGGTCACTTGCTCAGCGCTTATCGCACTGACAAAAACCTGTGCCTGGGTGGCTTTCAGGCGATCAGCCAGCAACCGACGTCGGTCGGTGTCCAGCTCAGAGGCAAAATCGTCAAGAAGATACAGGCAACGCCGCCCGCTCTGTCGGGTGAGAAACTCACCCTGCGCCAGTCTCAGCGCACACATCAGTAACTTCAACTGCCCACGGGACAGTAAATCTTCCACCGGCGTGCCGTCGGCACGAATGCGGAAATCCGCTTTATGCGGGCCTGATGCGGTATAGGTTAAGGCTCTGTCGCGTTCAAAATTACGCTCCAGCAACTCGCCGTACTCCGTCTCCTTATCCCATCCACGCTGGAAAGAAAAACTGAGGGCGAATTCGGGCAGGAATTGCGCGCAGGTCGCGCTGATATCAGCCGCGATCGCGTCGCTGTAAGCTGCCCGCCATTCGCTAATACGCCCGGCTAACGGGATCAGTTCCTGATCCCAGGCACGAATTTGCGCATAACGACTCACCTGTCGCAGCGCGGCGTTGCGCTGCTTGAGTAACCGTCGCAGGTTGCTCCAGGCGATAAAAAAACCGGGGTCGTGATGAAAACAACCCCAGTCAATAAATGCCCGCCGGTACTTCGGCCCGCCGTTGAGCAGGGTGAAGCCTTCGGGTGTGATCAGTTGCATCGGCAGCATCTGTGCCAGTTCAGACACTTTGTGGCCATCACTGCCATCAATGCGTACTTTACTGTCGCCCTGACGGCTTTTGCTCAGACCAATCGACAATTCACGATCACCGCCGTCATCCACACGCGCATGGAGAACAAACTCCGGCTGATCGTGACGAATCACGCGTCCGGCCTGCAAACTGCGAAAAGCGCGGCCATGCCCCAGCGTATAGACCGCTTCGAGCACACTGGTTTTACCGCTACCATTGGGACCGACCAGAAAGTTAAAACCGGGCGACGGATCTAAATCTGCCGCCTCGATGTTGCGGAAATCTTTTATCAGTAAGCGCGTTAAGGCCATCTACTATCCATTCCAGGGCATCATCGTCGCAGTCAGTTTGCGTGCAGCTACAGTAAGCGGAGCATACTCAGGTGCGTGGGCATTGCGAACACTGCCCGATCGCAAAATGACAAGTCAGATAGCCCGATTACAGCCGCATTGGCATAACGACATACGCTGCCGACTGACTGGCTGCGTCTTCAATCTGCACGCTGGAAACAGAGTCCGTCAGCAACAGATTAACGTCTTCGCACTTGAGTGCATTGAGCACATCCAGTACGTAACTGACGTTGAAACCGATTTCCATTTCAGTGCCTTCGTAACCGACATCCAGAATTTCTTCTGCCTCTTCCTGTTCCGGGTTATTCGCGGTGATTTTCAGCTGGTTATGGCTGACATACAAACGTACGCCACGGAATTTTTCGTTGGACAGGATCGCGGCACGGGCAAACGCCTGCTTGAGCAAATCGCAGCCTGCCTGCAGCGTTTTGTCCGGATTTTTCGGCAATACGCGGCGATAGTCAGGGAAACGACCGTCAACCAGTTTAGAGGTAAAGATGAAGTCGCCGACGTGAGCACGGATATTGTTGCTGCCGATTTGCAGCTGCAATGTGGTGTCACCGCCATCAAGCAGACGCACCAGTTCCATCACGCCTTTACGCGGCACGATCACCGAATGCGACGGCAGAGACTGGCCGATTGGCATAGAACATACGGCCAGACGGTGACCGTCGGTCGCGACAGTACGCAGTTCTTCACCTTCGGTTTCGAACAGCATACCGTTTAAATAATAACGAACGTCCTGATGGGCCATAGAAAACTGCGTGGCTTCGATCAGACGTTTCAACGTGGCCTGCGGCAGGGTGAATTCTACTTCGCTTTGCCAGTCGTCGAGATTAGGGAAATCTGTCGCCGGTAAGGTCGACAGCGAGAAACGGCTGCGGCCTGATTTTACCAGCATGCGGTCGCCGTCGAGCGCGACGGAAATTTCCGCGCCTTCCGGCAATCCACGGCAGATATCAAAGAATTTACGCGCCGGCACCGTGGTGGCACCCGCTTCATGTGGCTGAGACAGCGCGACTTTCGCCACCATCTCCATTTCCAAATCCGTCCCGGTCAGCGACAGCGCGCCATCCGTCACCTGTAATAACAGGTTACCCAGAATAGGCAACGTTGGTCGTCCACCCAGCGGACTACTGACCTGTTGCAGTGGTTTCAGCAAATGCTCACGTTCAACAATAAATTTCATAGCGCTAGGAAGATAATGTTCTGATTAAGTTGGAGAAATCTTCTTTGATGTCGTGACTTTCTTCACGCAACTGCTCGATTTTACGGCAGGCGTGCAACACCGTGGTATGGTCCCGACCACCGAACGCATCGCCGATTTCTGGCAGGCTGTGGTTGGTCAGCTCTTTCGCCAGCGCCATCGCCATCTGGCGTGGGCGGGCTACCGAACGGGAGCGCCGTTTGGAAAGCAGGTCAGCGACCTTGATTTTATAATATTCGGCCACTGTTTTCTGAATATTATCAATAGTGACCAGCTTCTCCTGAAGCGCTAACAAATCGCGCAACGCTTCACGAACGAAGTCGATGGTGATCGCACGGCCGGTAAAGTTGGCATTGGCGATCACGCGGTTCAGTGCGCCTTCAAGCTCACGCACATTGGAACGCAGACGTTTAGCAATAAAGAAGGCCACTTCGCCGGGCAGACGGATATCGTTCTCGTCGGCCTTTTTCATCAGGATCGCTACGCGGGTTTCTAATTCAGGCGGCTCGATCGCCACCGTTAAACCCCAGCCGAAACGCGATTTCAGACGATCTTCAACACCGTTGATCTCTTTTGGATAACGATCCGAGGTCAGGATGATCTGCTGATTGCCTTCCAGCAGGGCATTAAAGGTGTGGAAGAACTCTTCCTGTGAACGCTCTTTATTGGCAAAGAACTGGATGTCATCGATGAGCAACGCATCGACAGAACGGTAATAGCGTTTGAACTCTTCAATGGCGTTGTTTTGCAGGGCTTTGACCATGTCCTGAACAAAACGCTCGGAGTGCATGTACACCACTTTGGCATTGGCTTTACGCGCCATGATGCCGTTACCGACGGCGTGCAATAAGTGGGTTTTACCCAGACCGGTGCCACCATAAAGGAAAAGCGGGTTGTACGCGCCACCCGGATTATCCGCCACCTGACGCGCCGCCGCGCGAGCCAGTTGGTTAGATTTACCTTCTACGAAGTTATCAAAGGTATGTTTCGGGTTGACGTTAGAGCGATAAGACAGCTCAGGCTGAGCCGGTGAGCTGTCCCAGCTTGGACGGGAAGGCGCCAGACGCGGAATGGCAGGCGCAGCCTGTGAACTGACGCTGGCCGCAACAGGCTGGCTGACGCGTTGGATCACCGGCTTGCTGCCGACTTCAAAACGCAGCAACGGTGCATCCGTGCCACAGAAATCGTTAAGCAAGCCGTTAATATTATTTAGGTATTTGTCACGAACCCAATCCAGAACAAAACGATTCGGGGCATACAGCGCCAGCGTATTGTCGTTGAGTTCCGCCTGCAGGGGGCGTATCCACATACTGAATTCTGTGGCAGGTAGTTCATCCTGCAAACGGGCAAGACATTGCTGCCAAAGCGAAAGTGACACGGCGGACTCCACTCGAACAAGTATCAAAAAAGAAAAGGATCAGGATATTTTTTAAATCATGATTTTTGGCACACGTTCCGCCCGCTAATGGGGGAAAATTTCTCTCACCACCCTGTCAGTGGCGTAAAGTCACGTGCGAACCGCTTTTTGCGGTTTTTGTCGATAGCATCCCAGCCGGGATCGCGATCGGAATGGCGGATCATAACGCAATCCGGCCCAGAGATCCTCCCCTTCCTGACAGATTAGATCCTTTTTATCCACAGGCAGCAATCGGCAAGTGGGTAAGCTTAGCCGATCCTTTTAAAATTAGGCGATGTAATCATCACTCTGGTGAAAAAATAGGAGTCCGCTGAGTTAAATTTCATCATACTGCGAGAAAGATCGCACGCCTGTGGATAAGGATCAGGCGAGGATCCTTGCGATTTGCGGCAGAGTCCGTATAATCTTCAGCCCTACGTGTGAAGCCTGTGTTCCTGATGGTCATAACCAGATGGATATTGCGGTGTGACCACGGGCAATTCTGGTAAACACTTGAACCATTTCTGGCAATGTAAATTGACTCAGGACTGTACAGTTATTACAATCCCGCTTCTTTATATGTTGCGACAAAGGCACCGGTCGTTTTTTCGCCGAAATGTCTTCGCGTTTACTGATCAGTAATAATTTAAGTTTAGGTAGAAATCGCCATGAAACGCACTTTCCAACCGTCCGTATTGAAGCGCAACCGTAGCCACGGCTTCCGTGCTCGTATGGCCACCAAAAATGGTCGTCAGGTTCTGGCTCGCCGTCGTGCGAAAGGCCGTACCCGTCTGTCAGCTTCTAAGTAATAAAAGCTAACCTATTTAGTGGTTAAGCTCGCTTTTCCCAGGGAGTTACGTTTGTTAACTCCCCGTCATTTCACTTTCGTCTTCCAGCAGCCACAACGGGCTGGCACGCCGCAAATCACTATACTCGGCCGCCTGAACGAGCTGGGGCATCCCCGCATCGGTCTCACCGTCGCAAAAAAACACGTCAAACGCGCACATGAACGCAATCGGATCAAACGCCTTACCCGCGAAAGTTTCCGGTTGAATCAGCATACGCTGCCGTCGATGGATTTTGTGGTAGTAGCCAAAAAGGGTGTCGCCGATTTAGATAATCGCGCGCTGACGGAAGCGTTGGAGAAATTATGGCGTCGACATTGCCGACAGGCTCCCGCATCCTGATAAAGCTGATACGTGGTTATCAGCTATTCATCAGTCCGTTGCTCGGGCCGCATTGCCGCTTTCGACCAACCTGCTCTCAATACAGTATTGAAGCAATTGGTCGTTTTGGCATGTTAAAAGGCAGTTGGTTGACTTTGAAACGCGTATTAAAATGCCATCCTTTGAACCCAGGTGGTGATGACCCCGTACCGCCGAAAACCGACAATAACAGAGAACACTAACGATGGATTCGCAACGCAATCTTTTCCTCATCGCTCTGCTGTTCGTGTCTTTCATGATCTGGCAGGCATGGCAAACGGACCACGCTCCGCAACCGGCCAACCAGACCACGCAACAGACTGCGAACACTGCAAACGGTGATGCTACTAATCAGGCTGTTCCTGATAGCGGACAGGGCAAATTAATTACAGTTAACAGTGATGTGCTGTCATTAACGATCAACACCCGTGGTGGCGACATTGAGCAGGCTCTGCTGAAGGCTTACCCAACGACTTTGGGCTCTGACCAGCCTTTCCAGTTACTGGAAACTACTCCTAATTTCCTCTATCAGGCACAAAGTGGTCTGACAGGTAAAAACGGTCCAGACAATCCGGCTAACGGTGAACGCCCTCTGTTCAAGGCGAGCTCCGATACCTTCACAATGGCTGAAGGCCAGTCTGAACTGCGCATTCCGATGACTTACACGGCGGCGAACGGTGCGATTTACACCAAAACCTTCGTGATCAAACGTGGTTCTTACGCGGTAAACGTTGAATACAACATCAACAACACCACGGCTGCCCCGCTTGAACTGACCATGTTCGGTCAGCTGAAACAAACCACCGAATTACCTAAGCACCGTGATACCGGCAGCAATAACTTTGCTCTGCACACGTTCCGCGGCGCGGCATATTCCTCAAGTGATGACAAATATCAGAAGTATGCGTTCGATAAGAGCGAAGCACTGAATGTCACGACTCAGGGTGGTTGGGTTGCGATGTTGCAGCAGTACTTTGCAACGGCGTGGATCCCATCAGCGAAAGACACCAATACCTTCTTCACCACCACCAATAACGGTATTTCAACGATTGGCTTTAAAGGCACACCGTTTACCGTTGCACCAGGTGCACAGCAACAAGTTGCTTCTATCCTGTGGGTTGGTCCGGAAATTCAGGACAAGATGGCCGCTATCGCGCCACACCTTGACCTGACGGTTGACTACGGTTGGTTATGGTTCATCTCTCAGCCACTGTTCAAACTGTTGAAATTCATTCAAGGGTTTGTCGGTAACTGGGGCTTCTCGATCATCGTTATCACCTTTATTGTTCGCGGTATCATGTATCCACTGACCCGCGCACAGTACACGTCGATGGCGAAAATGCGTATGTTGCAGCCGAAACTGGCCGCCATGCGTGAACGTATCGGTGATGACAAACAGCGCATGAGTCAGGAAATGATGGCGCTGTATAAGTCTGAGAAAGTGAACCCGCTGGGTGGCTGTCTGCCGCTGGTTATTCAGATGCCAATCTTCCTGGCACTGTATTACATGCTGTCTGGTTCCATTGAACTGCGCCACGCGCCATTCATCCTGTGGATCCATGACTTGTCAGCACAAGACCCGTACTACATTCTGCCGGTTCTGATGGGTATCACGATGTTCTTCATCCAGAAGATGTCGCCGACCACCGTCACTGACCCGATGCAGCAGAAGATCATGACCTTCATGCCGGTCATCTTCACCGTGTTCTTCCTGTGGTTCCCGTCTGGCCTGGTGGTGTACTACATCGTCAGTAACCTGGTCACCATTCTCCAGCAGCAGCTGATTTATCGCGGGCTGGAAAAACGTGGCCTGCACAGCCGCGACAAGAAAAAGTCATAAGTGAATGTCAGGACGGCTTTCGTCCTGACCGCTAAACTTGATGATAAAAAAGAAAGGCGATCATTTGATCGCCTTTTGCATATCCGTAAAAAGACCAACAGAGATCATTGCTATGAGCACCTCAGATACCATTATTGCCCAGGCAACCCCACCCGGCCGCGGTGGTGTGGGCATTTTGCGCATTTCCGGCCGTGCGGCGCGTGATGTGGCACAGGCTGTCTTAGGTAAACTGCCCAAGCCGCGTTATGCCGATTATCTGCCGTTTCAGGATGCTGATGGCAGCACGCTGGATCAGGGCATCGCGTTGTGGTTCCCCGGCCCGAACTCCTTTACCGGCGAAGACGTGCTTGAGCTGCAAGGCCACGGCGGGCCGGTGATCCTGGATTTGCTGCTTAAACGCATTATCGCGCTGGAAAACGTGCGAATTGCGCGTCCTGGCGAATTCTCTGAACGGGCTTTCCTCAACGATAAACTCGACCTGGCGCAGGCTGAAGCGATTGCTGATCTTATCGACGCCAGCTCCGAGCAGGCCGCACGTTCAGCGGTTAACTCCTTACAGGGCGCTTTCTCGAACCGTATTCATCATCTGGTGGAAGCACTCACTCACCTGCGGATCTTTGTCGAAGCGGCTATCGACTTCCCCGATGAGGAAATCGACTTCCTGTCCGACGGTAAAATCGAAGCCAAACTCAATACGGTGATGGGTGATCTCGATGCCGTGCGGGCCGAAGCACGTCAGGGCAGCCTGCTGCGTGAAGGGATGAAAGTGGTGATTGCCGGGCGTCCGAACGCCGGTAAATCCAGCCTGCTGAACGCGCTGGCCGGTCGTGAAGCGGCGATCGTTACCGATATCGCGGGCACTACGCGTGACGTTTTACGCGAACATATCCACCTTGATGGCATGCCGTTGCACATCATTGACACCGCCGGGTTACGTGAAGCCAGCGACGAAGTTGAGCGCATTGGTATCGAACGTGCATGGAATGAGATTGAACAGGCGGACTTAGTGCTGTTTATGGTCGACGGTACAACAACGGAAGCAACCGAGCCTGCGGACATCTGGCCCGAATTTATGGCCCGCCTGCCCGCGAGTTTACCTATTGTCGTTGTACGCAACAAAGCGGATATCACCGGCGAAGCGCTGGGACAAACGGAAGTGAATGGTCACTCACTTATTCGCCTTTCTGCCCGCACCGGCGATGGCGTTGATCTGCTGCGCGATCATCTGAAACAGGTGATGGGCTTCAATCACAATATGGAAGGCGGATTCCTTGCCCGTCGCCGTCACCTGCAGGCGCTGGAACAGGCCGCACAGCATCTGGTTCAGGGTAAAGATCAACTGCTTGGCGCATGGGCGGGTGAACTGCTGGCGGAAGAACTGCGTCTGGCTCAGCAATCGCTGAGCGAAATCACCGGTGAATTTACCTCGGATGATTTACTGGGGCGTATCTTCTCGAGTTTCTGTATCGGTAAATAAGCCGCTCTTCGCAGCAAACAAAACCCACATTGGAAAATGTGGGTTTTTTATTTTATTCAAAGAATTACGCCTTACCAGACTTTATAAACGCGTCCGGTCTGCGCCCCTTCCACGCTGCGACGATACGCTTTCGCCACGCGCGCTGCCGGTGCAGCCTCAAAGCCCGGGAAGAACGGGCCGTAAGCTTTCAGCGACTCTTCTACTACGGTCGGGCTGACCACATTGATGCGAATACCCCGTGACAGTTCAATCGCCGCGCCCCGGACAAAGCCTTCGACGGCGGCATTTACCGTGGTGGCGTTTGCCCCCTGACGAATAGGTTCATCAGCAATGATCCCGCTGGTCAGCGTGATGGAACCGCCATCGTTAAGGAATGACTGACCGATCAGCGCAAGGCGCACCTGGCCAAGCAGTTTATTCTGCAAACCAATATTGAACTGTGCTGCGGTCATCTCCACCAGCGGGCCAAAGTGCAGGCTGCCGGTAGTAGCAATAATCGCATCAACTTTTCCCGTACTCTGGAAAAGCGCTTTTACGCTGTTTTCATCGGTAATATCGACCTGAAAATCGCCGCGGGTTTTGCCTGCGGTGACAATTTCATGGTCTGCGCTAAGCTCCTGAATCACGGCTTTACCCAATGTACCTGTCCCGCCAATCACTAAAATTTTCATCAGATATTCCTCAACGTTGTTTGCAGGACCATCTTTCACCAAACTACGGGTTAGATATAGAATCGTATTATTCATTCTGTTCTAACTCAGGGTTTGTAATGTGGATAAGTTGCGGAATATCGAGGTCTTTATCAGCGTGGTAGAAACCGGGAATTTCAGTACAGCAGCGGAAACGCTGGGGATTTCAGCAGTGATGGTCGGCAAGCATATTCAGCAACTGGAAAAGTATTTGAATGCCCGCCTGTTGCAACGCACCACACGCAAGCAAAGCCTGACGGATGCCGGTGAAGTGTTTTACGAGAACGGAAAACGGGTGCTGGAGCAGATGAAATTCACCGAAAGCGCGATGGAAAGCCTGCAAAGCGTGCCGACCGGACTGCTGCGGGTCAGCGCCCCCGTATCACTCGGCTCCAGCGTGGTGGCGCCGATGCTGGCCCGTTATCTGCAAAAACACCCGAAAGTAAACGTGGAACTGATACTGAGCAACGCCAGGGTAGATTTGATCGCAGAGGGTTTTGACGCGGCGATCCGTATTGGCGAAATTGGCGATGACCGGCTGGTCGCCAAGCCGCTGAACCCTTATGAAATGGTGATCTGCGCTTCTGCAGATTATTTACAGCGTTTCGGCACGCCCGCGACGCCGGAAGATCTGAAAACGCACCCGTGCCTGGTGCATACCGTCTGGAATCAGAGTGAAGGCTGGCATCTGGCGAATGCAGAGCGCACCACGTCAGCGTGGCCGGTTAACAGCCGCTATGTATCCAACGACGGTCATGCGCTGCGCGCTGCCGCACTGGAAGGCGCCGGTTTGTTGCTGCAACCCAAAGTGTTACTGGCCGAAGATATCGCCAGCGGACAACTGATCCCGGTACTTGAGTCTTTTATCCCGAAACCCCGGGCAGTGCATCTGGTTTATCTGCCCGATTTCAGGCCGCGCGCCAAACTGACCAGCCTGATTAACTTCATGACTGAACACGCCTTTTACTGAGCCTTACGCAAAATACAAAACGGTAAGTGATCGCTCACTTACCGCTCAGTTTTGAACACTTTTAATCAGACGAAATCAGAGCTTAAAGCCTGCTACCACGGTTTCCAGCTGAACGGTCTGATCCTGCATCGCCTGCGCAGCGGCAGAAACCTGTTCCACCAGCGCGGCGTTCTGCTGCGTGGCGTTATCCAGCTGCGTGATAGCCACATTTACCTGCTCGATGCCCAGACTTTGCTCCTGACTGGAAGACATGATTTCGTTCATCAGCGTCGCCACGTTGTTCACGCCACCCATGACTTCATCCATCGTCGTTCCGGCGGTCGCCACCAGTTCGCTGCCGGTGGCGATATCCGCCACAGAATCCTCGATCAGCTTTTTGATTTCACGCGCGGAAGTGGCTGAGCGCTGTGCCAGACTGCGCACTTCGGATGCCACAACGGCGAAACCGCGTCCCTGTTCACCGGCACGCGCCGCTTCAACCGCCGCATTCAGCGCCAGAATGTTGGTCTGGAAAGCGATGCCGTCGATCACGCTGATGATATCGACGATTTTATGTGAAGAGCGGGTGATCGAGCCCATGGTCTCAACCACCTGTTTCACCACGTCCGAGCCCCTCCCGGCAACAGCCGAGGCATCACGGGCCAACTGGTTAGCCCCTTCCGCATTGGCAGCGTTCTGTTTCACGGTGCTGGTCAGCTGTTCCATTGAGGCTGCCGTTTCGACAATCGAGCTGGCCTGTTCTTCGGTTCGTGCTGACAGGTCCAGGTTACCGCTGGCAATCTGGCGCGAAGCCGAGGTGATAGCCAGACTGCTGTCGCCAACCTGACGCAGAATGGATTGCAGGAAAGACAGGAAACCGTTGAAGTTCTGGTTGATCTGATTGAACTCAGGGCTGCGGCTTTCCGGTAAGCGCCGGGTTAAGTCGGCACCGCCCGCAGAAAGCTGGGCGATATTTTTATTCAGTGCCGCCAGCTGGCGCATGAAAATTTTAATCGCGGCGATCAGAACGATCAGCAACAGCAAGACCATCGGGATTTGAACCAGTCCGAGACTCGTCAGAATGCTGTGGCTGCGCGCCAGTAACTGACTGGTCGGCATGTCGGTGGCGATAAACCACGGCCCCTGAATGTTGCTCATAAACATGGTATGCGACGTGCCGTCATTATCGTAGTCAGCCACCAGACTCGCCTGCCCGTTGATCTGATCCAGACTTTTGCGGATCTGCATCGCCAGCGGAGAAGTTTCGCCCAGTGAGGCCAGTTTCGGCAGTTTTTCATCCGTGGAATGACTGGTACCGACGATGGTGCCGTCTTTTTCCACGATATAAATCCTGGCGTGAACCTTTTTCTCCATCTCTGTCACCAGCTGGTTAAAGAACCCCAGTGTGACGTCAATGGTGGCGACGCCCCATTGCTTATCATCTTTGTAAATCGGCATCGCACAGTTAGTCCGCGGCTGGGTGCTGGCGTCATCGAAATAAGCAGGCGCCCAGACACACTGACCCTTTTCACCTTTTGATGCCGCCAGATACCACGACTGATCGAAATAGTTTGGGGATTCGGCGCTGTTCCAGAAAGTATTGACCGTCAGTTGATTATTATTATTACGGGCAAAGAAGGTGCTGAATTTGATTTTGGCCGGATCGCGTTGGTTCGGCAGAGGCCAGATCCCGCCACCAAACACGGCAGAGTCACCGTACTGATCAACCAGTGCCGGAAGTAAACGATCGATACTGTCGCTGTCCATTTGTGCAACAGTCTGGGTAATGGTGCGAACCTGTGACTCAACTTTATTCAGGCGGTCATTAATTGCCACCGCGACATCATCCACCTGATTAGCAACCAGATTACTTTCTGTCTGTTTCAGCTGGGGAGCGATATACACCTGGATCACGATAAGCGTAACGATGATCAGCACAATAAAAAACAAGCTGATCAATGCGATAAAGCGGGATTGCGTCGTTTTTAACATTTTTGGGTACTCGCAGGCAAAGCAGCGAGATCGCTGCTTAATTAGTAACGGCATTTTCTGGCGTTTCTTTATGTGGCTGTAGTAGATATATCTGGTGTAAGAATCTTATGAGTAAAAATCCAGAACATCATTCCAGTGAGATTCTTTCCCAATAAGAGATTAAGACTGTGATTACTTTCACTTTATGTTTATGAAAAACTGTATGAAAAGGGAAGAATGTGTGTGGCACTGCGGGGTTTAAGCGGTTTTTAATGATTTCTCTTAATGTTATTCTTTAGAACAATTGAGAAACTGCGGTCGAACCATTAATCATGGAGTGAACAATGGCGTGCCATTTTGCAAGATGGGCAATGACGGATGCAGAACCGGATACACACCGGTTGCCGCAAGAGATCGTATTATTTGCAAAACACCTTTCCGAAAAACAGCGCAAGCGTTTCTTAAACGGCCGCGTTCTGCTGGCAGAAATGATTTTCTATCTCTATGGAATCGCGGAACTTCCCAGCGTCATCACGTTACCCAGCGGTCGTCCGAGTTTTGAATCCCCTGATTTGCCTGATTTCAGTCTGGCGTATGCAGGAAGTACCGTCGGTGTTTTAATCAGCAGCGAAGGGAAAGTCGGCCTCGATCTCGAAATCATTCATGCCCGCAGTGCGCTGGTGAATCAGCAACAGCAATTACAGCTTTCTGCGGTGGAGAAAACCTGGATTGCTATGCAATCCGATCCGGTGGAATCCTCTCTGCAACTGTGGTGTATCCGCCAGAGCATGCTGAAAATGTCCGGCCTGAACGATCAGAGTCCGCTTACGCTCAGCCTGAATCCCGCTTCTGGTCGTTTACGGTCTACCGTAACGCCCGAGGCGCAGGTGATGAGCGACATTGAAGGTTCCATTATCTGGTCATGTGCGCAGTCACCCTCGATTATCCGTTTGCAGTGCTGGCGTTACGAACCTGAAAACGGCTTCACCCGCACACAAACCCTGGCCACAGACCAGCAATCTGAATCACCACACTTCATGAAATTCATCAGCCTGCCACCCGCTAAATAAAACTTCACTTTTGTTTACGCCCGTCGTGCCGTTTTTCGTTTATGGTTACAGGCAGTTCCTTTCGCAAAGTCATCCATAACAGGAGTTACCCATGTCAGCTCAACCACTGAAGTTTGTCACACTGTTAGGCAGTCTTCGTAAAGCGTCTTACAACGGAATGGTCGCCCGCACATTGCCAAAAGTGGCACCAGAGGGCATCAGCATTGAGGCGTTGCCTTCCATCGGTACACTGCCGCTCTATGATGCAGATATTCAGCAGGAAGAAGGCTTTCCGGCGGATGTTGAAGCGATTGCGGAACAAATCCGTCAGGCGGATGGCGTCATTATCGTCACGCCGGAGTATAACTACTCCGTTCCGGGCGGCCTGAAAAATGCGATCGACTGGATTTCCCGCCTGCCGAATCAGCCACTGGCCGGTAAGCCCGTGCTGATCCAGACCAGTTCAATGGGTCCGGTCGGCGGGGCACGTTGTCAGTATCATCTGCGTCAGATTCTGGTGTTCCTGGATGCGATGGTGATGAATAAACCCGAATTTATGGGTGGTGTGATCCAGAATAAAGTGGATGAGCAAATCGGCGAAGTCATCGACCAGGGGACGCTCGATTTCCTGCGCGGCCAGCTGACGGCATTTGCCGACTATACGCGCCGCGTCAGCCAATAATTCCGGTCATCAGAAATGCAAACAGCCCGCAATGCGGGCTGTTTTTTTACAGGCGTTAAGCAGATGTCAGCGGATTAATGCCCGTCGACAAACGCGATTTTCAGCACAAACAGCAGGGCTACGACCACCACACACGGGCTGATTTCTTTCCAGCGGCCAGTGCCCAGTTTCATCACCACGTAAGAGATGAAGCCCAGCGCGATACCTTCGGTGATCGAGAAGCTGAACGGCATCATTACCGCGGTCACGAACGCCGGAACCGCTTCGGTCAGGTCATCCCAGGAAACACGCGCCAGACTGGAGGTCATCAGCACGCCGACATAAATCAGCGCACCGGCCGCCGCGTATTCCGGCACCATCCCCGCCAGTGGGGAAATGAAGATCACCAGCAGGAACAGTAAACCGGTCACCACCGCCGTCAGGCCGGTACGACCGCCCACGGAAACGCCGGAGGTGCTTTCAATGTACGCGCCCACCGATGAAGTACCGATAAATGCCCCCGCCACGGAAGACACGCTGTCAACGTACAGCGCCTGTTTCATCTGCGGGAACTTGCCCTGCGCATCAGCCAGACCGGCTTTGTCGGTCACACCAATCAGCGTGCCGGAGGAGTCAAACAGGTTCACCAGCATGAAGGAGAAAATGACGCCCGCCAGACCGATATTCAGCGCGCCTTTCAAATCCACCTGACCGACAACCGTGGTGATGCTCGGCGGCATCGACCAGAAACCGGTGTAATGCACATCGCCAATCATCAGGCCAATGACTGTCGTGACAATAATCGACACCAGCACCGAGGCGTGGAAATTGCGCGACGCCAGCACGGCAATAATGAAGAACCCCAGCACACCGAGCAGCACGTTGTGCGAGGTCAGATTACCGATGGTCACGATGGTGTCAGGGTTCGGGACAATAATGCCGGCGTTTTTCAGCCCCATCATGCCGATAAACAGCCCGATACCGGCGGTAATGCCCACACGCAGGCTGACCGGAATATTGGCAATCATCCAGTAACGGATGCGGAAAATAGTCAGCAGCAGCAAACCCACAGCACCCCAGAATATCGCGCCCATACCGACCTGCCAGGAAACGCCCATTGCGCCGACGACCACAAACGCGAAGAACGCATTCAGGCCCATCGCCGGTGCCAGTGCGACCGGCAGGTTGGCGATCACGCCCATCAGGATGCTGCCGAACGCGGCAATCAGGCAGGTGGTCACGAACACGGCCTGTTTATCCATCCCCGCAACACCCAGGATCTGCGGGTTCACGAAAACGATATAGACCATGGTCAGGAAGGTAGTTAAACCGGCGATAGTTTCGGTGCGTACGGTGGTGCCGTGCTGCGTCAGTTTAAACAGACGTTCAGCCAGACCTTTACCCGCAGTCGCATTGCTCTGTGGTGTGCTCATTGGTGAGTTCCAAAATGGGGGAAAAACAATCGGGGGGTATCCTAAGGATTTTAGCCCGAAAGCGCCAGCACTGGATGTATGGGATTAAATCTATCGTTCGGGTACAGTGCCATAATGCACGCCAATAGATGAAACGCTCACAGGGAGAAAGTATGCCACAGGTTGAATGTGTCTTTTTTGATTGCGACGGTACGCTGGTGGACAGTGAATTGTTGTGCTGCGAAGCCTATGTCGAAATGTTCGCGCATTTTGGTGTGACGGTTTCATTCGACGAAATGTATAAGAAATACAAAGGCGTCAAACTTTACGAAATCGTCGCGATCGTCAATAAAGAGCACGGTATCGACGTGCCGAAAGAAGAAATGGAAGTCGTGTTTCGCCAGCATGTTGCCCGTCTTTTCGACAGCAAACTTGAACCTATTGACGGCGCACGCGAGTTACTGGAACAAATCACCGTGCCGATGTGTGTCGTCTCAAACGGCCCGGTCACCAAAATGCAGCACTCTCTCGGCCTGACCGGATTGCTGCCTTTTATGGGGGATAAGTTATTCAGCGGCTATGATTTACAGCGCTGGAAACCCGATCCTGCCGTCTTGTACAAAGCAGCCGACGTCATGAACGTGCCGGTGGAAAACTGCATTCTGGTAGAAGATTCCGTGGCAGGCGCACAGGCCGGGATCACCGCAGGCATCCCGGTGTTTTACTACTGCGCCGACCCGCATAACCCGCCGCTGGATCACCCGCTGGTGACCACTTTCCACGACATGCGCGAACTGCCGGGGATCTGGCGTGAAATGGGGTATCAGATCACTCGCTGAGTGATTTTTCGTACGCCTGCATGCGCTTTTCCAGCTCCGTCAGAGATCGCAGGCCATCAGCCAGCGGCAGGGTTTTATCATTGAAGATTTCCAGTGACCAGGGGCCGGTGAAACCTTTACGGTTCAGCGTGCTGACAAAATCCACCAGCGGTAAATCGCCCTGCCCCGGATAACAGCGGTAACTACGGCTCCACTGCTGCACGTTCATGTCTTTGAACGGTACATCGGCCAGTTGCAGGAAACTGATTTTTTCCAGCGGCACTTCATCCAGACGGTCAAGATTGTCGCCCACGGCGAGAATATGAAAGCTGTCGAGCACAATGCCCAGCGCCGGACTGTTCACCTCGCGTACGCGATCCCACGCCTGGCGGTAACGGTTGACGTGTTTACCCCATGCCAGCGCTTCATAGCCGATACGGATGTCATACAGCTCCGCCATTTCCGCCAGCGCAGCGAGATCGGCAATCTGCACCTCCCGCTCCGGTGAACTTTCCGGATCGGTGTTGCTGCACACCAGTAAATGATCGCAGCCCAGCTCGCTCATCAGGTCGAACTGGCGGCGTGCGCTGGCGAGTTTTTCAACCCGCTTCTCTGCCGGAACCCCTTCGAAATCACGGAAAGGTTGCAGCAGGAAAATACGCAGGCCGAGAGAATCGGCGAGGTTACGGATAGCCGCCGGTTTGACAGGACTTTTAAGCAAATCGTCTTCGAATATTTCCACACCATCAAATCCTGCAGCCGCAATGGCGGTAAGTTTTTCAGGCAAGGTTCCTGGTACTGAAACTGTCGCAATAGAATGTAACCGGGTGGTTGCAGGCAAAATAGTGTCCTTTTAGTCAGGCTTCGATACTTACAGTAGTGGACCCTCACGCCACATTCGTCAAGTGCGGCGAAGTTGTATGAACGCACAGATTGTAACTGGGCTAAGCAATGGTTAATCTCTGTGGCGAGAATGTGGTTAATGAAGAGGATAAGACGCTGAGCAGCCAAAGTTCCCCGGCGCCGGGACGTAAAAATGATCCGATAGGACTCAGGCAGCGCATTTTCGACAGCGCTCTGGCTGAATTCGCTGAATCCGGTCTGATGGGCGCGCGCATGGAAAATATCGCCTCCAATGCCAGCACCACGAAACGTATGGTGGTCTACCACTATAAGACCAAAGAAGCCCTGTACATGTTGGTTCTGGAACACGTTTATCGCGGTATTCGCCAGCACGAGCTGGAGCTGGACTTATCTTCGTTGCCACCTGCGGAAGCGATCGTCAAACTGGTAGAAGCCAGCTTCGATTTCCATGTCTCACACCCGGAATTTATCCGTATTGTATCGACAGAAAACATGCTGCGCGGCCGCTTTATCCGCCAGTCCACCAGCATCCGTGAGATCAACAAAACGGCATTAACGCTGCTGGAAGATATCCTTGAACGCGGCAAACAAAGCCATCTGTTTAAGGAAGATGCGCAGGCGCGCGACGTTCACCGCCTCATCAGCAGCCTGTGTGTGCACCAGGTCGCCAACCAATATACGTTCGGCGCTTTGTTTGAAAATCCGGATGAGGTGGATTTACAGACCGCCCATTACCGGCAGTTGGCCGTACAGGTCGCGCTGCGCTATGTGATGAAATAATTGCGCTGACCGGACGCGGGTATAGATCGGAAAGCAAAAAGGCCTCGTCAGAGGCCTTTTTTGTGGAGCGATGTCAGTAAACCCTTATTCTTTCGGCACATCTTTACCGTCTGTCAGCAATTTATCCAGCGCATCGCCGCCCACATGACGGAAATCCTGACCTTTCACAAAGTAGAAAATGAATTCGCAAATGTTCTGGCAACGGTCACCGATACGTTCGATAGAACGGGCGCAGAACAGTGCGGTCAGCACGCTTGGAATCGTGCGTGGATCTTCCATCATGTAGGTCATCAGCTGGCGCACAATGCCTTCATATTCCTGATCCACTTTTTTATCTTCACGGTAAATACGCACCGCTTCGTCAAGATCCATACGCGCAAACGCATCCAGCACATCATGCAGCATCTCTACGGTATGGCGGCCCAGCGATTCCAGGCTGACCAGCAACGGCTGATGCAAATGTGAGAATTTTTCCAGCGCCGTGCGGCAGATTTTATCTGCCACGTCACCGATACGCTCGAGTTCAGAAATGGTTTTGATAATCGCCATCACCAAACGTAAATCGCTGGCGGTTGGCTGGCGCTTGGCAATGATGCGCACACAAGCTTCGTCGATCGCCACTTCCATCAGGTTAACTTTGTCATCACCTTTGATGACGCGTTGCGCCAGTTCGGCATCCTGATTGTGCATCGCCGTGATGGCGTCAGTCAGTTGTTGCTCAACCAGGCCGCCCATCGCCAGAACCTGCGTACGGATATGTTCAAGCTCAGCATTGAACTGGCCAGAAATGTGTTTGTTTAAGTTCAGGTTGTCCATTCTTTGTACCTCAACCGTAGCGGCCAGTAATGTAATCTTCAGTCTGTTTGCGCGCTGGTGAAGTGAACAGCGAGTCAGTGTCGCTGTATTCGATCAGTTCGCCCAGATACATAAACGCAGTGCGATCTGAACAACGCGCAGCCTGCTGCATGTTGTGGGTCACGATCACCACGGTGTAATCAGATTTTAACTCGGTGATCAGCTCTTCGATACGGCCGGTAGAAATCGGATCGAGCGCCGAGCAAGGTTCATCGAGCAGCAGAACGTCAGGACGGATCGCAATACCACGTGCAATACACAAACGCTGTTGCTGGCCGCCGGACAGGCTGTAACCACTCTGGTGCAACTTGTCTTTAGATTCATTCCACAATGCAGCTTTGGTCAGCGCCCATTGCACACGCTCGTCCATATCCGTGCGGGACAGCTTTTCAAACAGACGGACACCAAACGCGATGTTGTCGTAAATCGACATCGGGAATGGCGTCGGTTTCTGGAAGACCATGCCGACTTTGGCGCGCAGCAGCGCGATGTCCTGCTTATCAACCAGAATGTTTTCGCCATCAAGCAGGATTTCACCCTCAGCGTGCTGTTCCGGATACAGCTGGTACATTTTGTTAAACGTACGCAGCAGCGTGGATTTACCACAGCCTGACGGGCCGATGAATGCCGTGACTTCGTTCTTAGCAATATCCAGGGAAATATTTTTCAGCGCGTGGAATTTGCCGTAATAAAAGTTCAGATCGCGAACCTGAATTTTGCTGTTGGATGCGTCAGTCATTCTCAGACATCTCTCTTATTCGCGCGCCGCATGGCGACGCCGGGTAAACAGTGATGGCAGCCGCTATCACCTGCCATCGATAATAAATTCGCTTATTGCTTTTTCGGGGCGAAAATCACACGCGCCAGAATGTTCAGCAGCAGCACACACACGGTAATCAGCAGTACACCCGCCCACGCCAGTTGTTGCCACTCGCCAAACGGGCTCATCGCAAACTTAAAGATGGTGACCGGCAGGTTAGCAATCGGCTGCATCATGTCGGTGCTCCAGAACTGGTTGGAGAGCGACGTAAACAACAGCGGCGCGGTTTCACCGGCAATACGGGCAATCGCCAGCAGGATCCCGGTGATAATGCCGGAAACTGAGGCTTTCAGTGTGATGGCCGAAATCATTTTCCACTTCGGCGTACCCAGTGCGTAAGCCGCTTCACGCAGGCTGTCCGGCACCAGTTTCAGCATGTTTTCCGTGGTACGGATAACAATCGGGATCTGTAACAATGCCAGTGCAAGCACGCCCGCCCAGCCGGAGAAGTGTCCCATTTTTGCCACCATAATGGTGTACACAAACAAGCCCACAACGATGGATGGTGCGGAAAGCAGAATGTCGTTAATGAAACGAATGAATTCAGCCAGCCAGGATTTACGTCCATATTCGGCCAGATAAATCCCCGCCATCACGCCCAGTGGCGTACCGATGACCGTTGCCCACAGAATCAATAATCCGCTGCCTGCAATGGCGTTAGCCAGACCGCCGCCTGCCGTATTCGGAGGCGGGGTATTTTCTGTGAACAGCGCCAGCGACATCCCGTCAACACCTTTAACGATCGTGGTGAACAAGATCCACACCAGCCAGAACAGACCAAACGCCATGGTCAGCATAGAGACCATCAGCGCCAGACGGTTCTTCTGACGGCGCCACGCCTGACGTTTGCGACGCGATTCCAGTAATGCAGTATTACTTTGCATTTCGAGTGTCGTCATCTTAACGGCCCTCTTTCTTAGCCAGACGCAGGATCATCATTTTCGACAGCGCCAAAACAATAAAGGTGATGACAAACAGGATCAGACCCAGTTCCATCAGTGCAGACGTATGCAGCCCGGCTTCCGCTTCGGCGAATTCGTTCGCCAGTGCAGAGGTAATGCTGTTGCCCGGCGCGTACAGCGATGCGCTATCGAGCTGGTAGGTGTTACCGATAATGAAGGTCACCGCCATGGTTTCGCCAAGTGCGCGCCCCAGACCTAACATCACGCCGCCGATCACACCATTTTTGGTGAACGGCAGCACGATGCGCCAGATCACTTCCCACGTAGTGCAACCAATGCCGTAAGCAGATTCTTTCATCATCACCGGCGTTTGCTCGAACACGTCACGCATGACGGAAGCTATGTACGGGATGATCATAATGGCGAGGATGACGCCTGCTGCCAGAATACCGATACCAAAACCCGGACCGGCGAACAGGGCACCAACAATCGGGATACCAGAAAGCACATCGCCCAACGGCGTCTGAAAATACTGCGCAAACAGCGGGGCGAAAACGAACAACCCCCACATGCCATAAACAATACTGGGGATCGCCGCCAGCAGTTCAATAGCAATCCCCAGCGGGCGTTTCATCCAGTTCGGCGCCAGCTCGGTAAGGAATAATGCGATACCAAAGCTGACGGGAACAGCAATCAGCAGGGCAATAATGGAGGTCACGACCGTGCCGTAAATCGGCACCAGTGCGCCAAATTGCTGGTTCGGTGCATCCCAGGTTTTCGTCCACAGGAAGGACAATCCGAACTTTTCAATGCTCGGCAGGGAAGCAATAAACAGCGAGACGATAATGCCGCCCAACATAAATAGCACAATCAGCGCTGCCAGTTTAACCAGCGCGCCGAAGATGATGTCACCGTTTTTGCTGGGTGCCTTGATAGCCGGCTTGTATTCAGCCATACCACTCTCTTTTAATTCAGATTTAATTCCCTCCCCGGCCGGAGAGGGAATGAAGCAGAAGACTTGTACTCTATATCAGACCCGAGGTCAGATCCTAGTAAAGTGCTTTACCGCTGCTGTCTTTGATGTTGGTTTTCCAGGCTGCGCGGATCTGTTCTACAACAGAAGCTGGCAGTGCGGCGTAATCCAAATCAGTCGTCAGTTTGTTACCGTTTTTGTAAGCCCAGTCGAAGAACTTCAGCACTTCGGTGCCCTTCGCTGCATCTTGCTGGTCTTTGTAAATCAGGATGAAGGTGGTGGAGCTGATTGGCCACGCATTATCACCTTTCTGATTGGTCAGGTCCTGAGCGAAGGTTTTGCTCCAGTCTGCGCCTTTAGCGGCTGCACTGAAGGATTCTTCTGTCGGGCTGATGGCTTTGCCGTCTGCATCTACCAGCTTGGTGTAAGCCAGGTTGTTTTGCTTGGCATAAGCATATTCTACGTAACCGATTGAACCAGGCAGACGCTGAACGAAGGCTGCGACGCCGTCGTTGCCCTTGCCGCCGAGACCCGTTGGCCAGTTAACAGTAGAACCTGCACCGATTTTGTCTTTCCACTCGCTGTTCACTTTCGCCAGGTAGCTGGTGAATACGAAGGAAGTACCGGAACCGTCAGCACGGCGAACCACCGCGATGTTAGTGTCTGGCAGTTTCACGCCCGGGTTCAGCTTGGTGATCGCCGTATCGTTCCACTTTTTGATTTTACCGAGGTAAATATCACCCAGCGTTGCGCCATCCAGAGTCAACTGACCGGATTTGATGCCCGGGATGTTAACAGCCAGTACCACGCCGCCGATTACAGTAGGAAACTGGAACAGACCGTTTTTATTCAGATCTTCTTCTTTCATCGGTGCATCAGATGCCCCGAAATCAACGGTTTTAGCGATGATTTGTTTCACGCCGCCGGAAGAACCGATGCCCTGATAGTTAACCTGAGTACCGGTTGCTTTCTGGTATGCATCAGCCCACTTAGCATAGACAGGGGCTGGGAAGGTACCGCCAGCGCCAGTCAGGTTAGCGGCAGCGAAAGCAGACATTGCTGTGAGGGAGAAAGTCGCTGCTACAAGACCGGCGACGGTGTTACGCATCAATTTCATGTTCCACTCCTGGTGGTTTTAAACTTCCCGACTGATGTCGACGTTAATTAAAGTGTTTGGCACAGGAGGAAAATAGGACAGTTTAGTGACAGTAAAATGTACGTTATATGACAGTTTTATGACACTGGTCACAATTCGAACCATACGGGCAAAATGCGGGAGTTTTAAGCAGAAAAAGCCGGTTATTACACCGGCGGATAATGAAAAGCAGGTAAATTAACGCCCCTTCTTCTTACGGCCAGGCTGGGCAAAACGCTTGCGGGATGCGGAATTTGCTTCAGGTTTTTCGCTGTTTTTCGTTTTAGTGACAGCCGGTTTTTTAGCCTGAGCAGGTTTTGATGGCCCTTTTTTCGCCGGTTTGTCTTCAGACGAAGAGTTTTCAATCAGCTTAAACAATTCGATCAGTTCATCATCGGTCAGATCACGCCATTCGCCCAGCGGTAATCCTTTCAGATTGATATTCATAATACGCACACGTTCAAGCTTAGTGACGTCGAAACCAAAATGCTTAGTCATGCGGCGGATCTGTCGGTTAAGTCCCTGCACCAGCGTAATGCGAAACACCATCGGTGCTTCTTTCTTCACTTTGCATTTCTTGGTCACGGTGCCGAGCATCGGCACACCCGCGCCCATACCGGCAATAAACTCGTCCGTGATCGGTTTATTGACAGTCACGATATATTCTTTTTCGTGGTCGTTACCGGCACGCAGGATTTTATTGACCAGATCACCGTGATTGGTCAGTAAAATCAGGCCCTGCGAATCTTTGTCCAGACGGCCAATCGGGAAGACGCGTTTGCTGTGGTTAACGAAATCGCGGATGTTGTCCCGCTCCCCCTCTTCCATCGTGGTGATAATGCCTACGGGCTTGTTCAGCGCAATAAGCACCAGATCTTCTTCATCACGCGGCTCAATAATCTGACCATTCACTTTCACCACATCGCCGGCAAACACCTGAGCACCCACCGCAGCACGCCTGCCGTTGATAAAAACATTTCCCTGTTCGATGTAACGATCAGCATCGCGGCGCGAGCAGATGCCGCTCTCGCTAATGTATTTGTTGAGACGAATGGAGGAGTTAGTCAGCATTCAGAGGGGTACCTTCAGAAAAACGCGAACTATACCTTATCCGGGGCGGGTTACGAAGCCTGAGAGAAGAGAATCGTGACCGGCTGCTGACAAAGGGAGAGCAGGTCACCGGAGAACAACATTCTGGAAAGAGAAAAGCGCCCCGGGAGGCGCTTAGAGATAACATGGCTGAAACCGGACAGTCTTATTCGACAGTCACAGACTTCGCCAGATTACGTGGCTGGTCAACATCGGTGCCTTTAATCAGCGCAACGTAGTAGGACAGCAACTGGAGCGGTACGGTGTAGAAAATCGGAGCGACGATTTCTTCAACGTGAGGCAGCTGAATAATCTTCATACCGTCACTGTCGACAAAACCCGCGTCCTGATCGGCGAAGACATACAGTAAACCGCCACGTGCACGCACTTCTTCGATATTCGACTTCAGTTTTTCCAGCAATTCGTTATTGGGCGCAACCACGATCACCGGCATATCCGCATCAATCAGCGCCAGCGGGCCATGTTTCAGCTCGCCTGCCGCATAGGCTTCAGCGTGGATATACGAAATCTCTTTCAGCTTCAGCGCACCTTCCATCGCGATCGGATATTGATCGCCACGGCCAAGGAACAGGGCGTGATGTTTATCAGAGAAACCTTCAGCCAGTGTTTCGATAGTCTTATCCAGCGACAGCATTTGTTCGATGCGCGCAGGCAACGCCTGAAGCGCGTGAACAATGTCGTGCTCAACTTGCGGACTCATCCCTTTCAGGCGGCCCATACGCGCCACCAGCATCAGCAGAACGGTCAGCTGCGTGGTGAAAGCTTTGGTTGAGGCCACACCGATTTCGGTGCCCGCTTTGGTCATCAGCGCCAGATCGGATTCACGCACCAGAGAAGAACCAGCCACGTTGCATACTGCCAGCGAACCAAGATAACCCAGCTCTTTCGACAGACGCAGCGCTGCCAGCGTATCAGCCGTTTCACCCGACTGAGACAGCGTGATGATCAGGCTGCCCGGACGAACAGCAGATTTGCGATAGCGGAATTCCGAAGCGATCTCGACATCACAAGGCATGCCAGCCAGTGACTCAAACCAGTAACGCGCCACCATCCCGGAGTTATATGACGTACCGCAGGCGATAATCTGCACGTGCTGAACACGGGACAGAATTTCGTCCGCTTTTTCGCCCAGCTCGCTCAGATTCACTTCGCCGTGGCTGAAACGGCCTTCCAGGGTGTTTTTAATGGCCAGCGGCTGTTCGTAGATTTCTTTTTGCATGTAGTGGCGGTAAACGCCTTTATCACCGGCGTCGTACTGCACTTTGGATTCGATTTCTTCACGCTCAACGGCATGACCATTTCTGTCATATACGCTGACGGAACGGCGCTTAACTTCAGCAACATCGCCTTCTTCCAGGAACAGGAAGCGGCGGGTCACAGGTAACAGCGCCAGCTGATCGGAGGCAATGAAGTTTTCACCCACACCACGACCAATCACCAGCGGGCTGCCGGAACGGGCCGCGACCAGAACAGACGGATCGCGGCGATCCATCACCACCGTGCCGTAGGCTCCACGCAGTTGCGGGATAACGCGCTGGACCACTTCGAGCAGCGTACCGCCCTGGAGTTGTTCCCAATGCACCAGATGCGCGATCACTTCGGTATCTGTTTCAGAATCAAAACGGTAGCCGCGTTCAATCAACAATTCACGCAGAGGTTCGTGGTTTTCGATAATGCCGTTATGCACCACAGCAATGTAATCAGACACATGCGGGTGAGCATTCGCTTCAGAAGGTTCGCCATGGGTTGCCCATCGTGTGTGAGCAATACCGGTGCCACCATGCAAAGGATGTTCATCGAGTGCATCAGCCAGCATCTGGACTTTACCCAGACGACGCAAGCGCCCCATTTTCCCGTCAGCATCAATGACAGCCAGACCGGCTGAGTCATAACCGCGGTATTCGAGACGGCGTAAACCTTCCAACAGAATTTCAGCAATATCGCGTTGCGCTACTGCGCCTACAATTCCACACATCAGTTTTATTCCTATTGAAGGTCTTTTCGGGACCTTTTTTGATGCCTGACCTGATTTATCCGCAAGCCCCGTTTTCCGGTGTACTTGCGGTTCCCCGAGCCTTGTAGAGAGTTGGGGATTATTATGAACAGCTTATTTTTTCTTCACCGGTTTCTGCCAGTCAGGTTTATGCACCTGCGGCACCCGGCTTAACAGTAAACCATTGTCCGGCACGTCGCGCGTGACCGTTGTACCGGCGGCGATCGTCACGTTATTACCCACAGTGACTGGCGCTACCAGCTGAGAATCTGACCCCACAAAGACATCGTTACCGATGATGGTCTTATGCTTGTTTACGCCGTCGTAGTTGCAGGTGATGGTACCCGCGCCAATGTTAACGTTATCCCCAATATCAGCATCACCAAGGTAGGAGAGATGACCAGCTTTAGAGCCTTTGCCGAGACGCGCTTTTTTGATTTCGACGAAATTGCCGACATGCGCGCCTTCAGCCAGTTCAGCGCCGGGGCGCAGACGGGCGAAAGGCCCGACCGTACAACCGCTTTCCAGCACCGCATCTTCGAACACGCTGTAAGGGCTGACTTCACAGTCATCGCCAATCACGCAATTTTTCAGCACGCAGCCCGCACCGATTTTGACGCGATCACCCAGTTTCACGTGACCTTCGATAATGACATTGGTGTCGATCAGTACATCGATGCCGTGAGACAGTTCACCGCGCAGATCAAACCGCGCTGGGTCCATCAGCATCACGCCTTCGAGCAACAGACGCTCTGCCTGTTCACTCTGATATACGCGCTCAAGACGGGAAAGTTGCAGGCGGTTATTCACACCATCCACTTCGCTGTTTCGCGCCGGATGAACGGTGGCGATCAGATGTCCTTCCGCATGCGCCATCGCAATAATATCGGTGATGTAGTATTCACCCTGCGCATTGTTGTTATTCAGCTGCCCGAGCCAGCGTTTGAATGACGCGCCGTTAGCGACCAGGATACCGGTGTTAATTTCCTGAATTTTCAGCTGTTCTTCGCTGGCATCTTTCTGCTCAATAATGCCGGTAACAATGCCATTCTCACGAACGATACGGCCATAACCGGTCGGGTCATCCAGCACGACGGTCAGTAAACCAATGCCGCCATCGGGCTTGGCTTTGAGTAATTCGTTCAGGGTGTCGACGGAAATCAGCGGAACATCGCCGTACAGCATCAGCACATCTTCATCATCGGCAAAGAACGGCGCCGCCTGCTGCATCGCATGACCGGTCCCCAGTTGCTCTGCCTGCAATACCCAGTTCAGATCACTGCCTGCCAGATTTTTCTTCAGTAAATCGCCACCATGGCCATAGACCAGATGCACGTTCCGGGCACCCACTTGCGTGGCCGCATCAATGACGTGCTGAACCATTGGCTTGCCAGCCAATGGGTGAAGAACTTTCGGAAGGTTGGAGTACATGCGTGTCCCCTTGCCCGCGGCAAGGATCACCACACTCAGTGCGCTGTTCGACATAGGTAACCTGACAAATCCAATTTGAGTGACAAAAGTAACCCGTTCAGTGCGCGGATTACTACATATTTCGCTTCAAAAACCGCCCGCAGGCCGCAGCCTGCAAGGGTTGTATGCTGTATAGACTACACCAAAAAAACTGAGGGTAAAGTGTCGGTTAATCACCCAAGTATTCCATTAAAAGCGAAAATTAGCCTTGGGAAAAACACTGAAAATGCACTTTATTAAAAGCAAAAAAAAAGCGACCCGAAGGTCGCTTTTCTAACTGATGTTGTTACATCGCTTTTCTGGTCAGTTCGATAACGCGAAGTTTCGCGATCGCCTTAGCCAGTTCCGCTGACGCCTGAGCGTAATCAACGTCGCCGTGAGAACCACTAATGTGTTCTTCCGCTTTGCGCTTAGCTTCAAGCGCGCGCGCTTCGTCGAGGTCTTGCCCACGGATTGCAGTATCAGCCAACACGGTCGTTGCATTCGGTTGCACCTCAAGGATGCCACCGGAAAGATAGATATACTCTTCTTCACCGTGTTCTTTAACAATGCGCACCATGCCAGGCTTGATGGCGGTGAGCAGCGGAGCATGCCCCGGGAAAATACCCAGTTCGCCTTCGCTACCCGTCACCTGGATCTTTTGTACCATGCCGGTAAACATACGTTTTTCCGCACTAACAACATCCAGATGGTAAGCTTTTTCAGCCATGTCATCCTCTCTCACAACAAGCTAGCGTTACAGTTTCTTGGCTTTTTCCACTGCTTCATCAATGGTGCCAACCATGTAGAACGCTTGTTCCGGCAGGTGATCGTAGTCGCCGTCCATAATGCCTTTGAAACCACGAATGGTATCTTTCAGCGATACGAACTTGCCCGGAGAACCGGTGAAGACTTCGGCCACGAAGAATGGCTGGGACAGGAAGCGCTGAATTTTACGCGCACGGGATACAACCAGTTTGTCATCTTCTGACAACTCGTCCATACCCAGGATCGCGATGATGTCTTTCAGTTCCTGGTAACGTTGCAGAATAGACTGCACGCCACGAGCCACATCGTAGTGCTCCTGACCAACAACCAGTGGATCCAGCTGACGGCTGGTGGAATCCAGTGGGTCAACCGCCGGGTAAATACCCAGTGACGCGATCTGACGGCTCAGAACCACGGTCGCATCTAAGTGAGCGAAGGTGGTAGCTGGAGATGGGTCAGTCAAGTCATCCGCAGGAACGTAAACGGCCTGTACGGAGGTGATTGAACCACTTTTGGTCGAGGTGATACGTTCTTGCAGAGCGCCCATCTCTTCCGCCAGCGTTGGCTGATAACCTACCGCTGATGGCATACGGCCCAGAAGTGCGGACACTTCGGTACCGGCCAGGGTGTAACGGTAAATGTTGTCAACGAACAGCAGTACGTCACGACCTTCGTCACGGAATTTCTCCGCCATGGTCAGGCCGGTCAGTGCAACGCGCAGACGGTTACCTGGTGGCTCATTCATCTGACCATACACCAGGGAAACTTTGTCGATAACGTTGGAGTCGGTCATTTCGTGATAGAAGTCGTTACCCTCACGAGTACGTTCACCCACACCTGCAAACACAGAATAACCGGAGTGCTCGATCGCGATGTTACGGATCAGCTCCATCATGTTTACAGTCTTACCAACACCCGCACCACCGAACAGACCGACTTTACCGCCCTTAGCGAACGGACACATCAGGTCCATAACTTTGATACCGGTTTCCAGCAGTTCCTGGGAGTTTGCCAGCTCTTCATAAGAAGGCGCAGCGCGGTGGATCGCACGACGTTCTTCTTCGCCGATCGCACCTTTCATGTCGATTGGTTCACCCAATACGTTCATGATACGACCCAGAGTCGCTTTACCCACCGGTACTTCAATTGGGTGTTCCAGGTTGTTCACTTTCAGACCGCGACGCAGGCCGTCTGAGGTACCCATTGCGATACAACGAACAACGCCGCCGCCTAACTGTTGCTGTACTTCCAGCACCAGTTTGGAGGTACCGTTTTCTACCTCAAGAGCATTGTACACGTTCGGTACTGCATCCTGAGGGAACTCGACGTCCACCACGGCGCCGATTACCTGGATAATCTTTCCAGTAGCCATCTTGAATCCTCTACGTAATTCGTAAACCTAGCTTAAACCGCGGAGGCTCCCCCGACGATCTCGGTGAGTTCCTGAGTGATGCTGGCCTGACGAGCTTTGTTGTATACCAACTGCAGCTCTTTGATCAGGCTGCCGCCGTTATCGGTTGCGGCTTTCATCGCTACCATTCGCGCGGCCTGTTCGCTGGCCAGGTTTTCTACGACGCCCTGATAAACCTGGGACTCCACATAGCGACGCAGGAGAGTATCCAACAGTGCTTTAGGGTCCGGCTCATACAGGTAATCCCAGGATTTTTTCGCCAGTTCGCCGTCTTCTGCTGGTGGCAGAGGCAACAACTGAACGATACGTGGTTCCTGAGACATGGTATTGACGAATTTATTGCTAACAACGCATAACTTGTCTAAGCGACCTTCGTCGAAAGCCTGCAACATCACTTTCACCGGCCCGATCAGTTCTGACAGGGAAGGGTTATCCCCCATGCCAGTCACCTGAGCAACAACGTTGCCCCCAACGGAGCCGAAGAAAGAGGCTGCTTTGGAACCGATCAGTGCGAGATCAACTTCAACACCTTTTTCGGACCAGCCTTTCATCTCTGACAGCAGTTTTTTGAACAGGTTAATGTTCAGACCACCACAAAGACCACGGTCGGTAGACACCACCAGATACCCGACACGCTTAATTTCACGCTCATCCAGGTACGGGTGCTTGTATTCCAGATTACCAAGCGCAAGGTGACCAATCACTTCACGAATGGTTTCTGCATAAGGACGGCTGGCCGCCATGCGATCCTGCGTTTTACGCATTTTGGAGGCGGCGACCATTTCCATCGCTTTAGTGATCTTTTGCGTGTTTTGCACGCTGCTGATCTTACTACGTATCTCTTTTCCGCCGGCCATCTCTGCTTCTCCTCATTACCAAACGGCCTGCTGCTTATCTGCCAGAGGCAGGGCAGCAAGGCCGCGAGGTGTTACCAGGACTGGGTTGCTTTGAAGGTATCGAGGATATTTTTGAATTTACCCTCGATCTCATCGTTATACGCACCAGTTTGGTTGATTTGCTGCAGAAGCTCGCCGTGCTCACGGTCAGCGTAAGCCAACAGTGCAGCTTCGAAGCTACCGACTTTAGACAACTCAACGTCTTCCAGATAACCACGTTCTGCTGCGAAGATGATCAGAGACTGCGCAACGATTGACATCGGAGCGTATTGTTTCTGTTTCAGCAGCTCAGTCACTTTCTGACCGTGATTCAGCTGTTTACGGGTTGCCTCATCCAGATCAGAAGCGAACTGCGAGAACGCAGCCAGCTCACGATACTGTGCCAGAGCGGTACGAATACCACCGGACAGTTTCTTCATGATCTTAGTCTGAGCAGCACCACCAACACGGGATACCGAAATACCCGGGTTAACCGCAGGACGAATACCGGCGTTGAACAGGTTAGATTCCAGGAAGATCTGACCATCGGTAATCGAGATTACGTTGGTCGGAACGAACGCGGAAACGTCACCCGCTTGCGTTTCGATAATTGGAAGCGCAGTCAGGGAACCGGTTTTGCCTTTCACTTCACCTTTGGTGAATGCTTCAACATACTCGGCGTTAACACGCGCAGCACGTTCCAGCAGACGGGAGTGAAGATAGAAAACGTCGCCTGGGTAAGCTTCACGACCAGGTGGACGACGAAGCAGCAGGGAAATCTGACGGTAAGCAACAGCCTGTTTAGACAGGTCATCATAAACGATCAGTGCGTCTTCACCGCGGTCACGGAAGTATTCACCCATTGCGCAACCGGAATACGGTGCCAGGTATTGCAGTGCAGCAGATTCTGATGCAGTTGCAACAACAACGATGGTGTTTGCCAGTGCGCCGTGCTCTTCCAGTTTACGAACCACGTTAGAAATGGTGGACGCTTTCTGGCCGATAGCCACATAGATACATTTGATGCCGGAATCGCGCTGGTTGATGATCGCATCGATCGCCAGAGCTGTTTTACCGGTTTGACGGTCGCCGATGACCAGTTCACGTTGACCACGACCAATTGGGATCATGGCATCAACGGACTTATAACCTGTCTGCACAGGTTCATCTACCGACTGACGTTCGATAACGCCAGGTGCGATTGCTTCAACAGCTGAGAAGCCGTCGTGCTCTACCGGACCTTTACCATCAATTGGCGCACCCAGGGTGTTAACCACGCGGCCCAGCAGGCCACGGCCAACTGGAACTTCCAGGATACGGCCAGTACATTTTACTTTCATACCTTCGGCGAGGTCAGCGTAAGGGCCCATTACAACGGCACCTACAGAGTCACGCTCCAGGTTCAGGGCGATAGCGTAGCGGTTACCCGGCAGCGCAATCATTTCGCCTTGCATGACATCGGCTAAGCCGTGCACACGGATGATCCCGTCACTGACGGAAACGATAGTACCTTCATTGTGAGCTTCGCTCACCACATTGAACTGAGCAATGCGCTGCTTGATCAGTTCGCTGATTTCGGTGGAATTCAGTTGCATGCTCCAGTCCCCTTAAGACTGCAAGACGTCTGCCAGGCGTTCTAGACGACTGCGAACGCTGCCATCAATCACCATATCACCTGCACGGATTACGACACCGGCAAGAACAGACTTGTCAATTTTGCAATTCAGCTTAACTTTGCGAGACAGACGTTTTTCCATCGCAGCAGCAATTTTTGCCTGCTGTTCTTCCGAAAGCGGATTTGCTGAGGTCACTTCAACTTCAGCAACAGCCTCGAGAGAGGCGCGCAGTTCAATAAACTGCTCCAGCACTTGCGGAAGAACGCGTAAACGTCCATTTTCAGCCATTACCTTAATCAGGTTTTGGCCTGCGTCGTCGAGTTCGTCACCACATACGGCAATAAACGTTTTAGACAAAGTTTCAGGCGCGCTAGCACCGGAAAGCAGTTCTTCAATTTGTTCATTGCGCGTGACTTCAGCCGTGAACGCTAACATGGACTGCCAGCGGTCTAAGCTTTGGTGCTCAACGGCAAAGTCAAAAGCTGCTTTGGCGTAGGGGCGAGCTACAGTTACAAATTCAGACATCAGCCCCTCCCTCCTTACAGTTCAGCGACCAGTTTATCAACGATGTCGCTGTTAGCAGCTTCATCCACGGAACGTTCGATAATCTTCTCGGCGCCAGCAATGGCCAAAATTCCGACTTGCTTACGCAACTCTTCACGGGCGCGTTGGCGTTCGGCGTCGATCTCTGCCTTGGCTTGCGACACGATCTTGTTACGTTCCTGCTCGGCTTCAGCTTTTGCTTCGTCGACGATTTGAGCTTTACGCTTGTTCGCCTGATCGATGATTACCTGAGCTTCAGCTTTGGCTTTCTTCAGTTGGTCGGTCGCATCGGCTTGCGCTAAGTCCAGCTCTTTTTTGGCACGTTCTGCGGAAGATAAACCTTCAGAAATTTCTTTCTGACGTTTTTCGATGGCAGCCATAATTGGCGGCCATACGTACTTCATGCAGAACCAGACAAACAGGACGAACGCGATAGCCTGGCCGAGGATTGTTGCGTTAAGATTCACAGCACAATGCCTCTTTCAAAGTGAATTATTTGATGTAGTTCGATTAACAGTGAGCAAGCTCAGTGTTAGGCGACAGCAAACATCACGTACAGACCCAGACCAACCGCAATCATTGGGATTGCATCGACCAGACCCATAACGATAAAGAACTGTGTACGCAACAGAGGGATCAGGTCAGGCTGACGTGCAGCACCTTCCAAGAATTTACCACCCAAGATGCCGATACCGATTGCAGCACCGATTGCCGCCAGGCCCATCATCACAGCGGCAGCCATGTACAGCAGATCCATACTCAGGTTTTCCATGACAGTCTCCAGTTTGTTTCAGTTAAAACGCAGTAGTGTTGAAAGAAAATCAGTGTTTTTCAGATGCCATCGAGAGATAGACAATCGTCAGAACCATGAAAATAAAGGCTTGCAGCGTAATGATCAGGATGTGGAAAATGGCCCAAGGCACATTTAGAATCCACTGTGACCACCACGGCAACAGGCCAGCAATAAGGATGAAGATCAACTCACCCGCATACATATTGCCAAACAGTCGCAGACCCAGTGAAACTGGTTTAGACAGCAGGCTGACACCTTCAAGAATCAGGTTAATCGGAATGAAAACCGGATGATTGAATGGCTGCATTGTCAGTTCTTTAATGAAACCGCCAAAGCCTTTCATCTTAATGCTATAGAAAAGAATCAGAATGAATACGCCGAGTGCCATGGACAACGTGATGTTCACGTCAGCCGTAGGAACCACACGCAACGCTGGCAGACCAAGCAATTTTTCACCGATAGTCGGCAACAAATCGATTGGCAGCAAATCCATCAGGTTCATCATAAACACCCAGACGAAGACGGTCAGCGCGAGAGGTGCAATCACTTTGCTTTTGCCGTGATACATGTCACGTACGCTGCTGTCGACGAAACCAACGACCAGTTCAACTGCGGTTTGCAGTTTACCCGGGACACCGCTGGTGGCGTTTTTGGCTACGCGATGGAAAATAACCAGAAAGAGTACTCCGAGGAACACGGAGAAAAACATCGAATCGATGTTAATCGACCAGAATCCCGTCCCAATCTGAAGCTGAGTCAGATGGTGACCGATATACTCTTGTGGAGTAGAGATTTCTCCTGATGCAGACATGATGCCTCTTACCCTTTAGTAGTTAAGTACGGTAACTGTTAATGACGGCCGGTGCCAAAATCTGAGTCATCAACACCGATAAATAGGCCAACCCCAACGGAGCAAAAGCCGCCTTAAACAGGCCAAGTGCGATAACCATTAAGATCACCGTAACCAGCACCTTCAGCGCTTCTCCGATTGCAAAGGACCAGGCAACCCGTCCAGAGACCGTTGTTTGCGCCTGATGGCGCCATGCAAACAGCATGAACAGTACATTTGGCACCCAGGCGGCCAACCCACCCATAAGAGCCGATGTGGTCCATTCCAGGCTTTTAAAACCAAATACTGCACTGAGCAGAACAAAGGTCAATAACTGCAGTATCAACAGCTTTCTGGCAACCTTCACACTATTTGTACTGTGTAAAATACCGGATACAGACATGACGTTTGTTCTCTCCGTATCAAGTACCTAGCTGGAGGTAGACTGAATGCCGTATATCACTGCCTTTACTGTTTTGAGTCAAGCAGCAAAAACCGAGCAAATTATACGGGGCACAGGGACGAATTCAATGGATAAGTAGCGAAAAGGTGAACAATTATTTAAATTTTCCCCTTCACGACTATTTTGACAACCAAACTATAGCTGAATTTGCCCTTTTTGGTTTGATACGGTTATTTCATCACCCGACAAAGAAGCGTGCACTGGATCACATAATTAACTCATGACACTTTATATACCCTGCACTGTTTGAATGTCTTTAGCTAATCAGGCCTTTTAAAATCTTTATAAATCAATTTGTTAATAAAACACTGTTCGTTAAACAATCTTCTTTAAAAATAACCACGATTTATTGACACAACAACCCAACAAATAACAACATTTTCATTACAAGTTCAATATCAGCCGGTTGATGACCGTTCAATTTCAAAAGTGACTATTACAGTCCGGATTAAAATAAAAACATCTCTGAAATGCTATCAGTCTGTAAAAAAGCGGTGATTGAGTGTTTGTCACCGCTATATAATTAGCCTGCTCATTTTAACTGCAATAACTCATGCGCTTTTTAAATATTTTTTGATAAAACGCAACTTTAGTTTGAGCTAAGAATGACGAGATGCCGTTCCCCGTCAAGTTCTGG
Organism: Rahnella sp. RcJ3; assembly: GCF_009498575.1. Lineage (NCBI taxonomy): Bacteria > Pseudomonadati > Pseudomonadota > Gammaproteobacteria > Enterobacterales > Yersiniaceae > Rahnella > Rahnella sp. RcJ3. Next base: position 188,766 of record NZ_QSNX01000011.1, read on the forward strand.
TACCTGCAGTTTTATGACCGATTCCAGAGTGATACCTTCCGGCAATACCGCCATTTCACCATCAGGGCTCACCCCTTTTAAGGCGTAAAAACGCCCCTGCCCTTTTTGTGGCAGGTGATGGCACCAGGAAAGCATATCCTGCAGGGATGCAAAAGCACGGCTGATCACCCCATCAAACAACGGGTCTGGCTCAAACTCTTCCACACGACTTTGTACCGGTTCGATATTTTTCAGCCCCAGTTCATGCTGAACCTGACGCAGGAAGCGTACGCGCTTACCCAAGCTGTCCAGCAGCGTAAAGTGTGAATCAGGGCGAACGATGGCAAGAGGAATTCCCGGTAAACCAGGGCCTGTGCCTACGTCGATGAAACGGCTGCCCTGCAGATGCTCATTTACTACGATGCTGTCCATGATATGGCGTACCAGCATCTGCATCGGGTCACGGACAGACGTCAGGTTATAGGCTTTGTTCCACTTATGCAGCAGTTCCACATAGCCAATCAGTTGCTGTTTTTGCTGATCGGGTAACGCTATTCCTGCCGCAGCAAGCAGCGAGTCCAGTTTCTTTTGCACAGTGAATCCTCAGAAAGAGTCAATATTCGGGAACAGCCCGGTTGAGAAATGATAAAACACTCAGAAAGATGGGAAAAGTAAGAACTGACCGCCGCTTTGTTTTCAAAGGGCGGTCATAAGAGAGGTGAGTTATGCGCTACGGCGCAGTAAGCCTTGTTTTTTAAGCCAGATCAGCAAGATCGAGATAGCTGCCGGCGTAATACCCGAGATCCGCGATGCCTGACCAATGGAGGTCGGCTTGTGATCGTTAAGCTTGGCGATCACTTCATTGGAAAGACCATTAACCTGGCGGTAATCAAGATCAACAGGCAACACAGTGTTTTCGTTACGCTGCTGTTTTTCGATCTCTTCCTGCTGACGGGCGATATAGCCTTCATATTTGATCTGAATTTCAACCTGTTCTGCTGCCTGCACATCCGGGACAGAAGGTGCGAACGGAGAAAGACGGGTAATCAGCTCATAGGTCATTTCAGGACGACGCAGCAGTTCTTCTGCACTGGCTTCTTTAGAAAGCGGTGCAGAAAGATGTGCATTAATCTCTTCAACCTGCGCGTGATGAGGGTTCACCCAGATACCACGCAGACGCTGACGTTCCTGTTCGATCATTTCCAGTTTTTCGTTGAACCGCGCCCAGCGGGCATCGTCAACCAGACCTAATTCACGGCCTTTTTCTGTCAGGCGTAAATCGGCATTGTCTTCGCGCAGCATCAGTCGATATTCAGCGCGTGATGTAAACATCCGGTACGGTTCTTTGGTGCCCAGCGTACACAGGTCATCAACCAGCACACCGAGATAAGCTTGATCGCGACGTGGCGCCCAGCCCTCTTCTTCGCTGGCACTACGGGCAGCATTCATGCCAGCGAGTAAGCCCTGTGCAGCGGCTTCTTCGTAACCCGTCGTACCGTTGATTTGTCCGGCAAAGAACAGACCGGCGATAAATTTACTTTCCAGCGTCGGTTTCAAATCACGCGGATCGAAGAAATCGTATTCAATCGCATAACCCGGACGAACAATAACGGCATTTTCCATCCCCTGCATAGACCGGACGATCTGCATCTGCACATCGAATGGCAGGCTGGTGGAAATTCCGTTTGGATAAACTTCATTGCTGGTCAGGCCTTCCGGTTCAAGGAAGATCTGATGAGAATTGCGATCGGCAAAACGCATGACTTTATCTTCGATCGACGGGCAGTAACGCGGGCCGATCCCTTCGATGATCCCGGCATACATCGGGCTGCGATCCAGATTATTGCGGATCACGTCATGGGTTTTTTCGTTGGTATAGGTCATGTAACACGGGATCTGGCGCGGATGTTGCGACACATTGCCCATGAACGAGAATACCGGTGCCGGATTATCACCATGCTGTTGTGCCAGAACACTGAAATCAATGGTCCGGGCATCAATACGCGGAGGTGTACCGGTTTTAAGACGGTTAACGCGTAAAGGCAATTCACGCAAACGTTGAGACAAAGAGATCGCCGGAGGATCCCCTGCACGGCCACCGCTGTAGTTTTCCAGACCTATGTGGATCTTTCCGTCCAGGAAGGTGCCGACAGTCAGTACAACCGCTTTAGCGCGGAATTTCAGCCCCATTTTGGTCACAGCACCGACCACACGATCGTTTTCGACGATCAGGTCTTCAACAGGTTGCTGGAAGATCATCAGGTTTGGCTGGTTTTCCAGGGCGGTATGGACGGCCTGACGGTACAGAACGCGGTCAGCTTGAGCACGTGTTGCCCTGACTGCCGGGCCTTTGCTTGCGTTTAGTATCCTAAACTGAATACCCGCATGATCGATAGCCGTAGCCATCAGTCCGCCCAATGCGTCGACTTCTTTTACCAGATGTCCTTTCCCGATCCCGCCAATTGCCGGGTTACACGACATCTGTCCCAGCGTGTCGATATTGTGGGTTAATAATAAGGTCTGACGTCCCATGCGTGCAGAAGCCATTGCGGCTTCAGTACCTGCATGACCACCACCTATGATGATGACGTCAAATTGATCCGGATAAAACATGCGACTGCACCTCGGCGTTCAAGCGAACTTTCTTTGTATGGCGTTGGGAGGAGGGATTCTACTCAAGTTTTGAGCTTCCACAAGTCCCCGGGGATCTTCACTAATTAAAAGAAGATCTTTTTTATTTAAAGATCTCTTATTAATACTTCTATTAGGATCGCGATCCTCTGTGCATAAGTCTTTTTTGTTTATGAAGATCAGTATGCTAAGAAGGATCGAATGCTGTGAATGATCGGTGATCCTGGACAGTATAAGCTGGGATCAGAAGTGAGAGTTATGCACAGCATGAAAAGCGTACAGGAGTTGTTAGAGGGATAACTACGGGTTTTACCCTGCTTTTAAGCATAGTTATCCACATCTGATCGCCTGAAATTTACACTTATTTGATCAAATTAATCCAGTTGATCACCCAAACCTCGGCCGGATCCTCAGGAATTTCGTGTTGAGTCACGTCGATCTCAAGACGATCACCGATCCGTTTTGCCCCTAATGACGTCAGTTTTTGATCCAGAGAACTGATCGCGCCACAGAAGGTGTCATATTCACTGCTGCCTAAACCTAATGCGCCAAAGCGTACTTTTGACAGATCGGGTTGCTGATCTTCCAGCTGCTCCATAAAAGGTTGCAGGTTATCAGGCAGCTCACCAGCACCGTGTGTCGAGCACACGATCAGCCAGATACCTTCCTGCGGAACTTCGTACAGTTCCGGACCATGGAACATCTGAGTGGAAAAACCGGCTTCTTCCAGTTTCTCAGCCACGTGTTCTGCTACATATTCGGCACTGCCAAGCGTACTGCCACTGATCAGGGTAATGTCAGACATGATGCTCTCACCCGGGAAAAGGAGGCTATTGTACGCTGTGAATGAGCTGGGATCTACCTGTGGATAATAGGGGTATAGAAATCAGTGCTCAGGGCTGGATGGTACGTGTGATGGGGTTCTGCAGGGAGATCAGCGTCTCGGTCGACTGGATCTCGTCAATTGTCTGGATCTTGTTGATAAGTACGTGCTGAAGGGAATCAATCGAGCGGCACATGATCTTAATGAAAATGCTGTAATGCCCGGTGGTGTAATAGGCTTCGACCACTTCTTCTATACTTTCGAGCTTTTTCAGTGCCGACGGATAATCCTTGGCACTTTTCAAAATGATGCCAATAAAACAGCATACGTCGTAACCCAGCTGTTTAGGATTGACGGTAATATGCGCGCCGGTAATGATGCCCGCTTGTTTCATCTTTTCTACGCGGACGTGGATCGTCCCCGGGCTGACGGTGAACACTTTTGCCAGTTCAGCATATGGTGTGCGGGCATTATCCATCAGGGCGTTCAGGATCCCGCGATCCAGCTCGTCGAGCTGATAAATTTCAGTCATGATTATCTTTCTCTTTAGGCTTAATTTCTCTGCCAGCGTCGCTGTACGCGGCTTTTCATGCCGGTATCGAAGCGCCAGATATGATCGAAAATGCGCAGGATGCCGGGCTTGCCATAGTGCGACATTGCCAGGGCATGAAAGCGGTGGTGTTTTTCCCGTTGTAACGCCCTGACCTTCTTTTGTACTTCATCTGGCAACCGCTGGGCGATAAAGTCCGAGATCACCACTGCATCAGCATCCTCCCACTGCGGAGAAGCGAGTTTATCCAGTGTGGCATTCAGACAGGCGGCCAGATCGGTACCACCACGAAAATGCTGCCCCAGAAAGCGCAGCGCCTGATCTAGGCCACCGTTGGAGGTCAGTTCATAATGGATCACTTCACTGGCAAACAACATGATGTAACATCGGCGGTTATCAGCCAGTGCGATTTTCAGTAACGCCAGACAGAACGCTTTGGCGCACTGTTCGTTAAATCCCCCCATCGAACCGGATGTATCGACGCAGACGACAAAAGGCCCACGCGGTTGCGGTTCCTGTTGCTGATAGACCACAGGCCGTTTGACCACTCTCTCGCGCCAGACGTCCCCTTGCAGGCGATATGTCATCAGACGCTTTTCCAGCAAACGGCGGTAAAATTCGTATTCCAGCTCAGGCAGCCCCAGCGTCACCAGCTCCGTCGGCATCAGGCGCAAAATATCATCGCTCTGATGAATGCCATTCACTTCTTCCGGCACCGTTGCAGGTTCGCGCACCATCAGCCGGTGAGTTTCCATTTTTGCATCTTCATGCGGACTGGTTTTGACCGTCTGGCTGCGCCCCAGTTGTTCTGCCAGATGCATCAGCTCAGGCTGCTGCTGAAGAAAAGCGCCGAAACGCGCCAGCGACTGAATATCACCCCGCAGACGCTTCCCTTTACTCATATCCCACAACCGGCCTGCTGCCGTATCGTTCTCCGCTAATAAAGGAGAGAGCTCGCTGCTGAGCTGCAGTCGTTGCAGCAATTCTTCCTGCAACTGCTCCTGTTCTTGTTCGAGTAACTGATGATGAACGTTCACCGTTTGGAAGGTCAGGTTCAGGCGCCAGCGCTGGAGGAACAAGGTATGAAAGCTGTTGCCGGTTTTCGCCGTCCGTGAGGTTTCATTATTCTCCTGTAAGGTGCGGGCTTCAGTGGCAAAGGGAGAGCTGAGTTGCTCCAGTTCATCGATGAGGGAAGGCAGTCCGGACTGAAAAGCCGTGGCGTCGATCTGCTGGCAATGCTGATAAAGATAGAATTCTTTCGCCAGCTCTTGGGGAACCGGCGTTTCGTGGATCCTCTGGCGAAGGCGCAATTTCCATTCTGGGAGATCTTTGGTCAGGGCACGCTTGAGACGGGGAAATTTCTCGAAGAACACCGTCAGCGCTGGCGCAGCCAGCAAGCCGACGAGCAGTTCTTCAATCAGTTCGGCTTCGCTGATGGCCAGCAGAAGATCCAGTGACTCGAGACTGAACATGATCAGTGACCACTGAATGTCTGTTGCTGATGACGCAACTGTTCAGCCACCTGAAGCAGGCTGGCTTCTATTTTTGCCATCCATTCTGCCGGAACAAACAGACAGTTTTGCTGCTGGCTGAATTCATGTCTCTGCTGCGCCAGTTTTGCGGTCAGGTCACTCAGCGTATTTTTCATTTCGTCGGGAACGGCAATATGCTCATGGCCCGGCAGCGTCAGCGGCGTGCTCTGACGGCTGACATCCAGCACCAGAAGTTGTTGTTTGTCATCGATTTCCAGATCCACGGTTTGTACAAAACCAATCCCGTTGAGTTTGGCTTTCAGTACGCCTCCTTTATTTAACCACTCTTCCAGGATGATGCGTTCGAATAACAGGTGTGTGACTTTTATTTCATGCAGGTGTAAAGGCGTTTGCAATAACAGGGTCAGGTTGGTGGTGTTAAGTGATTCAGGCAGGCTGTACTGTGGCTTGCGGCTGAAAATGCCGGCTTTCTTGCTCAGTTTGATTGACTGACGCGAACTCTGTTGCTGCTGATGTTGCATCCATTGCTGATTCAGCTGCTGAATTTTCATCAGCAGTGTCTGCTGCTGATAAGCCTGTTCGGTGATCAGTTGCTCAATCTGGGTTTGCAGCAGGTTATAAGTATTAAGGTCATGCCATAAACAGTCTTTCAGCAGGATCAGATCCACCTGCGTGATCGCTTTTCTGCCACTGAAAAATGCGCAGGCCTGCAACAGGCGCAGGGCTTTTTTCCAGCGACGGTCCGAGACATAAGGTGCCGTATCCAGGGCATCAAGGCGCTGGCGCAGCTGGAAGATCAGTTCAAAGCAGCTGTCTGAAAGATTGACTTTGTCGATCTCCGGCTGCCATTGTTGGTATTCTTCATCGCTGATACTCAGGGACTCTGTCACCGGATTGGCGTTTTCATTGTTCCGGCTGGTCAGCAGTGAGCGAAAATTTTGCTTATCCTGCACTTTATCCAACCACAGACGGATCAGCATGCGGTCGTACAGCGCTTCGAGGCCACCATCGGCTTCGGGTAATTCGTTGGACGCACTGACCAGCAGACGCATCGGAATAGGTTCTTCTCGTTCGCCATTACGGAAGCGGCGTTCATTGATGGCGGTGAGCAATGTATTGAGGATGGCCGGGCCTGCTTTCCAGATTTCATCAAGGAAGACAATTTCAGCTTCCGGCAAGTAACCTTCGGTCAGACGCAGATAGCGGCCTTCATCTTTCAGGGCCTGAATCGAGAGCGGGCCAAAGACTTCTTCCGGCGTGGAAAAGCGCGTCATAAGATATTCAAAAGCGCGCGCATGTCGGAACGCAAATTTCAGGCGCCGGGCAATCAGGCTTTTTGCAATACCTGGCGGGCCGAGCAGAAAAACGCTTTCGCCGCACAGGGCTGCCAGCAGGCAAAGTCTTATGGCATCCTGCCGCTCGTACAGGCCATGTTCTAATGCGTTAGCAAGACGGGCGATCCGTTCTGCCAGAAGGGGAGATTGCGCCATACTGTCTCTTCCGGTTTCCATTGAGTTGTTGAATAGTGTACTGGCTAATAGCGATATGCCACGTTTATTTTTGTCGTTATAGCTTGTTGATTACTAAAAATTTTCTATTATCAGAAATGTGACCCCGTTCATATGAACGCCGGTTTAGCTGCACATTTAAGGGTAGGCAATCCAATTTATTCGTGCATACTGTGCGCCTTTTAGTGGGCATCATAAGATCGAGCGCACTCATCGCTTACGGATGTTCGAGCAAAAAAGAAACGAAATATGAGCACTGAACATAAACGGTCACTCCCAGCAGTAACCCTGGCCGCCATTGGTGTGGTCTATGGCGACATTGGTACCAGTCCTCTCTACACCTTAAGAGAGTGTTTTTCTGGTCACTATGGTTTCAACGTTGAACCCAGCGTCGTTTTTGGTTTTCTCTCTCTGATTTTCTGGATGTTAATCCTCATTGTTTCGCTCAAGTACCTCACTTATGTGATGCGGGCGGACAACGCAGGGGAGGGCGGTATTCTGACGCTGATGTCTCTGGCGGGCAGAAACACCTCGGCACGCACCACTGCCGTTTTGGTCATTCTCGGCCTGATCGGCGGAAGTTTCTTCTATGGTGAAGTGGTGATCACTCCGGCTATTTCTGTTCTTTCCGCGATGGAAGGTCTGGAAATCGCAGCACCTTCACTTGATCCTTATATCGTTCCCTTATCTATTACTGTCCTGACGCTGCTTTTCATTATTCAGAAACACGGCACCGGCATCGTGGGCAAACTGTTTGCGCCGGTGATGTTGTTGTGGTTCCTGACGCTGGCTGTTCTCGGCGTGAACAGCATCATGCAGAACCCTGAAGTACTTCGCGCCATGAACCCGATGTGGGCGGTTAACTTCTTTATCGAGCATAAGTCGTTTTCCTTCCTGGCACTTGGCGCGGTCGTTCTGTCGATTACCGGTGTGGAAGCGCTGTATGCGGATATGGGCCACTTCGGGAAATTCCCGATCCGTCTGGCCTGGTTCACCGTGGTGCTGCCTTCTCTGGTGCTGAACTACTTCGGTCAGGGCGCATTGCTGCTGAAAGACCCGGAGTCGATTAAAAACCCGTTCTTTCTGCTGGCGCCTGACTGGGCATTGATCCCGTTACTGGTGCTGGCAACGCTGGCCACCATTATCGCGTCTCAGGCTGTTATCTCCGGTGTGTTTTCCCTGACGCGTCAGGCTGTGCGTTTAGGCTATTTACCGCCAATGCGCATCATCCACACTTCAGAAATGGAAGCAGGCCAGATTTACATCCCGGCCATTAACTGGTTGCTGTACTTTGCGGTGGTTATCGTTATCGCCAGCTTCGAGCATTCGAGCAATCTGGCAGCGGCATACGGTATCGCAGTAACCGGTACGATGGTGCTGACCAGTATTCTTTCCTGTACGGTGGCACTCAAAAACTGGCACTGGAAACCTTTCCTGGTCGGGCTTTTGCTGATCGGTCTGCTGTTTATGGATATCCCGCTGTTCGCGGCGAACGCTACTAAACTGTTCTCCGGCGGTTGGTTGCCGCTGACGCTGGGTTTGGGCATGTTTATCGTTATGACGACCTGGAAAAGCGAGCGCTTCCGCCTTATGCGCCGCATGAACGAGCATGGGAATTCCCTGGAAGCGATGATCGCCTCTCTGGAGAAATCCCCGCCGGTGCGTGTTCCGGGTACGGCTGTGTATATGTCGCGCGCCATCAACGTCATTCCGTTTGCGTTGCTGCACAATCTCAAACACAACAAAGTGTTGCATGAGCGTGTGGTACTGCTGACGTTACGCACCGAAGATGCGCCTTATGTACATAACGTCCGGCGCGTCACCATCGAACAGCTTTCGCCGACGTTCTGGCGTGTGGTCGCCAGCTACGGATTTAAAGAAACGCCGAACGTGGAGGAAGTGTTCCACCGTTGCGGTCTGGAAGGATTGCCGTGCCGGATGATGGAAACGTCATTCTTTATGTCGCACGAATCACTGATCCTGACCAAGCGCCCCTGGTATCTCTACTTCCGTGGCAAACTCTTTATGGCGCTCAGCCGCAACGCCTTACGCGCGCCAGATCAGTTTGAAATTCCGCCGAACCGCGTAATCGAACTCGGTACGCAGGTAGAAATCTGATCCTCATTTCTACTGCTCGCAGGGCACCTTCGGGTGCCCTGTTTTATTTTCTCTTTCTCCTTTCTGAAACGACTAACTCAAATTTCCCTGCGGTTTCTTAATTATTCAGCGAAACGTTTCGACGCTGATCACAATTCCATCATAACTCCGTTGCGATGGCCGGGGATCTTTATAAACTCATCGGTGAGCGAAACGTTTCGCTGTAGGAGTTCACAATGAAGAAGTCACCGCTGTTAAATGCCGAAATCTCACATGTTATTGCCCGGTTAGGTCACACCGATCAGCTGGTTATTGGCGATGCCGGACTTCCGGTGCCAGCAGCTTGCCAACGCATCGATCTGGCCCTGACCCAGGGAGTTCCCACCTTTTTACAAGTCTTAGAGGTAGTGACACATGAGATGCAGGTTGAGCGGGCTATCCTCGCCGAGGAAATCCTCACTAAAAATCCTCAACTCCATGAAGCGTTGCTCGCCCAATTGACACAACTCGAACAACACCAGGGAAACACCATTGCTTTGGATTACGTCAGTCATGAGTCATTCAAAGCACAAAGCGAAAAAAGTCGGGCTGTGATCCGCAGCGGGGAATGTTCGCCTTATGCGAACGTTATTCTGTGTGCTGGCGTAACCTTCTGAGGCCTTTATGCAACCTTTGCTGCAACTGACAGGCATTGATAAAGCCTTTCCCGGCGTAAAAGCACTTTCCGGCGCGGCGCTCAGCGTCTATCCGGGACGTGTAATGGCGCTGGTGGGAGAAAACGGCGCGGGCAAGTCCACCATGATGAAAGTGCTGACCGGCATCTATCAGAAAGATGCCGGCTCAGTGCATTTTCTTGGCAAGGAAGCGGTTTTCAGTGGCCCTAAAGCCTCTCAGGAAGCCGGGATTGGTATCATTCATCAGGAATTAAACCTGATCCCCCAACTGACGATTGCTGAAAATATCTTCCTGGGCCGTGAGTTTGTGAACGGTTTTGGCCGCATCAACTGGAAAAAGATGTATGCCGAGGCCGATAAACTGCTGGCGCGCCTGAATCTGCGTTACAAAAGCGACCGGCTGGTAGGCGATTTATCCATCGGCGACCAGCAGATGGTCGAAATTGCCAAAGTGCTGAGCTTTGAATCCAAAGTCATCATTATGGATGAACCGACGGATGCCCTGACCGATACCGAAACCGCTTCTTTATTTAACGTGATCCGGGAACTAAAAGCCGCCGGTTGCGGTGTGGTGTATATCTCCCACCGCATGAAAGAAATTTTCGAAATCTGCGACGACGTGACGGTGTTCCGTGACGGGCAGTTTATTGCAGAGCGGCCGGTCAGTTCGCTTGAAGAAGACACGCTGATTGAAATGATGGTGGGCCGTCGCCTCGAAGAGCAATACCCGCGCATTAATCATGAACGCGGTGCGCTGCGTTTGCAGGTACGCGATGTCAGCGGGCCGGGCGTGGATAACGTCAGCTTTGATCTGTACAGCGGCGAAATTCTGGGGATTTCCGGTCTGATGGGCGCAGGCCGTACCGAACTGATGAAAATTCTCTACGGAGCCTTACCGCGTAAAAGTGGTTATGTGGCGCTCGATGGCCGCGAAGTGGTGACACACTCACCGCAGGACGGGCTGGCAAACGGCATTGTTTATATCTCTGAAGACCGCAAGCGCGATGGCTTAGTTCTGGGCATGTCAGTGAAAGAAAACATGTCGCTGACGGCGCTGCGTTATTTCAGCCACGCTGGCGGACGTCTTAAACATGCGGAAGAACAGCAGGCTGTCGGCGATTTCATCCGCCTCTTCAATATCAAAACGCCGTCGATGATGCAGACCATCGGCCTGCTTTCCGGCGGTAATCAGCAAAAAGTGGCAATTGCCCGTGGATTAATGACGCGGCCGAAAGTCCTGATCCTCGATGAACCGACGCGCGGCGTTGACGTTGGTGCCAAGAAAGAGATTTACCAGCTTATAAACCAGTTCAAGCGCGAAGGGCTGAGTATCATTTTGGTTTCCTCAGAAATGCCGGAAGTGATCGGTATGAGTGACCGGGTTTTGGTGATGCATGAAGGCCATTTAAGCGGTGAATTCCCGATAGAACAGGCTACGCAGGAAGTGTTGATGGCTGCCGCTGTCGGCAAGCAATACGGCGTGACGCAGGAGTAATCAGATATGAGTTCTCAGACATTGCCAGCCAAAAAGCGCTGGATCAGTAAAGAGTGGTTGTTGGAGCAAAAGTCTCTGATTGCGCTGCTGGTGTTGATTGCCGTGGTCTCTTCCATGAGCCCGAATTTCTTTACGGTCAATAACCTGTTTAACATCCTTCAGCAAACGTCCGTTAACGCCATTATGGCCGTCGGCATGACACTGGTGATCCTGACGTCCGGGATCGATTTATCCGTCGGCTCTTTGCTGGCGCTGACCGGCGCCGTTGCCGCCTCGATTGTCGGGCTGGAAGTGAATGCGTTTGTTGCCGTTGGCGCCGCGCTGGCGTTAGGTGCGGCTGTGGGTGGCGTCACCGGAATGATTGTGGCCAAAGGGAAAGTCCAGGCGTTTATCGCTACGCTGGTCATGATGTTGCTGCTGCGTGGTATTACGATGGTGTACACCAACGGCAGCCCGATCAGTACCGGCTTTAATGATGTCGCTGATGTTTTTGGCTGGTTTGGTATCGGTCGCCCGCTGGGTATCCCGACACCTGTCTGGCTGATGGCTGTGGTGTTTATTGCGGCATGGTACATGCTGCATCACACCCGGCTGGGGCGTTATATCTACGCGCTGGGCGGTAACGAATCCGCTACGCGTCTGTCAGGTATCAGCGTCGATAAAGTCAAAATTATCGTCTACTCCCTGTGTGGTTTGTTAGCCGCTCTGGCCAGTATCATCGAAGTGGCGCGCTTATCTTCTGCGCAGCCCAACGCAGGTACGGGTTATGAGCTGGATGCGATTGCCGCAGTGGTATTAGGGGGAACCAGCCTGTCCGGGGGTAAAGGACGCATTGTTGGAACGCTGATCGGTGCATTGATCCTTGGCTTCCTGAATAACGGTTTGAACTTATTAGGTGTTTCTTCCTACTACCAGATGATCGTAAAAGCAGTTGTCATCCTGCTGGCGGTTCTGGTGGATAACAAAAGCAACAAATAAACTCTCCTACAGGACTTATGACCATGAATATGAAAAAACTGGCTGTCTGGGTTTCCGCCGCAGCGATCACCGCTTCTTTCAGTGCTAACGTTCTGGCGAAAGACACCATTGCGCTGGTCGTTTCCACGCTGAACAATCCGTTCTTCGTCTCCATGAAAGACGGCGCGCAAAAAGAAGCGGACAAACTGGGTTATAACCTGGTGGTTCTTGATTCTCAGAACAACCCGGCGAAAGAGCTGGCAAACGTACAGGACCTGACGGTTCGTGGCACCAAGCTGATGCTGATCAACCCGACGGATTCTGATGCGGTAGGCAATGCCGTTGCGATGGCAAACCAGGCGAAAATCCCGGTGATCACTCTTGACCGTCAGGCTACTAAGGGTGTTGTCGCCAGCCACGTTGCGTCTGATAACGCCTTCGGGGGGAAAATGGCCGGTGATTACATCGCCAAAAAACTGGGCGAAAACGCTAAAGTCATTGAACTCGAAGGTATCGCCGGGACGTCTGTTGCCCGTGAACGCGGTAAAGGTTTCGCTCAGGCCGCCGAAAAACACCATTTCCAGATCCTCGCCAGCCAGCCTGCTGACTTCGACCGCACCAAGGGCCTGAACGTCATGCAGAATCTGCTGACTGCGCATCAGGACGTGCAGGCCGTGTTCGCTCAGAATGACGAAATGGCGCTCGGTGCATTGCGCGCCCTGCAGACTGCCGGTAAAACGGATGTGCTGGTCGTTGGCTTTGATGGCACCGACGACGGTATCAAAGCCGTTAACAGCGGCAAAATGGGCGCGACTGTGGCACAGCGTCCTGAACAAATCGGTGTGATCGGCGTTCAGACTGCAGATAAAGTACTCAAAGGCGAGAAAGTGCCGGCTGTTATCCCTGTTGATTTGAAACTGGTTGCTCAGCCGTAATACTCTTTTTATCGATGCTGTAACTGCGCCTCCTGATGGAGGCGCTATTTGACTCAGGGATCTCCACATGAAAACCGGCAAACTGGTGGTACTCGGCAGTATCAACGCTGACCACATTCTGAATATCAACCACTTCCCGCAACCGGGCGAAACGGTTATCGGTAAGCAATACACCGTAGCCTTTGGCGGTAAAGGGGCGAATCAGGCTGTTGCAGCCGGTCGCAGTGGCGCTGATATCTCTTTTATTGCCTGTGTGGGAGATGACGATATTGGCGAGCGAGTTCGCAAACAGCTGGCCAGTGACCATATTGATACGCACCCCATCGAAGCCATTAAAGACACCACCACTGGCGTAGCGCTGATTTTCGTGAATGCGGAAGGTGAGAATGTTATTGGCATAGATGCGGGGGCAAATAAAGCCGTCACGCCTGAATATCTTGATCGCTATAAACAGCAGGTCATTGGTGCTTCTGCTTTATTAATGCAACTTGAATCTCCGCTTGAAACGGTGATCGCGGCATCGAAGATCGCTAAAGACAACGGTACGCAGGTGATCCTTAATCCGGCTCCGGCCTGTGAATTGCCCGATGAATTGCTGGCACGGGTGGATATAATCACCCCGAACGAAACTGAAGCTGAAAAGCTGACGGGAATTAAAGTCGACAGTAATGAAGATGCCGCTCGCGCCGCAAACGCTTTACATGACAAAGGCATCACGACTGTCATCATTACGCTGGGCAGTAAAGGCGTCTGGCTCAGCCAGAACGGAGAAGGAAAGTTAGTGGCGGGGTTCCGTGTAAAAGCTGTCGATACGATAGCAGCAGGTGATACCTTTAACGGCGCGTTAGTCACAGCCCTGCTGGAAGGCAAACCGATGGACAGCGCAGTACGATTCGCACACGCCGCCGCAGCGATTGCCGTGACGCGTCCTGGCGCACAACCTTCCGTCCCGTGGCGCAAAGAAATAGACGATTTCCTCGCACAACAGGAGGCCTGATTGGCCACCATGAAAGATGTCGCCCGCCTCGCGGGCGTTTCAACCTCTACCGTTTCCCATGTGATCAACAAGAATCGTTTTGTCAGTGAATCCATCGCTGAGAAAGTGAATGCTGCCGTTGAACAACTCAATTACGCGCCTTCCGCCTTGGCCCGCAGCCTTAAGCTGAACCAGACACGCACCCTCGGCATGTTACTGACCGCCAGCAGTAACCCGTTCTATTCGGAAGTGGTGCGTGGGGTGGAGCGTAGTTGTTATGAACGCGGCTACAGCCTCATTTTATGTAATACCGATAATGACGCCGAACGCATGAACCGCAGCCTGGAAACGCTGTTGCAAAAGCGGGTCGACGGACTGCTGATCATGTGCACCGAAAACCACCGACCCTCGAAAGACGTTATCAGCCGTTATCCGTCACTGCCGATTGTGATGATGGACTGGTCACCGTTTGATGGCGCGATAGATATTATTCAGGATAACGCGTTGCTGGGCGGCGAAATGGCGACGGAGTTTTTAATCCGTCAGGGATATCATCGCATCGCCTGCATTACCGGCCCGTTGGATAAAACCACCGCACAGGAACGGCTGAGTGGATATCGTCAGGCCATGGAAAAAGCCGGTTTGAAGATTTTACCTGGTTATGAGGTGTGTAGTGATTTTGAATTTGAAGGCGGATTAGCCGCAATGCAGCAGTTGCTGGCGCTGCCCGAACCGCCGCATGCGGTTTTCGCCAGTAACGATGCGATGGCTGTTGGCGTATATCAGGCACTTTATCAGCGTGGATTGCGTGTTCCCGATGATGTAGCCGTGATGGGGTACGATGATATCCAGCTGGCGCAATATATGATGCCGCCGCTGACAACAATCCATCAGCCTAAAGACTCACTGGGAGAACTGGCGGTTGATGCATTACTGCATCGGTTGCAAGACCCGGCTTCAGAGCCTCAGATTTTAGTGCTCACCCCAGAGCTGGTAGTCCGTCAGTCTGTGGGATCATTCATCAGCAAGTAACAGGCTCTGGCATTCCAGAAGTGCGGCATTGGCATCACCGGCCAGAATGGCATCCGTCAGCCGCTGGTGATGTTCCAGTTTAATCACTTCATTGCCTGTAATTGCCCGAAAATAGCTCTGATACACTGAACTGAATAAATTCGCAAAAGAGGTCAGAAAAGGATTTTTCCCCGCTTCATAGATTAGCTGGTGAAACTGCGTATCTACCGTTATCCAGTGTTCCCGATCAAAGCTGTTATGCAACTGGCGCATTTCATACATATATAGAGAGAGCTGATGCTTTTGCTCTTTACTGGCAGCGAGTGCGGCTAACGCACAAGCCTGAGGTTCGAGTGCTTTGCGTAAAACAATAAAATGCGCCATCACCTGATCGAAGTTTTCACGGGTCATCCACCAGGTCAGCAATTCCTGATCGAGAAAGTTCCAGCTCGATTGTGGCATTACCCGGGTACCAATACGCGGACGGGGTAAAAGCATTCCCTTAGCCGCCAGCGTTTTTACTGCTTCACGTACGGCCGTCCGGCTGACACCAAAAATCTCTCCTAACTCATTCTCGCCAGGAAGAATAGCCCCTTCCGGATACTCCCCAGACAAAACGCGTTGTGCAATTTTCTCCGCCAGCAGGTAAGAAAGGTTACGTTGAGCTGCCTGTTGATGTGCATTAAGTAGCATGTAAGGTATTCCTGAATGTCTTTCTCTTAATTATGAAGGAGAGTTTACTCCAGCCTCTGGCTTGAAACTGGTGTGTTTTTAGCGAAAAACGACCGGTATTTGTCCATTTTGGACGAAATTGACGGATTAATGAACGGTTGGTGAAAAAAGTGAAATTAGGGGTTGCGGCCTTCTGAGAACTCCCTATAATGCGCCTCCACTGACCGGGAACAACGACTGACAAGTCGCCCGG